>CANGTM010000061.1 GCA_947456825.1 Chitinophagaceae bacterium
CCACTGCATCCCAATGGATGGCCCAGCGATACTGCGCCTCCGTGAACGTTGACCGTGGCCGGATCGAGCTTTAATCGTCGGGTATTTTCGATTCCCACTACAGAGAACGCTTCGTTTAGCTCCCAGTAAGCAATGTCGGAGGGTTGTAATCCTGCTTTGGCAATCGCCTTGGGTAAGGCCAGCGATGGAGCTGTAGTAAACCACTCAGGAGCTTGCTCGGCATCGGCATATCCTCTTATGGCGGCTAGCGGTTGCAGTCCCAGCTCACGAGCCTTTTCGGCAGACATCAATATCAATGCGGCAGCACCATCATTCATGGTCGAAGCGTTGGCGGCAGTTACTGTTCCATCTTTTATAAAGGCAGCAGGGAGCGAGGGTATCTTGTCGAATTTAACCGCAAATGGCTCTTCGTCTCTGGACACCACTACTGGATCTCCTTTACGCTGCGGAATAGAGACCGGTATCACTTCAGTAGCAAAAAGCCCTTGTTCCCAGGCCTGTTGTGAACGCTTGTAACTCTCGATCGCAAATGCATCTTGCTCTGCACGTGTAATACCACAGCTGGAGGCACAGTGCTCAGCGGCAAAGCCCATGGCCTTTCCGTCATAGACATCGGTAAGGCCATCCTTTGCCAACCCATCGATGAATTGCACATTACCGTATTTATTACCCCAACGCATGGCGTCAGCGTAATAAGGCGTGTTGCTCATACTTTCCATTCCTCCGGCCACTACTACAGAAGCATCGCCTAACATAATATGCTGTGCGGCCATCGAGACGGCTTTCATACCACTTGCACAAACTTTATTGACCGTAGAGCAATTGACCGTATCGGGAAGTCCTGCAAACTTTGCAGCTTGTCGAGCCGGCGCCTGCCCCAAATTAGCTTGCAATACAGATCCCATAAAAACATCCGAAACTTGGCTGGCATCCATACCAGATCGCTCTATAACCCCTTTTATGGCCAAGGCGCCCAACTGAGTAGCCGATAAACTTTTTAATGCCCCGCCAAAACTTCCCATGGGAGTCCGTGCAGCGGCTACGATTACAACTTCTGTCATAAAGAGATAAATTTGATGGTAAAGTTAATCATCAACGTCTAAAGTCAGACAAGCCCTGATTTTGGTCATTGTCCGCGGGTAATTTCAGCCTGATTTTTAACATACAAATCAGTACTAGATCATTTAATTTTGTTTTCCAACCAATCGCTTGAGCACATGAAAATCTTTGTTGCCGGATTACCGCTAGATATGGATGACGCCGAACTCGAGGAATTTTTTGAGAAATTTGGCAAGGTAGAATCGGTAAAAGTGGCCATAGACCGCCAAACCGGAAAGAGCAGAGGCTTTGCCTTTGTGGAGATGCCGTTTTCAGCTGAGGCACGCGAAGCGATCGCTACGCTCAATAATTTAGGGATAGGAAAAAAAGTACTGGTTGTTAAAGAAGCGACAGATACCCCCTCCAACCGACAGCATGGGCACGATGCTCACGGAAGCCGACCTTCGTATCGCTCACAGCGCCCCACCCCCGGTAAGCCCTATGGACGTTACTGATCTCTACTGATACAAGATGGAGCAACTGAGCGGTTCGACCACAAATGAACCAGCCCTCTTTACATACTTGCCTTGGTCTGGCTTACTACTCCATAGATAACTCCACCATTTTCCTTTTTGTTGGGGCGCCGTTATCGTCATTGGGCCATCATTCCTTCCGTTATACACCACAAAGACTCTTTTCCAGGTATCGCCCAGTCCTTTGGCATTTATCTCAACTGTTATCAGCCCGTCGGGCAACGATTTACCAAACCGTATTCGTGATGCAGGATCGGCTAATTTAAATGCCGAATGTGTCTTACGCATGGCAATAAGACACTTTACCATAGCTACCACATCGTCGTGCATAGATATGAGATCCCAGTCGATGGCGTTGATACTATCGGGAGCATTGTACGAATTCTCGTTACCCTTCTTAGATCGCAAGAACTCCGACCCGGCGTGTAAAAAAGGTGTTCCCTGTGAGGTCAGGACCATAGCCAGTGCCAATTGATGCATCTTTTTTCGCTCTCTTTCGCTGTATGATGAAGCTGACAACGACAACCGATCCCAAAGGGTATGATTATCGTGACAATCGGCATAGGCTATCATTTGTCTAGGCGACGTTGCATAGGCAGCCTTGCTATAGTTGACCTTGCTGTAATCGATCTGGGGATGCGTAACCCCTCCTACCAAGCCAAACTTTATAGAGGACAACTTGTCAAAGTCGCCACTTACAAAACCGGGTTGATGAAAATCAAATACCGAGCCTTTTATTCCATCCCTGAATTCATCTCCGAATACGGCAATGCCGTCGAGGTGGCGAACCTGCCCTTTCAGGGCTCGCATTGAGTCGGGTAAAGGAGAGGAGCCTGCTGTCCATCCCTCTCCATAGAGCAATATGTCGGGACGTTGTTGACGCAACGCACTGGCGATCTCATTCATGGTCGAAATATCATGAATGCCCATAAGATCGAATCTGAATCCATCTATATGATACTCTTTGACCCAAAATAATAATGACTCGAGCATCAACTTTCGGAACATGGGTTGTTCACTAGCTGTTTCGTTTCCGCAGGCAGAAGCATTTGAGAATTTGCCATCTGCCGTCTTTCTGAAATAATACCCAGGAACAAGTTGCTCAAAATTCGAAGTCTCCGTTAGTCCGGTGTGATTATACACGACATCCATCACCACCTTCAATCCTTTTCGGTGAAAGGCTAAGATCAATTGCTTTAACTCACGAATACGAGCAGCCGGATCACTTACCGAAGTGGCGAAGGTTCCCTCGGGAGTGTTGTAGTGCAACGGGTCGTAGCCCCAATTGTAAGGCGGACTCGCTACCGACTCATCGCTCGATCTAAAATCAAAGAAAGGAAGCAGATGCACATGTGTTACGCCAAGCGAAACAAGATGATCGAGTCCGGTGGCAGCACCGAATCTATTTTTAGTACCCGTTTCGGCAAGGCCCAGATATTTTCCTTTTTGATCAATGCCCGAGCTTGTATGCATACTGGCATCACGAATATGCAGCTCGTAAAGTATAACAGGAGCATTCGTCGGGCCAATAGGAAGACGACCCCGATCCCAACCGGGAGGATCGGTCTTTGCAAGGTCTACGATAGCAGCCCTTACTCCATTTACCCCAGTAGCCACTGCATAGGGATCTGTTACCTCTTGCGACCAAGTATATCCCGGCCCGGACGGATTGAATACCTGAAAAGAATAATAAAGCCCTTCGCAGTTTTCTTGCACGGAGACCTCCCAACAACCATCATTGCCAGGCTGCATGTCAAGTTGACGACCCTGTCCTCCGGTGGGTTCTTGATAAAGATATAAGCGGGCTGCTTTAGCGAGCGGAGCCCATATTTTAAATGTTGTAACAGCGGGACTGAAAGATACGCCCAGGTCCTTTTGCGAATAGACAGGCCATTGCACCTTGGCAGGAGCTTGGCCCCAAACGATATTTACAAGCAAAGAGTTGATCAGTAGCATTGCACTGAACAGAAAAGATAAACAACGCATGGGCATAACGATAATTTGATATATATTGTTTCTCCTTACATTAGCATTTATGGGAGAATTGCAAATTAAGAAAAAAGCCAAGCGATACGACGCTGTAATTGTAGGATCGGGAGCCGGAGGTGGCATGGCAGCATATGTGCTTGCAAAGGCAGGACTAAAGATCTGTCTGCTCGAGGCCGGGCATCACTATGATCCACAAAAAAATATCACTCAACTCAAGAACCCCTGGGATTCTCCACGCAGAGGAGCCAGCACATCGCATAGGCCCTTTGGCGATTTTGATGCCTGCTATGGCGGATGGAAATTAGAGGGGGAACCATTTTCTACCGAATCGAATACGGACTTTATGTGGTGGCGGGCTCGTATGCTGGGAGGGCGCACCAACCACTGGGGTCGTATCTCCCTTCGTTTTGGGCCCAAGGATTTTAAGAGAAGAAGTATCGATGGACTAGGAGACGACTGGCCCATCGGATACGATGACATAAAACCCTACTACGATAAGATCGATCAGCTAATTGGGATATTTGGTACCAACGAAGGACTGGACAATGACCCCGATGGATATTTCTTACCTCCTCCAAAACCCCGCTTACATGAACTCATGATCCGCAACAGTGCCGTGCAAAGCGGTGTGCGCGTCATTCCATCCAGATTATCCATTTTAACTAAATCCATTCCCAATGATGCGGGAAGAGGAGTTTGTTTCTACTGCGGGCAGTGCAATCGCAATTGCAGCATGGCCAAGGCCGATTTCTCGTCGACCAATGTGCTGATCTATCCGGCCATCCAAACCGGAAATGTAGATTTGATCACCAATGCGATGGTGCGAGAGGTGCAAACGAACCATGAGGGATTAGCCACCGGTGTCTCTTACATCAACAAGATCGATCTGCAAGAATATCAAGTAGAGGGACGCGTGGTCATTTTAGCGGCCAGCGCCTGCGAAAGCGCAAGACTCTTGCTCAACTCTGTTTCTACTCGACATCCCAATGGTTTAGCCAATAATAGCAATGTGGTTGGAAAATACCTGCATGATTCCACGGGTGCGGCCATGGGTGGAATTCTCCCCTCTTTGTTCGGAAGAAAACGCTACAACGAAGATGGGGTTGGCGGGGCCCATATCTACTCGCCTTGGTGGCTCGATAATAAAAAGCTTGATTTTCCCAGAGGGTACCATATTGAATACTGGGGAGGCATGAGTCAGCCTTCTTATGGGTTTAATTGGGGCATTGAAAATCTCAATGGAAAATACCTTGTCAAAGGAACAAAGAAGGAGGCCGGAGGCTATGGGGCTTCGCTCAAAGAAGATTACCGCTATTTCTATGGCTGCGGGGTCGGAATGGCCGGTCGAGGCGAGGCCATTCCATTAGAGAGCAACTATTGCGCTATCGATCCCGGTAAGGTCGATCAATATGGAATACCCGTACTAAGGTTCCACGTAAAATGGAGCGAGCACGAGATAAAGCAGGCTCGCCACATGAAAGAGACCTTCAAAGAGATCATGCATAATATGGGTGCCATCGTTACATGGGGGGGCGATGACGATGCATCGAACAACTATGGGCTCAGTAAACCCGGAGAGATCATTCACGAGGCCGGTACCGTTCGAATGGGAAATGATCCTCGACGATCGGCGCTCAATAAATGGAGTCAGGCCCACGATTGTAAGAATTTATTTTGTGTGGATGGCGGACAGTTCGTATCGCAAGCCGACAAGAACATCACGTGGACCATATTGGCCCTCTCAATGCGTGCCTCGGAATATATTGTCGATCAACTCAAAAAAAATCAACTCTGATGGATAGAAGAAAATCGCTCAAGCTTTTGGCGACCGGGGCCCTGGCTACTCCCTTGGCCATCGGAGCTTGCTCTCCAGAAACCAAGGAGCCAGAAAAAAGTGCCGCTTCGTTTTCACTCGACAGAAATCCGGACGAAGTGATCATGGAACAAAAGATCTTGGAACAGAAGAACTTTTTTTCGGCAGACGAAATGGCCACGCTGACCGTATTGGTCGATATTATTATTCCCAAAGACGAAATAAGTGGCAGTGCAAGCGAGGCGGGCGTACCGGCTTTCCTGGAATTTATAGTAAAGGATATGCCGCAGCATCAGGTACCCCTTCGAGGCGGACTAAGGTGGCTCGAACTTTATAGCATCAGGTCTTATGGACACTCATTCAGGTCTTGTAGTCAGCAACAGCAACTGGACCTGATCGACCAGATCGCCTACCCAAAAAAGGCAACAAAAAAAGTGCAGCAAGGCGTACAATTTTTTTCGCTGCTCCGCGACCTTACGGCTACCGGCTTTTACACCTCGTCGTTGGGCATCAAAGACTTGGACTACCAAGGCAATCAACCCAATCGCTGGGATGGCGTGCCCAAGGAGGTGCTGGCTCAATATGCACTTGGCTACAGCGAAAAAGATCTACGGGATTGCATCCGCTACGACGATCAAGGCTAAGCCTTCAAGAATGGGGTTTAATTAAGTAACTTGCCAATCCTTGATCTCACCGGCTACCATACAACAAATTCTGGCAAGGACCGACATTACCGACGTGGTCGGGAGCTTTGTCAAACTCAAGAAAAGAGGCACCAATCTGCTAGGGCTTTGCCCCTTTCATAACGAAAAGACCCCTTCTTTTACCGTATCTCCCAGCAAAGAGATCTATAAATGCTTCGGTTGTGGCAAAAGCGGCAACACCATCAGCTTTGTGATGGAGCATGAAAAGTACAGTTATCCCGAAGCGCTCAAATGGCTGGCGCAGCGTTATGGCATTGAGATCGAAGAGACCTACATCAACGATGAGCAGCGCCAACAACTTCAAACTGCAGACAGCCTATATGCCCTCAATCAGTTTGCGCAACAGTTCTTCTCTAAGCAACTGCTCGATACCGAAGAGGGACAGGATATTGGGCTCGCCTATTTTCGAGAAAGGGAGTTTACGGATGCCATCATTCAAAAGTTTCAACTTGGCTACAGTCCTGAGCAAAAAGATGCCTTTACAAAGGCTGCCCTAGCAGCGCAGTTCAATCCCGAACTTATGATCAAGTCTGGGCTGGTGGCCAACCGCTACGACCAGTTAAGCGATAATTACAGAGGAAGAGTGATCTTTCCTATTCACAATCATAGTGGAAAGGTGCTTGGATTTGGTGCAAGAACGCTCAAGAAAAACGATTCGGCCCCTAAGTATATCAATACCCCCGAGAACGAGATCTACATAAAGAGCAAGGTACTCTATGGATCTTATTTTGCCCGTCAGGCCATCGACAAGGCCAATGAATGCCTGCTGGTGGAGGGCTACACAGACGTCTTATCGCTCCACCAGGCGGGCATCGAAAATGTAGTTGCTTCCGGAGGCACGGCCCTAACGCCCGATCAACTTCGGCTGGTAAAAAAGTATACGAATAACCTTACGATCATCTACGATGGCGATGCGGCCGGTATCAAGGCGGCACTGCGTGGGCTCGATCTGGCACTCGAAGAAGGATTACAGGTACAACTAGTGCTGATCCCGGATGGCGATGACCCCGATAGCTATGTCAATAAGGTAGGCGCCCCCGCTTTTCGGGCCTTTGTTCAACAGCACAAAAAAGACGTTATCCTCTTTCAGTTAGAGGTGGCATTACGAGACGCCGGTAATGATGCTTCCCAAAAAGCTGCGGTGGTCAACCGAATGGCAGAGACCATATCGCGTATAAACAAGGCCGAGGACTTTACCAAACAGCAGGACTACATCAAACAATGCGCGGCCGTTTTAAAAATTGATGAGGCAGGACTTCATACTCTTGTCAACAAATATATCCGTGATCGCATACAGGCCCAGGAGCGAAAGGCGGCTCCCCTCTCGTCGGTAGTAATCGAAGAGAATGCTCAAAAATCGGCTGCCAGCGGATTTGATGACGCCACCTTTATGCTGTTATTCCGCGATGAACTGCAAGAAAAGGAGGTAGCCCGTATTTTGCTCGAATTTGGTCACCGGCCTTGGAATACATCACAAAAAGTAAGCGACTTTATTTTAGAGGAGATCGCCGATGAAAGCCTCATAGAGAATCAAGAGGTACAAAAACTTTTCGCTGCCTACCGTACCCTTCGCTCACAAGGAGAGGATCCCAAGGGGCCTCAGTATTTCGTGCAGCACCCCGATCAACAGCTCAGCACCTTGGCCGTTTCGCTCATTCAATTTCCGCATGAAGAAAGCAGTCGTTGGAAAACGGAGTTCAGCCAGCAAACAGGCTACCAGCAAAGGTTATTCACACAAGACTATGACCAATTTATTGCTACCCTCTCAGCCGGACAAGAAAGTACACTGCACCAATTCTTAAAGGCCGAGGAAGATCGATCACCCGAAGTTGTTCTTTCGGCAATTCACTACCTGAAGCTTAAAAAGATCAAACGAATGCTGCTCGAAAATCAGCAGGACATGGAAAAACAGAATAATACCGAGGAATTCAGCGTGCTGTTGCAAACGCATGAACATCTAAAGCAAATGGAGATGGCTTTGGGAAAGCTGGTCGGCAGCGTTATTATTCGCTAGCCACGGCAACTTCGCAACGGGTAAAGCGAAGCGCGCTCCACACATGATCAAGCTCTACGCGTTCAATACTTTCGTACCCCCCGCCTGTGAGTTGGTTCCAACTGGCTTCTCGATTAAGATTGGTCACGATCTTGGACGTACTCTTTGGATAGGCAACCCAGAACTTGGAATTTTCCTTTAAAGAAGGCATTACATCTCGCAGAATACCATTGAGTTGATTCTCATTGACTGCAAATACTAAGGCAAAATCGATCTTTCTGCTTTTGAGCAGCGGGGTCATATTTTTGGCAAAGGAAAGCTTACTGAACTGCTTTTCGATAGATGATGGAAGGCCCTGGATCAAGAGGTTTTTTTCGTCGGCCAATTGTAATTTATCAAACAGGTGTTGTGACATAGGCAAAACTTTAGCAGGACCGTAAAATTAACGAATTTTCGCCTATTTAAGGCAGGGCACAACGATAAAATCTACACAATAAAAAGAGAACTTGTTAAATAAAGACTGAAAATCAATACATTGAATTAGCGCTATCTATTGCGCTGCTCTCGGCGGCGATCGCGACCCTTTAAAATGGGTAGCTTGCCCTCTTTGCCCTTCAATAAGCGACCGATGTTCTTTTGGTGGGTCAACAAGACCAGCAAGGCCACGGTAATGGCAAAAACTCTATAAAGTGGGTTGTCCACATTAAAGACCACGAGAATAAAAATGGGAAAGCTTATGCTGGCGAGAATGCTGCTCAACGACACAAAACGGGTTAAAAACAGCACCAGCGAAAAGACGGTTACGCAACCAACGGCCGTCAGTGGCGATATACCAAGCACCATACCAAATATGGTGGCTACCCCCTTTCCTCCTCTAAAATCGGCCCATATAGGAAAGATATGCCCTATTACAGCGGCCAGCCCCAATAAGGTCTGCAGATTTTGAAATGCCATTCCCTCGGGCTCATAATCGGGAAGTAAAAGGGCTAACTGTACGGCTAGTACTCCTTTTAACATGTCTGCAATCATCACCAGGGTGCCCCATTTTGACCCCATTACTCGGTAAACATTGGTAGCTCCAGCGTTTCCGCTACCATACTCTCTAATATCAATGTTGAAAAACCGACGGCTGACCATTACAGCCGTAGGAACACTACCTAAAAGGTAGGCAATGAGG
>CANGTM010000062.1 GCA_947456825.1 Chitinophagaceae bacterium
AAAGCCCCCTTATTACAATGCCGCCATGTATTACATGGACAACGGAAAAGACTTGAACCAAGCTCTCACTTGGTTCAATAAGGCCGTAGAACTGACCCCCAATGCCTATTGGGTACAACATCAACGCGCCAACTGCCTGGCTAAATTAGGCAAGACCGCAGAGGCAAGAGCCGCAGCCGAAAAATCAAAAGAACTGGCCCTAGCTGCAAAGAACATGGATTATGTAAAGCTCAACGAGAAATTGTTGGCAGACCTAAAATAATTACTAGCTTTTAGGCGCATCTTTCGCCTACGCTATAAAAGTCGCTCCCCAACCGGAGCGATTTTTTTTGTGACCCACTGAAGGATAGCACAAAATAAAACGACCAGCCCAGCGCCCAACGGATTGAGCCAGAGGAATGCCAGTTTAAAGACGCCTGCCCGAGAAAGTAAAAAAACAACGATCACTAACAGCTCTGCAACGAGTGCCGCCCAAAAGACAAGCGACCCGCTGGTGACCCGTGGCATAAAAAATGCAACCAAAAAAATACCCAGCACTACACCATAGAATAATGAACCCAACACATTGACCGCTTCTATGAGGCTATTGCCGATATTGTAAGTGAACATCGCCACGGCTATACAGAAAATACCCCACCCCAGTGTATACCACTTCGATAGTCGATACTCCGCCTCGCCACTGTTTTGCGATTTCGAAAAACGCTTATGAAAATCGATCATCGAAGAAGACGCCAACGAATTGATAGCAGCGGCGATACTTCCCCAAGAGGCCAAAAAGATAATGGCGATCAATAACCCAACCAGTCCGGCTGGCAAATGATCGACCACAAAGCGTAAAAAAATATAATTGGTGTCATTACTATCGCCACCTGGCAGTTGCCCGGCGATCCAGCCTTTTACCCGAGCCCGTACACTGTCTGAGCGCTGCTGCAATACGCGCAGCGAATCTACCACCCAGCTTTTTTGCTGCGCAAGGCCTGGCTGTTGTAATCGGTCTTGCTGGTGTAATCTGCCTTGCTCCGCAAGCGAAGTAGCAGATGCTGTGTCGAGGGTTCGCAGCAAAGCATATCGCTGAACAAGCACCTTTTTTTGAAGCCCCAGCTCTTCGTACGATGCTTCTGCCGAGCGCAGCGAATCGCCATAAACGGGAACTACTCGCAGCTTGTCTAGTTGAACCTGATTAAAAAAGACAGGCGCCTGTTGAAACTGATAAAACGAAAAGACCAGCACCCCGATCAACAAGATCAAAAATTGCATGGGCACTTTTACAAATCCATTCATGAGAAGCCCCATGCGACTTTCGCGCAGCGATTGAGCGGTCAAGTAGCGGCCTACCTGGCTTTGATCAGTTCCAAAATAAGAGAGCGCTAAAAAGAACCCGCCGATCAGTCCACTCCAAATGTTATACTGATCGTTCCAGTTGAACTTTCCATTTACAACACCGGTAGATATCACATTGAACTTGCCCAGTTGACCTCCAATGGCCAGTGCATCCGTAAACCCTACATCGGCAGGCAAGAGGCGCACCACCATCCATCCTGCCAAAAACATACCGGCAAATACGATGATCAGTTGTAGCTGCTGCGTGTAGGCCACGGCCTTGGCACCGCCCGAGATCGTATAGATGACCAGGAGTCCTCCCAGAAAAATATTGGTCCAGACAATGTCCCACCCCATAAGCGAAGAGAGGATCAACGATGGAGCAAATACGCTGATACCAGTAGAGAGTCCGCGCTGCAACAAGAACAGAAAAGCGGTAAGCGTACGGGTCTGTCCATTAAAACGATGTTCAAGATACTCGTACGCCGTGTAGAAATTACCCTTTCGAAAAATGGGAACAAAAAATATACAGATGACCACCATGGCCAGTGGAATACCAAAATAATATTGCACAAACCGCATTCCGTCGGTATAGGCCTGTCCGGGTGCCGATAAAAAGGTAATGGCACTGGCTTGCGTACCCATAATGCTCAGGAGCACCAGTCCCCAAGGCAAATTACGATTCGATCGAAAGTACCCATCCAGATTATGACTGGTGCGGCTCTTCAGCAGCCCATACGTGATGATGGCCGTCAGCGTCAGTACCAGTACTATCCAATCGAGCGTACTCATGAAAAATTATCGGTAAGCCATTTAAAAAATCCGATCAGCAGCAACAAGAAAATAAGCAGCGACAGATACCAGCCGGTCCATCGCTTAAAAAAAGGGGGTCTCTCGTTGATGTCCATTACTTAACGACTTCGTTTGGTTTTAAGCCAGCCTGTAAATACGATGAGTGCCGCCAGTACCAGCCCAAGGATCAGCCCTACCCTTACCTTTTTAATGAGGATCCCTAACACAAGACCGCCCACTATGGCCACGTAAAAAGCCATATCGGAACGGGAACGCTGATTTGACGTTTTATTAGAATCCATTTTTCTCAGATTGGTTAAGGGCGATCAAATTGGCCAGCAAACGGTAGGATCCTACCACTCCGGCAGGCAACTGCCTAAATAGAGCCAGCCCGGTATAGGTAAACCATCCTTTACCATAGCGACCGACCATCAAACTTCCTTCGTCTGCTTTATCGTCGAAATCTTGCATGCGAATCAAATACTGATAGCCCGCTGCGGCCGGAGCTGCATGATAGATACTTCGCTCCTGTACCCAATCTTTAAAGTCAGAGGGTCCTAATTTATTAGGATAATTAAAAACGGCATGAGAAGAATCCGTAAAGACGACCGTAGCCTTTTCGTCTGTAATTCGATTACGAGAAATAGTAAAGGGATAGGGCCCTATCTGGGCCTTGACAGGTCCTATTTGGTTGCTCGTATTATACTGCACGATCAGATTGCCGCCCTGCTCCACATAGTACATCAATCGGCTATGAACGCGGTTAAGCCACTCATGCGTATTATAGGCCCTTACGCCGGTAATGATAGCATCACATTGCTGAAGCGTAGGAGAAATGATATCTTTTTCGGTTAGCAGTACTACCTCGTATCCCATTCGCTGCAGCGCTTCAACGGTCTTATCGCCTGCTCCCTCAATAAATCCGATCTTTCGTCCGCGCTTTTTCAGATCGACCTTCTGTAACAAGAACGAGGCCGGCATAAAGTAACTAAGAGCAGGAATGTGGTCATGTCTAATATCCACTCGATATCGGGTATAGACATTGGCGGCATGGTCAGTAGCCTTTATATTGACCTTACCAGCTTCGGTATTTTCGGAAGAAACGTAGTATGAATTGACAGTTTGATCTTTCTTGTCGAGTAACGTGGAGTCAAACTTTCGGGTAGATTCTTTACCAAAGAAAGCCTTTCCACTCTTTTCAAATTCTCCGGAGACCCAAACTTTTTTTCCAGGAATCAGCGTGCTTAATCTAACCGACCCCTCACGACCATCTTCAAAACCGGGAGCAGAGGAAAGGGCCAACACGACCGGGTCGGAGGGCTGCACCATTACGGCAGGAGAAATTACAAGTGGCCAATACAACTCTCCTTTAACAGGGTCGGTAAACTTATAGCGAACGGGTAATTCAACTTGCAACGGCTGCCCCTGCAGCTCCAGAGTCAGATTACAAACAATGGCCGCTTTGTCTTCGGGTTCTCCGATCTGTTGCTGATCGCTAACGCTAAAATATCCCTCTTGCATGGGCTCACGAAGCCAATACGGTTGTGTTATTGGTTTGTCTTTGGATATCGGTAACGTATAGGTAATGGTCCAGGGGCGGTTGGCCAGCAATATTGTATCGAGCATGGTTTCTTTTTGCTCAACACGAATTCCCTTTAAGCGGCCGGCAACTCCCATTCTATTTACTACAGAAACGCTGAGCTTTACGGAGTCGCCTTGCACAGCAACTGGCTGAACAGAAAAAGCCTCGGCATAGATACCCGAGAGCGGCAGTAGCAGCGACTGTAATTCTTTTAACTTTTGTGATTTCCAATAACCGTCCGGCAGCAACAGGTTCATTTGTTCGCGCAAATACAGTAACCCACCTAGCGAAAAATGCGGATTTTTAAAATCGAAGTTTCTTATAAGGCTATCTACGATCTGCTTGATGCGAGGTCCGCCGCTTACCCGCTCCCAACCAATGACCACATCGTCCATCAGCTCTTTTTGCGGAGCCTTTCCGGCAATGGTCTTAAAATATTCAAAGGCCTCGCCTCTTGAGGCAGGTACCCCAAATCCCTGACTCTTGTGTTGACTTCTGCTTTCTGCGGCCAGCTCTCCATAACTCTTTCCCAGCAAGGGATTGTACCCGCCCACATCAATTCTAAACTGATCTTCTCGGGTCGTGTTGTTTCCGCCAAAATTAAACGTGTTCCATAATAAGCGTGTGGCTTGCCAGGGCGTGGTGTAGGCCAATTGATCTTTAAATTGCTCCGGATCGGCAGCTGCCTCAAAGGCCTTTTGTGCTAAGATGGCAGAGGCCGTATGATGCCCGTGCCCACCCTCACCGGTAGATGGAAAGCGCGCAATAATTACATCGGGACGAAAGCGACGAATAATACGAACAACATCCGATAAGATCACCTCACTATCCCATTTCTCAAACGTTTCCTTGGGAGTTTTGGAATATCCAAAATCATAGGCACGAGTAAAGAATTGCTCGCCCCCGTCTACACGTCGGGCCGCCAGCAGCTCTTGCGTTCTAATTAGACCCAATGCGATACCCTGCTCTTCTCCGATCAGGTTTTGACCGCCATCTCCGCGTGTCAGCGAGAGATAGCCGGTACGGTAAAGTTTGTCATTGGCCAAATAGGCAATGAGTCTTGTATTCTCATCATCGGGGTGTGCCGCTATATAGAGCACAGAACCCAGCACATTTAATTTTTGTATCCCCTGGTACAAGTGAACGGCACTGTTTGACTGCGCCACCGTCATGACCGGAGAAAAAAGCAAAAACAAATACAGGAGTCGTTTCATAGTAGTCATCACCAAAATATTGCTTTAATCGGCAGAAAAGAAAACAGCGTTGCAAAGCAACAGCTTTCCGGATTCCCAAAAGCTTCTGAACAATATATCATCTGTAAAAACCGTAACGCTTCCCCGTCCTACCGGAAGTTGCCCGATCGAGAGTGCATCCTTTATTTGGGGTCTCAACTTACTTCCCACGAATCCTGCCAAGGGAGGATCTTGTTTGATGACACCTACATTCCAGCCATTTTCACTGATAAACTCGTAGACATTATCATCCATCTTAAGCGTATAGAAATAAGGTCCAAAACCAAAGGCCAGCGGATGCGTAGTATCGAGCGCTACTTTCCAAACAGCACCGGGCGTAAAAGAAGAAAGATAATCTCGTTCTCTGTCGGCAAAGACAGCCAGTGACGAATACGGATCAGTTTCTTTTTTATCGGTCGACTCACTTTTCTTTTTTGGCCTAATCCCCAGGTCTCCTTTTGCCAGCTGACCTACCGCTCCTTCGAGTGCGATCAATTTTCCACCAGCGTTCACCCAGCTCTTGAGCGCTTCTTGCATATCTTTATTTTCGAGCATACGGTAGCGCCCATCGGCCATGATCAATACGTCGATCTCCTTAAGCTCGGAGGCAGACAACGATGGGGCATTCAACAACGTGAGCGGATAGCTCAGCTGCTGATCAAAGAAATGCCAGATCTCTCCTACGGCCGTACTGCTCGTACCCTCTCCGGTCAACAGGGCTACCCGAGGAGCCGAGAGGGGACGCACCCGATCACTGCCAAAGTCAAATCCCTTATCGACCAAGCCGGTCGATAGACGCTGCATCAATACCTGGTGCTGATCGGCCAAACGCTGCGCATTACTAAATAGCGAACTGCCCCATCGCTCGTTGGCCGTTTTTAATAACAACACGGTTCCGGCCCTGAACGACTTACCATCTACCATAAAGGGTGCTTCTGCATACCGAAGTTTATACCCCTGTTGTAAAAGTTTTCCGACCAGCGAAGCCGAGGCCACTCCCTGCCAGGGAATAGCATATCCGAAATTGGTGGATTCATTTTTTACGGTCGTTGCGACAGGAGCAGATCCTGCGACGACCTTTTCTTTACAGGCATAAGCCGACAGTCCATACGCGTAGGGCGCGGCCCAGGCCGTAATATCGTACGTGGCAGAGTCGGCCAATTTGGTAACAGGCTCCATCATTACATGCAACAGCGCAGACCTTGGTTGCAAGGTCGAGATCACGATATCGCCTGGTTGAGCGGTAAAACTCTCTTCTTTTAGCGTAGCATAATTTAATCCCTTTGCAACGGTGCCTGTTCCGTACCCGTACTGAATGCCGTTTTTATCAAACAGCGACAACAATGCATTGGCGCGCTCCTTTTCGTGTTGTGATACCTTGATCACAAAAGACTTGTAAGGGGATAATTGACCGGTTATGGATTGCTGATAAAACTTTCTAAACTCGGCCACCAATCGTTGGCGATAACGAAAGGAAACCTCGAGCGTACTGAGTGAGGTGGTAGCATGATGCGCTACCCGATCGACAAGAGTAAGGGTATCTCCATCTTCGTTGATGATGCCCAACCCGGCCCTGATACCCCCTTGCTCATAGGTCATGCCAATGGCCCCGCTATACATGGGGTAGGTATCGCCATACGAGGGATACAACAGGTCAAAACGCTCGCGGGTAAAATACAACCATCCGTTCTTATCGAAGTAACCGGCATGATTCTTTCCAATGGCCTGCTGAAATTCGCGCTGCCAGGGTGTAATGATCTCGTGATAGGGCTCGGCGGCCGGCGCAAAATAATAAGGCTCATTATATCCTTGCTCATGAAAATCCACGTGCACATGAGGCATCCACTGTTGGTACAAGCGCATGCGCTGCTGAGACTCGACCTGTGATTGCCAAGCCCAGTCTCTATTTAGATCAAAATAATAATGATTGGAACGCCCGCCGGGCCAAGGCTCCTGGTGCTCTCTCGAAAACGCAAGTGGATTGAACGTTTGCCCAACCACGCTGTTGTACCAGTTAACGTAACGATCTCTGCCGTCGGGATTGATGCAGGGATCTATCACTACGACCATCTGCTCGAGCCACTCGGCGGTAGCCGCATTATCTTTTACCAATTCGTAGAGCGTTACCATCGATGCCTCGGTAGAGGAAGCCTCATTGCCATGCACATTGTAACTGAGCCAAACAATGGCCGGGTGATTCTCTTCTATGGGAGCCATCTTATCGAGCGTAAGACCGGCCAGCCTCAAATTGTTAGTTCGCACAGACTCTAGTGAAGCGATATTGGCCGCAGAACTCACATAAGCCACCACCAGCGGTCTTCCCTCGTTGGTAACACCGTACTGAAAGAGCTTAACGCGGTCCGGGGCAGCGGCAGCCACCTGCTTAAAATAATTTTGCACCTGGTAATGGGGTGTGTGGCGAGTGCCTACCCGATATCCCAAGAAATCTTCAGGCGACTGCAATTGAGCTTGTAGGGTACCGACATAAAAAACTAACAAGGCCAATACCAATTTTGTGCGTAGTAGCATAAGACAAAACTTTGTCGTGGCAAGTTAAGGTTTGTTTTGTTTCCGTAGCTTAGCGACCAGAACAGTTTATCATGAAAAATTCAACCCGCGCTCTATTGCTCATTAGCACAATTTGTTTGTGCGCTCTTTCTAATGTCTTGTCGGCACAACTGGTAAACGCCTACCAGTACAAAATAGAAAAATCGCTGGTGGCCAGTAAGGGAGCCGTGGTATCGGCACATCCGCTGGCCAGCAAGGTCGGACTTTCTATTTTACAGCGGGGCGGTAATGCCATAGACGCTGCCATTGCCACTCAGTTAGCACTGGCCGTGGTTTACCCTAACGCCGGAAATATTGGCGGTGGAGGCTTTATGGTAGCCCACCTGAGCGATGGAAAACAGCTGGCACTAGACTACCGCGAAAAAGCACCTGCAAGAGCATCTCGTGACATGTATATAGAGCCCGACGGAAAAGCCAATACAGACAAAAGTCAACAGGGGCATCTTGCTTGCGGCGTACCCGGCACTATTGCCGGTCTGTTTGCAGCACATGCACACGCAAGACTGCCTTTTGCCTTGTTGATAACCCCCGCCATTATACTGGCAGAGAAGGGCTTTGTAATAACGGCCGCAGAAGCAAGAGGGCTCAATAATTTGCAATCCGACCTTAAGAAATACAATACAACCCGTTGCGCATTTGTAAAGGACCAAGAGTGGAAAGAGGGAGACACCCTTATTCAAACAGACCTGGCCAATACGCTAAAGCGTATTCGCCAAAGAGGACAAGCCGGCTTTTACGAAGGTCAAACAGCCGAGCTGATCGTTGCCGAAATGAATAGAGGCGGTGGAATAATTAGCAAAGAGGACCTGCTTGCCTACAGAGCACAATACCGCGAACCGCACCGTTTCGACTATAAAGACTACAGCATTGTAGGAATGCCCATGCCCAGCAGCGGAGGGGTCTTACTCCATCAAATGCTTAAAATGATCGAGGATCGACCTATCGCCACTATGGGATTTCACTCTCCGTCATCCGTTCAATTGATGACAGAAGTTATGCGAAGAGCCTATGCCGACAGGGCAGCTTACATGGGCGATGCCGATTTTTATAAAGTGCCGGTCGCTCAAATTACAGAGAAGAGCTACTTACAGCAACGCATGAAAAGTTTTATTCCTAACA
>CANGTM010000063.1 GCA_947456825.1 Chitinophagaceae bacterium
AAATGGTGACGAAGATAACTCAATTACGGCAAGCGACAACGAGCACTTATCAGCTCGTGACAGGCTGGGTAAGCTGCCGTTAAACGTGCAGCACTGGCCATTTCAAAATCGGCAAAATCGAACCCGGGCGAAACGGTGCACCCTACGAACGAGTAGGCCGAACCAGCGGCTGGTTCACTGGCAAACCAAACACCGGCAGGCACAATCAGTTGACAATGCTGATCGGGTTGGTCGCCGGCCCCCAGCGTATACCGATGATACTCCCCTCCGGGATAAAGGCAATGGATCCATAGCGGATCTCCCTTGTAAAAATGCCAGCACTCGTCACTTTTTATTCGGTGAAAGGCAGAGAAGTCGCCAGCCTCCAGTAAAAAATAGATCGCTGTGGAAACCGGGCGATCTCCACCAAATGCCAACGGCAACGTAGCGGCCGGTAACACCAGCGAAGCACGGTAGGTAGAACGGTAATAGCCACCTTCGGGATGAGCTATCAACTGATACTTTTCGATGAGAGAACTACCAGCGATCATCAGAACCCTTTTTTAGGGGCTGCCGCAGGCCCTCCCACGTTTACGGATGAACTACCCAATACTTTTATTTCAGCAGAGATAAAATCCTCGGCCTTCGCCTTGTAAATGTTTTCTACGAATTGCTGCGGATTACGATCGATGTATGGAAACCAGGTACTATGCACCTGGATCATCACACGGTGTCCTTTCTTGAACGTATGTAAAATATCTTGGAGCGGAATTTGAACATCGGTGGGTTCACCAGGCACGAAAGGCTCGGGTTTTTCAAAACTATTCCGGAATCGTCCCCTGAATACCTCATGACGCACGAGCTGCTGATACCCTCCCATCTTGATGGTGGAAGGATTGTGGGGGTAATTGGGATGATCGTCGGGATATACATCGATCAGCTTGACGATAAAATCGGCGTCGGTGGT
This sequence comes from Chitinophagaceae bacterium, assembly GCA_947456825.1. Taxonomy (GTDB): domain Bacteria; phylum Bacteroidota; class Bacteroidia; order Chitinophagales; family Chitinophagaceae; genus JJ008. The sequence continues at coordinate 947 of CANGTM010000063.1, forward strand.
CGACAAGATAACTTTTAGTTTGGCCATTATCTCGCCAGCGAGGGTAAGATCATTATCCAAAACAGGGGTAGAAAATGTAAGCACATCCGGGCGACGCGAGGCTTCGCGCTGGTCATCGCTCATAAAGTTACGCGGCGTAAATGTTAGCCCCTCTGTTTGTGAGGTATAAGGCACAGGCTTGGCAGGATCGGATACATAGCGAAACTGTGCGTCGGTGCGCAACGGCTTATTGATGCTGAGTCGTCCGCCTTCGCCAAAATACAATTGAACAGGAGGAACATCGGCCGGAGGCCATTGCGAAAAACGTTCCCATTTCTTGGTACCCGTGTTGTACATGAGGGCTTCGGGCAAGACCGGGTCCTTTTCGTCTTTCAGGTGGTAGGCAAAAAAACGAGCCTCGACATCCCGTTGAAAAAAATGTGCGACGCTATCACCGAAATAAAGATGATTATGTATGGATTTGGCACCGTCACGCGCCCAATCCCCGTGTCCCCAAGGCCCCATTACAATACTGTTGCGGGCTCCGGGCGTAGAGGTTTCGATCTTTTTGTAAATATTTAGTGGACCGTACAGGTCTTCCGCGTCGAACCATCCCCCAACGGTCAATACCGCCGGCTTGATGTTGGTGAGATGCGGCAGCAAACTTCTTTTTTGCCAAAAACTGTCGTAGTTAGGATGATCGATGATCTGCTTCCAGAAAAAATTATCGTGGTGATACTTATCGGTGAACGAACTCAGCGGACCTTGCTGCAAATGAAAATCATATCCATCGGCTACGGGCTTCTCATAAAAACGCATCAGCTCGGGCGCATACCAATCTTGACGAGTGGTATCTTTTTTTTGATAGCCAAAAACGGCAAAGGCTGCGGTATAGCTTTGTAAATAGGCCCCCATATGATGAAAGTCATCGAAGAAAAAATCAGAGATGGGTGCCTGTGGAGAGACGGCCTTTAAGGCCGGATGCGCGTCGGGTAACGAAGCCGCTGAATAAAAGCCCGGGTACGATATGCCGTAGATCCCTACTCTCCCGTTATTGCCCGGCAACGAGCGGGTCATCCAATCGATAGTATCCCAGGTATCGGAACTTTCATCGATGGCGGTCTTGTTACGGGGATCGTTTCCGGGAATATTGGGGGTCATATTATTGAAAACTCCTTCGCTCATGTAACGCCCCCTAACATCCTGAAAGGCCAAGATATATCCGTCTTTGACCAAGTAGCGCGAAGGATGATTATTGGTCTTGAAATCACCGTATTCCGATGCATTGTAGCAAGTACGATTTAGCAGAATGGGGTACTTTTTACTTGTATCCTTGGGTGTGTACACCACCACGAAAAGATGTACACCATCGCGCATAGGAATCCGATATTCTGCCTTGGTATAATGTGCCCGCATATAGAGGGAATCTTCGTTGGGCCGTTGAGATAAAAGATCGAGACATACGGCCAAGCTCAGACCGATAAGCCATAACTTTTTCATAAAAAACTTGAATTTATATTCTAAGCTAAGAAGATTAGGAGCGCGCGCCAAAAAGAAGGCTGCCTACCCTTATCATGGTGCTGCCACAGTCGATGGCAATCCGATAATCCCCGCTCATTCCCATAGATAGTACGCTAAGCGAAAGCATTGAAAATCGCTCCCTGGCCGTATCAAAAATAGATCGGAGATGCAAAAACTCGGTTCGAACCTGCTGTGTATTGTCAGTAAAGCTAGCCATTCCCATCATCCCTATGATGCGAACATGCGGATAGAGCGGAGCCTCCGCCAATATCGAAAACACTTCTTGCTCACTGAGGCCGAACTTGGTCTCTTCACTGGCTATATGCACCTGTAACAGTACATCGATTACGCGTTGATGCTTGTGGGCCTGCTTATTGATCTCTTGCAATAACGAGAGACTGTCGACACCTTGTATCAAATGACAAAACGAGGCGATGTACTTGACCTTATTTCGTTGCAGGTGCCCAATGAAATGCCAGCGAGTATCGGGTGGCAGCAATGGTTGCTTATCGACAAGCTCCTGTACATAATTCTCCGCAAAATCGCGTTGCCCCAATTGGTACAACGCTTCGATGTCAGTGACAGGCTTGGTCTTTGAAACAGCCAATAAGGTTACTCCTTGCGTATCTAGCTCAGATCGAAGTTGATGGTAAACGTTCGCATTGACGGACATGCCGCAAACTTACTTTAAAATACCTCTGCTGATCACAATGCGTTGTACCTCGCTGGTACCTTCGTAGATCTGTGTGATCTTGGCGTCGCGCATCAAGCGCTCTACATGATATTCTTTTACATACCCGTAGCCTCCATGGATCTGCACCGCCTCGGTACTGGCCCACATGGCCGTTTCGGAAGAGAATACCTTGGCCATAGAGGAGCTGATGGTATAATCTTGCCCGTTGTCCTTTTGCCAGGCCGCCTTTAAACACAATAATCGAGCAGCATCTACACGAGTGGCCATATCGGCCAATTTGAATGCAATGATCTGATGATTCATGATCTCGGTTCCAAATGCCTTTCTGGTCTTGGCGTAGGCAGTCGAAAATTCCAGCGAACCACTGGCAATACCAAGCGCTTGCGCAGCGATACCGATGCGGCCACCGGCCAGGGTCTTCATGGCAAACGTAAAGCCAAACCCATCGGCCCCTATCCTATTTTCCTTCGGAACTTTTACATCATTGAACATGACCGTGTGGGTATCACTAGCTCTAATCCCCATCTTATTTTCCTTGGCTGCCACTACTACGCCCGGCCAGTTTTTCTCAACGATCAAGCAATTGATACCCCTTGAACCTTTTGAGGGATCGGTCTGTGCCATTACCAGATACACAGAGGCAGTTCCGCCGTTGGTGATCCAGTTCTTGGTTCCGTTCAACAAATAATAATCGCCCTTGTCCTCGGCCGTGGTGCGCTGCGATGTCGCATCACTACCGGCCTCTGGCTCACTTAACATGAAAGCACCTATATACAGATCGTTGTCTTTTTTACCGCGAGCCAGAGGAGTCAGATATTGCTGCTTTTGCTGTTCCGTACCAAACTCCTGTAGTCCGTAGCAGACCAAGCTATTATTGACACTCATGCAAACGCTGGTGCTGGCATCTACTTTACTGATCTCTTCCATGGCCAATACATAACTGACCGTATCGAGGCCGGCCCCACCATAGGCGGGATCTACCATCATCCCCATAAATCCCAAGTCGGCCAGCTGAAGGATCTGTTCTTTGGGGAACTGTTGCTTTTCGTCGCGCTCGATCACGCCGGGCAAGCACTGCTGGCGCGCAAAATCGCGGGCCGCCTGCTGGATCATTAATTGTTCTTCGCTAAGCTGAAACTGCATAGGTTCGTTTTTAGAAGCAAACAAGTGTTAGTTTTGCAAAGATAAGGTGCCAACCCGCATAACGTAGCTGAATTTTAACGATTCAGGGGGCAAGTACCGACCCGGGCTGAGGTCAAATTGACCTACCTTTGCCGAGAAAATTCGGACTATGAAAAAGCTGCATATCGTCTTGTTGGTTTTGATCGCCGTCAGCATTGCCGTTTTGATCAGTTTTACGAACACCACCAGTACCTATGACACCATCGATACGGCCAAAGAAAAGCCAGGCAAATTCGTTCACTTGATGGCTAAACTCGACAAGTCGGCCCCTATTGAATACGACGCGCTCAATAATCCAAATTATTTAAGCTTTACCGCTGTCGACTCGCTGGGTGCCTCGGTAAAAGTGGTCTATCACAGTGCCAAGCCCGACAATCTCGAAATGAGCGAAAAGATCGTGCTAAAAGGAAAATACAAAGAAGGACAGTTCGAATGCGAGGAGATTCAAACCAAATGCCCCTCGAAATACAAAGAAGCGGAGGCACAAGGTAAATCACATCCTGGTACCATTGCTGATCCCCGCATGGGCGAACCCACCAACTAAAACCCTCTCATGAGCTACACCGGTGAGCATCTTATCTACGGACAGTTAGGAAACTTTTTGATTGTACTATCGCTGGTGGCGGCCGCTGTGGCTACCTACTCTTTCGCTCGTGCCACCCGACCACAAGAGGACCAGTCATCTTGGCTGCTATTGGGTCGCCTGTCCTTTACTGCGCAGTCAGTAGCGGTATTTGGCATTTTTGCCTTGCTGGTTTATCTGTTGCAACAGCATCTGTTCGAATACCACTATGCCTGGAAACACAGCAGCCGCTCGCTTGAATTCAAATATCTGTTAGCTGCCATTTGGGAAGGACAAGAAGGAAGTTTTTTATTATGGATGACCTGCCATAGCATACTGGGACTGGTGTTGCTACGTAAACAATCGGAGTGGCGCGCACCGGTCATGAGTGTCCTAAGTCTGGCCCAGTTTGCACTCACAACCATGATCACGGGGCTTTATATTCTTGGCTGGAAGATGGGATCCAACCCCTTTATCTTGTTGCGCGACAGTGGGGTTCTCGACAATGCCCCTGCCCTGCATCTTAATTTCGATATTACGCAACCGCTTCGCCCCGACTATCTCAGCAGCATCAAAGACGGCAACGATCTAAATCCACTACTCCAGAATTATTGGATGGTCATTCACCCCCCCGTGCTATTTATGGGGTTTGCATCGACCATTATTCCCTTTGCCTATGCGATAGCCGGACTTTGGAAAAAAAATTATGGAGGATGGGCAGCAGAAGCACTCCCTTGGGCCCTTTTTTCAACCGCCGTGCTGGGCGTGGGAATCATGATGGGTGGCATGTGGGCCTATGAATCGCTCAGCTTTGGGGGGTATTGGGCCTGGGACCCGGTAGAGAATGCCTCGTTGGTTCCCTGGATGATAGGAGTAGCCGGTTTGCATACCTTACTCATTTATAAATCTACACAGCACTCACTCAGGGCTACTTATCTGTTTTTTATTCTGGGATTTCTCTTTATTCTTTACTCCACTTTTTTGACCCGTAGCGGTATACTGGGAGAAACCTCCGTACACGCCTTCACCGACCTGGGTATGAACTGGCAATTACTGGCCTTTGTGAGTTTATTCGCCCTTCCCTCTCTCGGCTGGCTTGCGATTCGATATAAGCAGATCCCCAGCCCGCAAAAAGAAGAAGAGATCAGTAGCCGAGAATTCTGGATGTTCATCGGGTCGCTGCTTTTCTTTTTATCTGCGCTTGTCATTATCGGACAGACCTCTCTCCCTGTATTCAATAAACTATTTGGCACCAACCTGGCCCCGCCCGAAGACGTGGAGTTCTCCTACAATAGCGTTCAGATCTATGTAGCTATTATCATTGCACTGCTTACGGCCTTTACGCAATACTTTAAATATCGCCGCACGGAATCTTCTTTTTTCTGGAAAAAAATGTTGCTTCCATTGTTGATCACCTTGGTGCTTTTCGGGTTGTTCGCCTGGCTGGTCGGGGTTGATTATACGCGCAAAGGGCCCGTATTCGAAGGATCAATTTGGCTGGCCGTACTGTTGAGCCTCTACGCTCTGGTAGCTAACTTGTCGTACATATGGATCGGCGCCAACGGCCAATTGAGGAATGCGGGTGGTTCCATTGCACACGTAGGATTTGCCATGGTGCTGCTGGGCATTTTTATCTCCTCTTCTAACAAAGAGATTATCTCGAACAATATCGATGGTATTCCCGCTCCACTGGCAGAGGGAGAGAACCCCCGCGAGAATTTAACGCTGATCAAAGACATGCCGGTCAGTATGGCGAACTATACGCTCACCTATATCGGCGATTCGGCACACCCCAAAAAACAACTTTGGTATTATAAGATTCAATTTGCCAGCAAGAATGGGTCGGATTCATTTTTACTGATGCCTAATGCCTTCGTAAACTACAAAGGCAACGAAGGGCTGATGGCCAACCCCGATGCGCGTCATTACTGGAGCCATGACATTTTCACTTATATCACATCGATCCCTAATCCCGAGAATGCGGCTGATACCAGTCGCTTTGTGACCTATGCCCGAATGAGTGGAGACTCCCTCTTCTACTCCAAGGGCGTTATGGTACTCGGATTACCCAAGGAGAGTAAAAATGTACCCGACGAACTTTTTGGAAAGGATGGTCGCCTCTATGAATTGCCCCTCACCATTCGATCTGCCACGGGGAGCTCCTATCAGCTAACACTCAGAGGGGCTTTTGCAAAAGGACAGTGGATCGCCATACCCGATACCATCACTTCGGAGGGAATGATCGTTCAATTGCAGCGTGTTTTGCTCGAGGATGGTACCATAGAGCTGGGCATAAAAGAAAGTGATGCCCTTTTGCAATATGTTACACTAAAGGCCTACAAATACCCCTTCATCAAACTGCTCTGGTACGGCGTGTGGATCACTGCCATTGGCTTGCTTATTAGCATGGCGCGCAGAATTCGCTTGGCCCGTCCAGGTCATCTCTCTTCGTAATATGAAACAGGGCCGCCTTACATATTTTTGTTGGGGATGGCTGCTCCTCTGCCTGCTGGGCACCTGCTTTACGGCACAAGCCCAACACCCTACCACTCCCGTGGTAGCCGCCGACAGTATATTACCCATTCCCCCACTTGCTGAGCGCATGAAACGGTGGGGTCCCCATGACACCATTATAGTACCGGCCATTTGGTACAAGAATGAAGTGGTTAGCTACCGAGAAGAAGAAATGGCCTGGGTATCAAATCTGAGTCCTGAACAGTTAAAAAAACATATCGAAGCCTGGAACCGCTTACGTAATGCCGTTTATGTTACGTACCCCTACGCACGCGTGGCCGGCTCCACGATCAACCAGATCAATGTGGAACTAGAGAATGTGCGGTCTAAAAAAGATCGTCGCAGTATAATTAAGGCCCGCGAAAAAGAATTGCGCGACCAGTTTACCGAGCCGTTGACCAATCTATCCGTTTATCAAGGTAAGATCCTGATGAAACTCATCAATCGACAAACCGGAAATAATTGTTACGAGATCCTCAAGGAATTCAAGGGCAACATCAATGCGAGACTTTATCAGACCATCGCCTTTTTCTTTGGGGGTAATCTCAAACAAGATTGGGATTTGGCCCAAAACAGAACGGACCGAGACATAGAGAATATTGTTCGCGAAATTGACGGAGCCTGGTACTATAATCCCTACCGTCGCTAAAATCCGACTTATGCAAGTAGACATTCTGGCCTTTGGAGCCCATCCCGATGATGTGGAACTAAGTTGTTCCGGCACATTGATCAGCGAGATCAAAAAAGGGAAAAAAGTAGCTATCGTCGATCTTACCGAAGGAGAGCTTGGCACACGAGGAACCGTAGCCAGTCGCTACGAGGAGGCCGCAGCCGCTGCCATGCTCATGGGTGTAAGCGCCCGAGAGAACTTATGTTTCAAGGACGGCTTTTTTGAAAATAATGAGACGCACCAACGAAGGGTCATTACGGCCATCCGCAAATACAGGCCTGCGATTGTGCTCGCCAATGCGCCCCAGGACCGTCATCCCGATCACGGAAGAGCCGCTAAGCTTATTGAGGAAAGTTGCTTTTTAGCGGGGTTATCGAAGATCGAGACGCATGATGAAGCGGGCTTAGTGCAAACCCGCTG
>CANGTM010000064.1 GCA_947456825.1 Chitinophagaceae bacterium
CAACCATACGCTACAGCCGCTTTAAATGGCTTTTTGGATGGGCCATGCTTCAACTGTTGCCCCGTTTTTGGATACAGCTAAAAAGAGAGCAACGCTGGATCAAGAAAATAGTACGCAAGTATCGTATCGATGCCATTGTTTCTGACAATCGTTATGGACTGGCTCACCCCAAGGTACCGGGGGTCATCATCACGCACCAATTGGACATTCGTAGCGGATATGTCCGGATGGCAGACAAGTTAGCACGGCATATATTGTATCGCTACATTGATAGATTTCAGGAGGTGTGGGTGCCCGATGTAGCCGAAGAACCCTCACTGGCCGGAGCCCTTTCTCACCCAATAAAAGCCCCTGGTATTCCACTGCACTATATTGGAATGTTGAACAGGTTAGCCACTGCCGAGCCCTCACCTGCGCCTGGCGATGGCCCTGTACTAGTGCTGCTCTCGGGACCTGAACCCCAGCGAACGATACTAGAAAAGATCATCCTTGAACAAGCGGCCACGTTTAGCGAACAACTAATAGTGGTCAGAGGATTGCCGACTGCTGCCAAGAATAAAGACGCTGTTGAAACTCCGCAACACATTGCCTCTGATTCATTGGCTCTTTTATATGGCGTGTCGCGGGTCAAGCTTTTCGATCACTTGAGTGCGCCCGACCTACAAACATTGCTGCCTACCGTAAGCTATATTATTTGCCGAAGCGGTTATACCACGCTTATGGAAATGATCCCCCTTCAAAAAAAACTATTGCTTATTCCAACGCCCGGCCAACCCGAACAGACGTATCTGGCGGCCCATGCCGATCGCCTGCAGTATGCGCCGCAATTTTCGCAACGCGGATTCTCGATCGTTGAGGCAATGCAAGTGGCCCGTCGCTATTGCTACCGGCTTCCTACACATTTAAGCGAAAAATCTCATCGGGATACGGTTACCCAGTGGATCGAAGCGCTCAAAAGCAGCCACCACAATTCTGACTAAGATTTGCGTTCTTTGTAACGCAACCTTTTACTTTGCGCGCCACTACCAAAGCTCATATTGCCGTTTTGCTCACTAATTTTTTCTTTGCCACCAATCTAAGTTTGGTAAAGCATATATCACCCGCTATGATCGGACCGTACGGGGTCAATCTGCTGCGAGTAGGCATTACACTTGTTTTATTTTGGCTATTGTGGGCTTTTTCGAAACAAGACGCTGGCATCGATAAAAAAGACATCCCTCGCTTTGTAGGATGCGCACTTACCGGTGTGGTCATTAACCAAATGCTTTTTATCAAAGGACTGACCCTTACCTCTACCATACATGCCGCCTTGCTTATGTTGACCACCCCGCTACTCATTAGCGTACTGGCATTATGGTGGCTTCGCGAAAAATTCTCCTACACAAAACTGCTGGGACTTTTTTTAGGTATCGGCGGAGCCCTGCTGCTGATCTTATCGAGAGATGCCAGCGGGGTTGCTAGTGTACGAGGCGACCTGCTTATTTTGGTCAACGCCATTTCGTATGCCATTTATTTCATACTGGTAAAACCGCTTACCGGTCGTTACACACCGCTGCATGTAATAAGATGGGTCTTTACATTTGGATTTGTGCTGATCGTTCCATTTAGTTGGCAAGATGCGCAACAAGCGGCATGGCAAAGCGCCACCTTATCACAATGGGGTGCGCTGGCCTCAGTAGTTATTTGTGGTACTTTTTTGACCTACTCATTCAATAGCTACTCGTTAAAACACCTGGGCGCCGCCACTACCGGCAGTTATATTTATACGCAACCCATCTTTGCCGCCATTATTGCGGCTCTATTCTTACAAGAAGGATTCAGTCTCGAAAAAGCGCTAGCCGGGGCCCTCATCTTTGGAGGAGTCTACTTGGGAAGCCGGGCTCGGTAAAAGCAGTACTGGTGCCGTATTAATAGCCCCGCACATTTTTGCCTTCCATGTAATTCATAAAGGCCTTATTGACTACCTTATTGCCCCCCGGGGTCGGGTAATCACCAGTAAAATACCAGTCGCCCAAATTAGAGGGGCACGAAAGATGCAGATCTTCGATGGTCTGAAAGATCACCTGTACCGGTATTTGAAAAGAAGGAGGCGTAATAAGTTGTGCGATCTTATCGGCGATTTCGAGCGCTGTAAACTGCTGGTATAAACTTTTGACCACATTTTCTTGCTGTAGCTGACCTGCAGCCTCCAGCGACCGGCAACGCTCGAGCATTTGACCTAAAAATGATTCCTTTTTTCTTTCTTTCAACAGGGCCACCGCAGCATTAAAAGCAATAAAGTCGCCCATCTTGCTCATGTCGATTCCATAGCAATCGGGATAGCGTATCTGAGGCGAAGAAGAAACAACAATGATCTTTTTAGGAGATAAACGACCAAGCATTGTAATAATGCTCTCCTTTAAGGTGGTACCCCGCACAATAGAATCATCGATCACGACCAGGGTATCTTCGTTAGCCCTAACCGTACCGTAGGTAATGTCGTAAACATGCTGCACCATTTCATTGCGACTTACGTCTTCGGTTATAAAGGTGCGCATCTTTACATCCTTAATAGCGATCTTTTCGATCCGAATGCGACGATTGATCATCTCACTTAGCTTCGCCTCGTCAAAATCCTTGTTCCAGCTAAGGATCCGCTCTACCTTAATACGATTCAAATAATCTTCCATGCCTTTGAGCATGCCATAAAAAGCGGTTTCGGCCGTATTGGGAATAAAGGAGAAGATCGTATTTCTCAGATCATGGTCAATGGCTTTGAGCACCGGCTCACTTAGCTGATAACCCAACTTATTGCGTTCGCGGTAGATCTTTTCATCACTGCCACGCGAAAAATAAATTCGTTCAAAACTGCAAGCCTTACGCTCCTTGGCAGGTACCAGTTGCTCCAGTTCTATGGTGCCATCCTCGTTTACGATGAGTCCTTGTCCGGGCATTAATTCCTGCACCTCGTTTTCGGGAACATTAAAAGCAGTGCGAATGGCTGCTCGCTCCGAAGCGGCGACTACCACCTCGTCGTTGACATAATAGTAGGCCGGACGAATACCATGTGGGTCTCTGAAGACAAATCCTATTCCGTTGCCCGTAATACCACCAACATGAAAACCCCCGTCGAGAAGCGGAATGGTCTTACGAAGCACATTGACAATGTTCAATTTCTCCGGACTGTTCTCATCTTCTTTTCGCAGCAGCGAAGACATGAGTTCAATAAGGGCTGCCAGATCACTGAAGCGAACCTCTTCGTCGGGATTTTTGCCAATGTGCGCATAGAGATCATCGGCATTCACAATATTGAAATTACCGGCTAACGCTATGTTACGGGCCGGGATCACATCTCTGTTTATAAAAGGATGACAATATTCCACTTTATTCTTACCCTGCGTGCCATAACGAAGATGTCCCAGCAATAGCTCGCCTACAAAATCAAGGTTGCCCTTCATGAGACCCGGATGTTTTCGCACATCGGGGTTATACTTTTCGAACTCCTTTATCTCCTGACCAATACGTTGAAAAATATCAGCGATCGCCTGTTGCGCGTTACTGCGCATCCGGTTCATGAACGGATAGCCCGGCTCCGTATGTAGCTTAACAGCAACCACTCCCGCGCCATCCTGGCCGCGGTTATGCTGCTTCTCCATCAAAAGATATAGTTTATTGAGCCCCCACAGCACGGTGCCATACTGTTGCTGATAATAAGAAAATGGCTTGCGCAAGCGGATAAAAGCCAATCCGCATTCGTGTTTGATAGGGTCGCTCATAAGCTATCAGTTGACCGACGTATACTTTTTAAGCTGGGGGCACTCCTCACCCGTAGCCGGATCGATCATCACATAATAGGTGGACAGTCGAGTCTGGATCCACTTCTCCATTACCTTGGCTTTTTTCTCCTCTAATGCGTACTGGGCGATCTTGCTATAATCATCCTTTAGATTCATTCGATGGGGCGTAGATCTTGATTTTAGATGTACTATCCTAACGCCTTTCTTACCCTGCTCATTCTCAAAAGCAGTAGGCATCGAATAATCGCCGGGCTGCATTTTGGCGAGCATATTGACCATATCACGATCTAGCTGATCGATGGTCACGAACGTAGACCCATCGCGACCGGTAATGTAAGGGCCGGTGTATTTGGCATTTTCATCGTCGCTATATTTAGTGGCAGCCTCGTTGAATGTAAGCGTTGCTGCCATTACTTTAGAACGGACCGAATCGAGTTTACGCTTAGCCTGGTCGATCTCCTCTTGTGTTACCGGTGGAATACGCAAGATGTGACGCACCACGGCATCGTCTCCGTTTCGCTGCACCATCTGAATAATATGAAATCCGAACTTTGATTTAACAGGAGGTGATATCTCGCCTTCTTTTAAACGGAATGCCGTAGATAAAAAGACAGGGTCCCACGATTTCTCAGCGCGATTTAACTGGTACTGCCCTCCGCGATCCTTGCTACCCGGATCTTCAGAATAACGCTTGGCCAGTTGCTCGAAGGATGTCAACTTAAGATCGATCTGACGACGGTAATTGTTCATTTCTCCAACGATGTATTGCTCGAGGTCGCGTGAAGCCTTTGGATAAAGGATGATCTGTCCGATCTCCAATTCCGATTCGTAAAAGGGCAGACTATCCTTGGGGATCTTATCATACCAAGCCTTTACCTCTACAGGGGTAATGCGCACATTCTCCACGATCTTACGCTGCATGGCACTAGCCAGCTTTTGTTCGCGCACCGACTCACGGGCATCATCTTTGATCTGGTAGATGGTCTTACCGGCAATTTCTTCGACCGCCTCTTGGCTACCGAATTGGTTGATGTAGGTACGAATGCGATTATCGAGATCGGCTTCGACCTCATCCTCGGTAACAGGCAAGGAATCCTTTTGCGCCTGCAGCATCATCATCTTAGAGACCACGGCCTGCTCCATGATCAGACACTCGGCATTGTCCGGAACCGTTTCGCCTCTGCGGGCAATATCGGCCACCGAGTTCTTGATATCGGAGAGAAGGATAATGCGGTCTCCCACGACGCCTGCGATCTTATCGGCCACTACTTTTTTAGGTTGTGCCTGCGCGGTTAACGAAAGAAGCACACTGCACAAAAAACTAATTGCGATTTGACACCTATACATAATCTCAAATGTAAGCGACCTCCTTCTTTCTTGCAGAAGGCCGCCGGGGTTTAACAAAAGCTTAGAGCGTTCGTTTTACTTCTTCTATTTCGTAGGCCTCTACCACATCGCCCACCTTAATGTCGCTAAAGTTCTTGATGGTGAGACCGCACTCCATACCGTTGAGTACCTCTTTGGCATCATCCTTAAAGCGTTTCAGCGATCCTAGTTCTGCGACCACTCCTTCGGCTGTCGGGTAAACGACGATACCATCTCGGATCAGGCGGATCTTTGAATCGCGCTTGACCTTTCCGTCGCGTACGAAGCAACCGGCCACCGTGGCCTTGTCGAACTTGAATACCTCCCTGATCTCCACATTGGCCACGATCTTCTCTTGCGTCTTCGGTTCGAGCATTCCCTCCATCGCATTCTTGACCTCTTCGATAGCATTGTAAATGATGGAATACATCTTGATCTCGATACCGGCATTCTCGGCCAGCCTCGATGCCTGCAGCGAAGGACGAACGTTAAAGGCAATTACGATGGCATCGGAGGCCTCTGCCAGCACAATATCACTTTCGTTGATCTGTCCTACTCCTTTATGAATTACATTGACCAAGATCTCTTCGGTAGAAAGCTTCTGCAATGAGTCGCTCAAGGCCTCGACCGATCCATCCACGTCACCTTTGATGATAACGTTGAGTTCCTTAAAGCTACCCAGTGCGAGACGACGACCGATCTCATCGAGGGTAATATGTTTTTTGGTACGAATACCCTGCTCACGCAAGATCTGGGCACGACGGTTAGCGATCTCCTTGGCCTCTGATTCGTCTTGGTATACCTTGAATTTTTCTCCGGCCTGTGGAGCACCGTTCAATCCTAAAATAACAGCCGGTGCAGAAGGACCCGCCTTGGTCTCTTTTTTATTGCGCTCATTGAACATGGCCTTTACACGGCCGTAGAACTGACCACTCACCACCAGATCGCCGGGCTCGAGCGTGCCGTTCTCTACCAGTAAGGTGGCCACGAAGCCACGACCCTTATCGAGTGAAGCCTCAATGATGGTACCTGATGCTTCGCGATCGGGATTGGCCTTGAGATTCAGCATCTCGGCTTCGAGCAATATTTTCTCTAACAGCTTATCGACATTCAATCCTTTTTTGGCCGATAATTCCTGGCTTTGAAATTTACCACCCCATTCTTCGACCAGCAGATTCATCTGCGAGAGCTGCTCGTAGATCTTCTGGCTATTGGCACCGTCTTTATCAATCTTATTGATGGCAAATATCATAGGAACACCCGCCGCCTGTGCGTGGCTGATCGCCTCACGCGTTTGCGGCATCACCGCATCGTCCGCTGCAATTACGATCACAGCAATGTCGGTTACCTTGGCTCCACGAGCACGCATGGCCGTAAAGGCCTCGTGACCGGGCGTATCCAAGAAAGTGATCTCCCTTCCATTGGGAATCGCTACCCGGTACGCACCAATGTGCTGGGTAATACCGCCGGCCTCACCCGCTACCACATTGGCACTGCGAATATGGTCGAGTAACGAGGTCTTACCATGGTCAACGTGACCCATGATCGTAACGATCGGGGAGCGTGGTTGCAGATCTTCTTCATCATCTTCGTCATCGCCATCCGATTCCATCTCCATTTGCTTTTCCATGTCGATGAACTCGACAATAAATCCAAATTCATTGGCCACCAGCTCTATCACCTCGGCATCCAATCGCTGATTGATCGACACCATTATACCCAAGCTCATACACTTGCTGATCACGTCGGCAAAGCTCACATCCATCAGACTGGCCAATTCGCTTACGCTGATAAACTCAGTTAACTGCAACTTGTTGTCATCGACCGATTCGCCCATGGCGTCGGCCATTTCTTGACGCTTCTCGCGACGCAGTTTAGCCTTAACGCCTTTTCCTTTTCCGGTTCCACCGCCACTTAACTTGGCTTGCGTTTCTTGGATCTTGCGTTGAATTTCTTTTTCATCGATCAGCTTGTCTTCGCGCTTGGCCCCACGAGGCTGCGGTCTGGCACCTCCTCTTCCGCGATTGAACCCACCACCGGTTCTTCCATCTTGATCTTTATTGATGAAGATCTCGCGATGCGTGGTATCTTTTTTGGCGATCGGTATTCGCTTACGAGGTTTTTTGTCGTCGCGCACCGGACGGGTTTCGCTGTCGGTAGGCAGATCGATCTTACCCAAGATCTTAGGACCGGATAATTTTTCGACCTCGATATTTTCGATAACAGGAGGCGCTTCTTCCGCAGGCGCTGCCTCGACTACAGGAGCCGGGGCTTCTTGTGTGGTTGCTTTTTCTTTTTTGGATTTAGCAGGCTTTACTTCTTCGGTAGTATCCTCTTTTTTAGCCTTTGCACCTCTCTTTGGACGGGTTGATGAATCGATGGCATCCAAATCGATCTTTGTTACCACCTTGGGCCCTTCGAGTTCGGGCGCCTCGGCTTTTACCACGGCTTCGGGAGCAACGGGCGCTACCTGCGCCGGAGCTTCTGCAGGTTCATCTTTTTTCTTAGTAGCCTTGGCAGAAGAAGGTTTATCGGCTGCCTTAAAGGTTATCTCCTCGTCTTCTTTCTTTTTACGCGCCTCACCTTGTGCAGCCTTGGGGAGTTCGAGCTGGTCGCTCTTCATCTTGGCGACCTTATCGCTTTGAAACTCCTGCTGGAGCGCACGGTACATCTCCTCTGTCAGCTTAGATGTAGGCTTTAAATCATCCTTAGGAAAACCTTTTGCGACCAGGAAAGCGATCAACGTTTCCTGTCCGATGTTGAATTCCTTACTTGCTCCAAGTAACCGAGGAAGTTTTAATTCTGCCATTCTGATCGATTGTTTCGTTTGTGTGACCCCTTTTAGAGATCGTTATTCCTTTTCAAATTCTGTCTTCAACACTTTCCGGAGTTCGTTGATGGTCTCTTTTTCGAGATCGGTACGACGCTCCAACTCATCAGCGGTAAGATTCAATACACTGCGAGCCGTATCACAACCCACGCGCTTGAGCTCATCAATTACCCAGCCATCTATCTCGTCACTGAATTCCTCGAGATCGATATCGAATTCCTCTTCGTCTCCTTCGTTATCGCGATACACGTCGAGTTCGTAACCGGTAAGCTCGGAGGCCAGCTTAATGTTGACCCCGCGACGACCAATCGCCAACGACACCTGATCGGGCGCCAGATAGACATTGGCATGCTTGCTTTCGTTATCCAATTCCATGCTCGTAATACGAGCCGGCGTTAATGAACGCTGGATCAACAGTTGAATATTGGCCGTGTAGTTGATCACATCGATATTCTC
>CANGTM010000065.1 GCA_947456825.1 Chitinophagaceae bacterium
ACTTTGGTGAGCGGCATCTTTTTTTTGATAAGCCTTGTGGCCTCAATGAAATCAACGCCATAATTGTTATGCTCCTCGAGCCCTGTGGCGACCGCAAAGATGTTCGGGTCAAAGATGATATCTTGTGGGTCGTAGTTTAATCGAGTGGTCAGTAAGGTATAGGCCCGCTCCGAGATCTCTACCTTGCGTTGCATGGTATCGGCCTGTCCTCTCTCATCAAAGGCCATTACGATAACGGCGGCACCAAATCGTTGACAGATCTCGGCTTGTTGTAAGAATCTTTCCTCACCCTCTTTGAGGGATATAGAATTAACGATGCATTTTCCTTGTACGCATTTTAGTCCGGCCTCTATGATCTCGAACTTAGAGCTGTCGATCATCAGTGGAATACGGGCAATATCGGGTTCACTCTGGAGTAAATTCAAAAAAGTGGTCATGGCCGTTATACCATCCAATAGGGCATCGTCCATATTTACGTCGAGGATCTGTGCGCCGCTCTCTACTTGTTGGCGGGCTACACTGAGGGCCTCCTCATACTTATTTTCCCTTATCAGGCGGGCAAATTTTTTCGAGCCGGTTACGTTGGTGCGCTCTCCGACATTCACAAAATTCGTCTCGGGACGAACGACGAGCGGCTCTAGTCCGGAGAGTCGTAGAAAAGGAAAAATCGATACAGGTTCTTGCATAATGCAGTGTTGAATAATGCGGTGTTGAATTATGCCGTGGCAGGAATACTTTTTTCGAGGCGGGGCAAAGGTCGAGGTGCGAGCCCTTTAACGTGCTCGGCAATATGCCGGATATGGTCAGGGGTGGTTCCACAGCAACCTCCGACAATGTTTACAAAGCCCTCGCGAGCCCACTCTTCTAGGTAATGTCCCGTGTCTTCGGGTCGCTCGTCGTATTCACCCATGGCGTTAGGGAGTCCGGCATTAGGGTAGGCAGAGACAAAACAGTTGGCCAACTGCGAGAGCTCTTCTATGTGCGGGCGCATTTCTTTGGCACCTAGTGCGCAATTAAGACCAATGCTCAGTGGCCGGGCATGCATGACCGAAGTATAAAAAGCCTCAAGGGTCTGTCCGCTCAGGGTACGTCCTGATGCGTCGGTAATGGTACCGCTGATCATGATGGGCAGCGGCTCACGCTGCTGTTCATGAAAATATTTTTTAATGGCGTAGATAGCTCCTTTGGCATTGAGCGTATCAAAGATGGTTTCGATCAGCAAGATATCTACACCGCCCTCTACCAATCCGGCCACTTGCTCATAGTAAGCGGCCACGACCTCATCGAAGGTAACGGCTCTGTAGCCCGGGTTATTGACGTCGGGCGATAAAGAAAGTGTCTTGTTGAGCGGACCAATGGCACCGGCTACCCATGCGGTCTTACCCGATCTTTTGATCGCTTCGCGCGCGCAGCGGGCTGCGGCGATATTCAGTTCTTTGGCCAGCGATTGCATTTCGTAATCGGCCATCGCAATAGTAGTGCTACTAAATGTGTTGGTTTCGATAATATCGGCCCCTGCCTCTAAATATTGCTGGTGTATACCACTTATGATGTCGGGTCGAGTAAGGTTGAGCAGGTCATTATTGCCTTTTACGTCGCAGGGCCAATCCTTAAATCGTTCTCCCCGGTAGTCTTCCTCGGTAAGCTTGTGTCGTTGTATCATGGTGCCCATGGCTCCATCGATCACCAATATGCGTTGTTGCAGGCTTTCTTCAATTGACTTCATGTCGTATAGCATTTAAACGTGTGCTACGACCGGTCTGCATTTGTTCGGGAGTAAAATCTACTAAACGAGAGGAAACCGTAGGTGTTCCTTGCCGTTTATTAGTTCTGTTTTGAAGGAGCCGAACAATAAACAAATCCGCCCGTAAGAATTACAAAGTTACAATAGATCGTACAACTCACCAAGTATGGGGTATCGGCTTATAAGCCACTGATGTATCTATCGAGGGGTAACCGATTTTGCAAGCTGCGGGCCAATGTCATCTCGTCGGTGTATTCCAATTCGCCGCCAAAAGCTACGCCCCTTGCTATGGTACTGATCTTAACGGGCGTATCCTTTAATTTTTTTTGAATGTAATAGACCGTGGTATCTCCTTGTATGGTGGGGTTGAGCGCAAATATGAGCTCTTCTATGCTCTCTTGCCGAACTCTGTCGATGAGGGAGTGAATGTTGAGCTGGTCCGGTCCAATGCCATCCAGGGGTGAGATGATACCCCCCAGCACATGATAAAGTCCGTTGTATTGTTGGGTATTTTCGAACGCGATCAGCTCACGAATGCTCTCGACCACACAAAGCATACCTTTTTTTCTGGAAGGATTCGTGCAGATGGTGCAGTGGTCCGCATCGGCAATATTGCCACACCGTTTGCATGTTTTGATCTCGCGGCGCAGGGTCGCGATCACCTCGCTGAATTGATAGACCTCCTCGGTCGGTTGTTTAAGTAGATGCAATACCAACCGAAGGGCGGTCTTTTTGCCAATGCCTGGCAGGGCAGCGAAGGCGTTGACGGCATTGTCGAGTAACACAGAGGGCAACTGCATAAAACAAAGATAGGGCTTGACTCAACGGTCAGTTACATCAATCTCGTATTCGTTGGTCCAGCCTGGCTTTATACTGATCTTTTTATCGATGGCCGTTACCCGCTCGGGCTGACGACGGGCGCCGAAGAATTGTCCTGTGTCCCAACGACCATTTCCATTCGTGTCGTACAAGATCCTAAGTTGATAGTCGCCCGGCATAAAAAGATCATCGCTGAACTCGGCCTTGTTCAATGCTGTCTGCCGGATCAGTTTTTCGTTCTGCGTCCATTGTAGTACTGGTTTGCGCTGCAGGTCCAGTCCTCGTAATCGAAGCTTTACCTTTCCGTAGTCGGTCTTTCGTTTGGTCGTAAAGTCAAGCGTATCGGTCTTGAGCAAGGTTTTTCCACTAGAGTCGCTAAAGGCCCCTTTGGCAATAATAAGGTGATAGCGATTTCCCTCTAGCCAGGTGGGTTGAATCCGTATCGTTCGTAGGGCGCTGTCTGCAGTTATTCTAACACTGTCGACAGGAGTATAGGTCGAATCTGAGAAGAGTCTGATGGAGCTATCGCTCCAGGAGCGCAATGGGTTTTCAAAAAGCAGTTGCAGGGGCTGCAGTATATCTTGTTGATTATTGCTGAGTGTGCTTTGAAAGCGAATGCGTTTATCCGTGTCGGGCTTGGATGTCGATCTATTGACAGCAGGTTCGGGCACGGGCACTGTCTCTTTTTCGGCGGCAAAGGCCAACAACGCTAAGCTGTCTTTTTGAAGTTGCGGATAAACAGGTTGGTCCGCAAAGGCCATCAGCTGTGTATTCTTGGATAATCGGCGGCTGCCACCTTCGTCTTTGAGCGCATAGATAAAAAAGCGATCAGGGGGCAGATTACGAAAGCGAAAACGGCCATTCTTATCTAGTTTACTCAAATAAAAAGGCTTCGATTTGATGAGGGCCGAGTCGGTGGAGTCCTTATGCAAGATCACAATTAGCGTGCTGTCGATTCTTCCGGTCTCTGCGAGCTGCACGGTGCCATATAGTTCCAAAGAGTCCAGGTAAGTGCCCGTAGAGAAAACATAGCGCAGTCCTTTGGCGATATTTCCCTCGGTAAAATCCTTTACGGTGCTGCCAAAGTCTATGCTATATGTGGTATTGGGCAGCAAGGAATCTTTGAGCTTAATGGTCAGGTCGCGCAGTTTAGATTCGATCGAAGGCGTCGTCGTCGGCAGCGGAGAGATAACCAAGTTATCTTGGCCTTGCTGCACCTCGATGTACTCGTCGAAGTAAAGCTGTAGGGTCCGGGAGGTTACACGGATGCTGGAGTCGGCGGGAACGGCTTTGATAAGTTGCGGAGGGATGGTATCGCGTGGACCTCCCTGCGGGGGTACAATGTTGGCACATCCGGTACCAAGCTGGCTGATCCAAATACAGCACGACATCAAAAGAAACCAAAGTGATGAGGAGGCGGTTCGCATGTGGTGCAAACTTACAGGGTTTACCAAGAATCCGGCGTTAAGTCCCTCATAATTCGCCAGTGTCTTCGTCGTCTTCGGGGTTGAGCAGTGAAACGGCTAGCTGGTTCGTTTTTACAAAGTTGCACCAATGGCAATCTGCCTTACCGCAGCCGGTATAAAACTCTCGGGATTGAATCTTCTCCCATACCATGTTGATCTGGTCTCCTACCTGTTGCAGATCGTCGGGCGTAATAACTATCTTCTCTTGCCGGTATTGTTTCTTTTTGTCGGGCTCTACAAAATCAAATTCGGTACTAACGGCCGTCCAGCCCCTTCCTTCGAACTGATCGACCAGTATTTTATAGAAAACAGCCTGTCGCCAGTAATCGCCTCCCAGGGGTTGTTTGGCGTCCGGGCCTTTGAGTTTGGCAAGAGCTTTGTCTGGATCACCGGTCTTATAATCGACCACATTCACCGATTTACCATCGAATTCCAGTTTGTCGAGCTTTCCCTTTAGCGGAACACCTCTGTATACGATGTTACGAATATTGCGTTCAACGGCCACGATGGTCGTAAAGGTGCTGACGCGTCTGTCGTAATAGGCTTCTAGTATTTGATGTCCGTATTCCATGCGTCGGGCAAATTGTTCGCGGGTAAAACTCTCCCGATGACGATGCATGTACCTATCGAACTCTTGCAAAAAGAATGCTTTGTCCGGAAAGCGATCTTGTTCGCTCTCTTGCATCTTACGAAACAATTTTTCCAGCGCATGGTGTACGGCCGATCCAAATTCGGTAGCCTCGTTCTTTGGAGAGGGAATTTTTATAAGGGTACGGTAATAAAATTCGAGCGGACACGAAAGATAATTGTTTAGGGCCGTTACATTCATTACGAACTTTTCGATCAGCGGTCCGGTAATATCCTCTTCAAGTTGGGCAATGACGGGAATGGTAGATGATGTAAGCCCCAGTGTTTCGAAGGTTTCGAGGGTCTCTTTAGTGATCGTTATCTTCTCGATCGGCAGTGGATGCTGTTCGCACATCTCAACCACAAATTGAGAAGGCTCCAGTGGTTTTCCAGTCAGTGAAGATCGACTATAGCTGATAAAGAGAAATTCCTCCGCGCGCGTCAATGCCACATAGAAAAGCCGACGTAATTCCTCGATCGAGGAAGATCCAGTCGTTTGTCCCGTTAGGTTATCCGGAAAACTATAGCCACTGGAGGGCTTTCTTTTTTTCTCCCAGGTGCTAGCCTGGCAACCGGCTATAAATACGTACGTAAACTCTAACCCCTTCGATCCGTGTGCGGTCAGCAAATTGACTCCTTTCTCCCCACCACTCACCTGAACAAAGGGTAACGTAATATTTTCTTTTCTCATCAGAGCGATCAGGGTAACCAGTCCCTCCAGGGTAAGGTCCGGTTTGCGGTGGGTTTCTTCTTTTACAAAGTCGAAGAAGGCCGTTAGTACTTTCAAGTCCTCGTGTTTATGAGCGCTTCGCATGCAATGAGATAATAGTCCGGTCTCTTGAATGAGCGACTGTATCAATTGTTGCAGCGTCAGATTGGGAACCGATCCGATCAATTTTTCAAGGATCCTTCCTGCTTTTTCTAGTGGGGACTGTTCCATCTCTGAGAATAGATCGACGGGCGAGGCATTTACCTTTTCTTGTAAGGCCACGCGCAAAGAGGCCAGCAGGTCGTTAGATCGGCGAGAAGCAACGGCCAGAGACAATTTCGTGATCTCAATGGGTGCAATCCCGAACCAGTCGTAATGCAATAACTCGAAAAGCATCTCATCGCCACTAGTGGGTACATCATGTTCGCTGGCCAGGTAGTCGAGTAGCAGCGTGATTTTTTTTACTAACGGTAGTTGAAGTAAGTCTAGGCTTTTTTTACTGTAGACCGGTATTTCGCGTAGCTGCAAATAACGGGTCAACTCTTCTCCGTACTTATGCTCTTTGTACAGAACGGCTATCTTAGCGGCCGGCGTTCCGCCTGCTATGCACCGCTCTATTTCTTCAACGATTCCGATCATCTCCTCACGAGGGTTTTCATACTCGCGGCAAATCGGGAGATGCGTCTGCAGCTGGCGTGCTGGTAGAGCGGCCGACAGTGTTTTGCTCAGGCCCGGTAGTTGATTGACCAGTCGCTCTTTGTTTCGCTCAATAAGTGCACCGGCAGTTTGTAGTATCGGTTGGTTAGATCGGTAGTTATCTGTCAGTAGCACGGTACGTAACGATTCGCGATAGCGATCGGCCAGACCGGTCATATTATCGATGTTAGCCCCCTGAAAGCGGTAGATGCTTTGGTCATCGTCGCCGACCACGAACAAGTTGGGCTCTTCCCAGTAATCGGCCAACATTTCGACCAGTTTGTTCTGCGATCCACTGCTGTCTTGATATTCATCGACCAGCACATAGGTGTATCTCTCTTGGTACGACGAGAGCAACGTCGGATGAGACGCAAAGGCAGAAAGCACCCAATTGATCATATCATCAAAGTCGTACCGGCTCTTTTTTTGCATCATCTGCTGAAAGGGTTCAAATTCGCCGACAGCGGCGCGTAAGCGAGCCATTCTCTCTTTTTCGAGTTCGAGTTTTTCGGTCAGTAGCTCGCCTTTCTTATGGTATTTGCCACTCTTTTTGGCAATGAACTCTTCGCGTTCTGGAAGTGAGTCTACATACGAATCGATCTTTTCGAAGAGATAGGCAGGGGTCCAATTCTCTCGTTTCATGATGCCGAAGAGCTCTTGCAGGCCCTTGATCTCAAAGTACACATCGCCCCTGTATCGTTTTAAAGGATGCTTTTTTGGAAAGCCATCCACCAGCTCTTTTAGTAATTGAATACGTTCCAGGTCCGATATTGGATCGAGGGAGCTTTTTTCGAAATAAACCAGGTTGTCTTGAATTATATCGTTGCAAAACGAGTGAAAGGTGCCGATCGTAACCCGGTAGGCTGCCGCTCCTATAAAGTGCTGTAGCCTTTTTCGCATCGCTACAACTCCGGCATCGGTGTACGTTAAGCAGAGGATTTGCTCCGGTTGGGTATCGGTGTCGAGTAAGATCTTGCCGATACGACTGGCCAGGATCTGGGTTTTTCCCGTGCCGGGCCCTGCGATCACCATCACGGGGCCCTCAAGGGCGTCCACTGCACTTTTTTGTGCTGGGTTGAGTCGGCTGTACTCGGCCTGAAACTTTTTTTCTTGATTTTCTCTTGAAGTCGACATGCAGGTGAACTTTTCGGGTGTTGACAGGTTATAGACGAAATTAACTTATTCAAATAGTATGGGCGCTTATTCTCTCAAGACTACGCAACGAATTCCGGTATCACCAGAAAAAGCCTGGGATTTTTTCTCGAATCCCGCTAATCTGCAACGCATAACGCCTGCGCACATGCAATTCAACATCATCTCCCGCTATCACGGTGAACGGATGTACCCCGGGCAGATCATCGAGTACAAGGTCAAACCCTTGCTCGGAATCCCTCTTTATTGGATGACGGAGATCACGCATGTAAAGGAGGGGAGTTACTTTATCGACGAACAGCGTTTTGGACCTTACTCCCTTTGGCACCATCAACATCACTTTTCTCCCATCGAGGGAGGCGTAGAGATGACCGACATCGTACATTATAAAATTCCACTAGGTCCGCTGGGGCAGCTGGCTAATACATTGTTCGTGGCCCGGCAGTTGCACCAGATCTTCGACTACCGATTTAAGAAAGTTGAGGAATTATTTGGTGTCTGGCCCGCTACCCGACCGTAGTCGACCTTACGAATAAATGTTCTTGTTAGTGATCTTGATGAGCGATGTAATGTTATTGACATCAAGTTTGCGAAAGATGTTATACCGATGTACCTCAACCGTTCGCTTGGAGATGAATAATTTCTCTGCGATCTCCTTAGAGGAGAGACCATCCTTAATCATATTGACGATCTCGAGTTCTCGTTTGGTCAGCTGATTGATCTTAAAGGCCGGGTCGCCATCCTCCTCACTTATGACCTGGTTAGTAATATAGTCCTTGACATCTTTGCAAATAAATCGTTGTCCGTTAAATACGGCTACAATGGCCGAGCTCATTTCTTCGAACGATGAAGTTTTCGATACATATCCACTGGCACCATTGATGAGCATTTGTTTAATCAGTAAAATGTTGGTGTGCATCGATACGCCCAAAATTTTAGTGGTCGGATATTTTTCTTTGATCAGTTTGGTGAGTTCGATCCCAGACATACCCGGAAGGGTAATGTCCATAACAACTACTTGCGGCAAGGTCTCTTTGATCGATTCAAAGGCTGATTCGCCATCTAATCCATATCCCACCACCTCAAAGTTGGGGTCTGCGTTCAGCAGCGTGCCCCACATATC
>CANGTM010000066.1 GCA_947456825.1 Chitinophagaceae bacterium
TAAACTGGGTCTTGTACTACTTCTGAAAGGCTGCACAGGAGTAACTCTAACTGTAGTTCCTGGCCTTGAAACCATTACATTTAGTTGTCCAAAACCTGCATTAGCACCTCCAGAAGCAGAAAAGTTTCCAAAGCTTGGAACAATATATTCCCTACCCCAAGCTCTTGTGGGGATAATAAGCGATGCTCCAGATCGAGCTTGATAGATTATATGAGCAAAAACTACAACACTATCCAATGAAGTAACTTTAATTCCTTTTTGGGGGGCTATGCCATCAGCTAAGTTGCCTAGGTGAACTCCAGTGTTTGTGAAATCACTGGTTGTAGGAACAGAGCCAAGAAATCTTCTAACAACCCCATTTGCTGGAACCGATATGGCAGGCAAGCTGGTGCCTCCTACATTAAGAGTTGCAGTAGTATTGCGATCACTAGAAATATAGATACCCATAACAGATTGCACACCATTAACATGCTCTGGGTATGAAAACCAAAACTCTTTTCCTCTGTTTGAGACATTCTGTCCAAGAGCTACCAGATCTATAAAGACCCACGCCAGCGTCAACCCATATTTTCGGATCAAGGAAAATTGCATTAGGTTTAGTTTTTCATCGAACTAACGAAAGTAAGAAAACCTCTTTAAAGGCCATTGTCTAATAACGCCTTAGATAGGTACTTTGTTGCCCGATTTAGAGCCAAAATAAGGTCTGGGGTTTAATGTATAAGGCTGGGTTTTAAAACCGCTCCCTTGGTAAAAAACAGGTTTAAAACAAAGCTATTGCTTCCACCCGGCAGGGTCTTTTTGCCACTCTTGAAGCACAGAAAACTCAGCTTCAGTAAGCGTGCCCTTTTCCATTGCCAGCGACAATAAAGATGGATAATCAGTTAAAGAATAATATATTAAGGACTTTTTTTCAAATTCTTGTTTAGCTATTGGAAAGCCATAATTAAAGATGGAAACCATACCAATAACTTCGACACCCTTGTCTAAGAGGGCATCTACGGCTTGTAGGCTGCTCTTTCCAGTCGAAACCAGGTCTTCGATAACCACCACCTTTTGACCCGACTGGTACTCCCCCTCGATCTGGTTACCCAATCCGTGCTCCTTGGGCTTTGGACGAACATACATGAAAGGGAGTTTGAGCTGATCAGCGGCCATGGCCCCCCAAGGTATACCGGCCGTGGCCACCCCTGCCAACCCCTGGGCATCCTCGAACTTATCGAATAGAACATTGCATAGCTCCGATTTGATAAAATCGCGCACATAAGGGTGAGAGAGCACTTTTCGATTATCGCAGTAGATGGGGCTTTTCCACCCACTGGCCCAGGTGAAAAACCCTTGAGGTTTAAGTGCGATGGCTTTAACTTGTAAAAGTTTTTCAGCAATTATTTTGGCATCAGTCATTGCTCAAAAATAACAAACCTCTCTCTTAAACTATAAATAATCTGTGAATACATGATACTTAAAATTTATTTTGCCGCTCATCCCGTTTTTTTATGCTCTCAACTCGATGAAATTATCGAGGAGAATCCCGAATACACCGATTCGATCTTTCTAAAGGATCTGTCCGAAAAATCCCTGGCCACTTGCCAGCAGCTTTTGGAAAAACCCGGTAATTATCCGTGTTATTACCTTTATCACGACCTGCCCAAGTTGCTAGATGCATTGCTGGGATCGGCCATTACAATCGATGCAGGCGGGGGTGTTGTATACAATGAGAATGATGAAGTATTACTCATTTTAAGAAGAGGCAAGTGGGATCTGCCAAAAGGAAAACTCGATCCGGGAGAAAGCATTATCGACTGCGCTCTACGGGAAGTAATAGAAGAAACGGGATTAAAGAATCTGACATTGCTAGACAAACTGACTTCGTCTATGTATTGCTACCGAGAAAAAGGACAACTCGTGTTAAAACAAGTGCAGTGGTACAAGATGAGAACAGCAGACCGACATCAACTGACCCCGCAGGCTGAAGAAGATATTACCGAAATAAAATGGATCAATCTGCAAGAGCTAGACCCTTACCTACAAAACACCTACGACACTATAAAAGAGGTATTATTGTTGGCGCAGCGAAGCCCAAACCGTATCGGGTAGAAAAGGAGAAGCATCCCCGTTGTTTCGAAGAATATCGCGCACAATGGTAGAGGCCACCGAGGTATATTTTGGCTCCCCTGTCAAAAAGATCGTTTCGATCGATTTATCGAGAGTGCGGTTCGCATCAGCAATGGTTTTTTCGTATTCAAAATCGCTGACGTAACGGATACCACGCAAGATGAAATTCGCACCTATCTTTCTGCAGTAATCAACGGTTAGTCCATCATAAACTGCACCCTCTACCCTTTTATCATTTGCATAGATCTCACTCACCCATTGGAGGCGCTGCTCAGCCGAAAACATCGGAGCTTTTGCAGCATTCAACCCAATACCCACCACAATCTTGTCAAATAAAGGAAGGGCCCGGTTGATGATGTCCACATGACCCAGCGTAAGCGGATCGAAGGTTCCGGGAAAAAGACAGATTCGTTGCATAGAGTTTGTTTTGACTTACACTCAAATCAGGTTCACGCTAATAATGAGGCTCAAATTATTCATGAGGCTTAGATCATTCATGAGAATAACTTCATTCATCAAGCTTGCGCAGTTCGTCCGGAGAGTAAGTACAAGACAGCCATCCGTACCGCTACCCCGTTTTCGACCTGCTGTAAGATAATCGATTGTTTACTATCAGCCACATCACTATTGAGTTCTACACCGCGGTTGATGGGACCGGGGTGCATGATTACGATCTCTTTATGCAAGCTATCCAGCAATTGCCGGCTAATACCGTACGCAATATTATACTCGCGCAAAGAGGAAAACAGAACTTGATTTTGTCTTTCGAGCTGAATACGCAACACATTGGCCACATCGCACCAGGCCAGCGTTTCTTTGATATTGTAGCTGACCGATACGCCTAATGCCGAGGCGATGTGTTTAGGAATTAACGTGGGAGGTCCGCACACTACCACTTCGGCTCCCATTTTCTTGAGCAGATAAATATTGCTTTGTGCTACCCTTGAGTGCATAATATCGCCAATGATAGCCACTTTTCTTCCGGAGAGTGAACCGGTTTTTTCCTGAATGGAAAAGGCGTCGAGCAAAGCCTGGGTAGGATGCTCATTGATACCATCTCCCGCATTGATGATCGCCGCCGGAATATGCTGGGCCAAAAAGTGAGGTGCCCCACTGGCACTATGGCGCATCACCACCATGTCGACCTTCATCGATAAAATATTATTGACCGTATCGAGCAAGGTCTCGCCTTTGGCGGCAGACGAAGAAGAAGCGGCAAAATTGATGGTGTCGGCACTCAACCTTTTCTCGGCCAACTCAAATGAGATGCGTGTACGAGTCGAATTCTCGTAAAACAGATTCACGATGGTCACTTCTCGAAGCGAGGGAACCTTCTTGACAGGGCGCTGTAAGACCTCTTTGAATTGTTCGGCGGTAGATAAAATAAGGGAGATGTCTTGCGAGGAGAGATTTTTAATGCCCAGCAGATGTTTGGTGGATAGTTGCATTAAAAAGCAAAGCTAATGTATTTTACTCACTTAGGAGCAGTACCTCGGCCTGACCCTGTTCATTGACCCTAAGTTTCAGTTTATCATTGCGTTGGGTCGCTATTACCTTGCCCACATGATCGGCTTGTATGGGGAACTGCCGATGCTCGGGGCGGTCGACCAGCACACAAAGCTTTACCCGGTCTGGGCGACCATAATCAAATAAAGCATCGAGTGCGGCTTTGATGGTGCGACCAGTAAAAAGCACATCGTCTACCAAAATAACGGTCTTGCCCTCAATCGAAAAAGGAAGGTGCATGGTATCAGGAGCCAAGATCTTATTGCGAACGTCGTCTCGATAAAACGTGATGTCCAATTGTCCGTGCTCAAAGGGCATATGTCCGCTTCGGGTATCACTCGTTTTGCTACGAATAGATCTATCGATAAGATTTGATACCACCACCCCGCCCTGTTGAATACCCACCAGAACCGTATTCGAAGTATCAGGATAAGCAGCGATCAGCTCATCGGCCAACTGATCGATGATCGATAGAAGTTCTTGGTTATGGATCTGGGTCTTCACAAAATGTATTTATTCATTAAAAGTACGGATCTCGCGGTTGGTGGTCATTCAACTTTTTTAACGGTTATGAACTGCCCATTTTGGCTAGTAACAAATAGTTTCATTCCTCTCCCATAAACGGATAGCGATAATCAGTGGGTGGTGCAAAGGTTTCTTTAATAGTACGAGCACTCAGCCAGCGATATAAATTGAGCATGGCACCGGCCTTATCGTTGGTACCGGAGGCTCTGCCACCACCAAAGGGTTGTTGACCTACTACAGCACCAGTGGGCTTGTCGTTTATGTAAAAGTTGCCGGCCGCATGGCGGAGACGGTCTGTTGCCAGCTCTACCGCAGCCCGGTCTTGTGCAATAATAGCACCGGTTAGTGCATAAGGCGAGGTAGAATCAACCAGCTCCAATGCTTTATCAAAATTGCCTGCGGGGTATACGTAAATGGTAAGTACGGGGCCAAAGATCTCTTCGCACATGGTGAGGGAGCGCGGATTTTTGGTCTCGATAATGGTAGGTTGAATAAAATACCCCTTACTGTCGTCGCACTTACCTCCTGCCAAAATGGTTGCCTTGGGGTCTTTTTTAGCCTGGTCTATATAACGTTTGATGGAATCGAAACTTTTTTGATCGATGACCGCATTGATGAAATTGGTGAAATCCTCTACCGTACCCATCTTGAAACTCTTGACGCCGGCCACCAACTTCTTTTTGACCTCTTCGGCAATGTTAGAAGGAATATAGGCGCGTGAAGCAGCCGAGCATTTTTGCCCTTGGTATTCAAACGCACCGCGCAATAAAGCCGTTACTAATACATCGGGATCGGCCGAACGATGAGCCAACACAAAATCCTTTCCGCCTGTTTCTCCCACAATACGGGGATAGCTACGGTAGTTGGCCATATTCTTACCAATGGTCTCCCACATATTATTGAAGACCCCGGTAGAGCCCGTAAAATGCACGCCGGCAAAATCGCGGTGATTAAAACAAACGCGACCGATGGTGGCGCCATCCACATAAATTAAATTGATGACTCCGTCGGGAAGACCTGCCTCTTTTAAAATGCGCATGGTCATTTGTGCCGAGTACACCTGGGTATTAGCGCATTTCCAAACCACTACATTGCCACAAAGAGCCGGTGCCGTGGGTAGATTACCGCCAATGGCCGTAAAATTAAAAGGAGAAACAGCCAAGACAAATCCTTCGAGCGGACGGTACTCCATTCTATTGTGTACCCCGGGCGCACTGGCAGGTTGTTGCTTATAGATCTCAGAGAGGTAATGCACATTAAAGCGCAAAAAGTCGATCAGCTCGCAGGCTGCATCGATCTCGGCCTGAAAGGCATTTTTGCTTTGCCCCAACATGGTAGTCCCCGTCATGTAAGGACGATATTTGGTGGCCATCAGGTCGGCAGCCTTTAAAAAGATAGCAGCGCGGTTTTCCCAACTGGAGGCAGCCCATGATGCACGAGCGGCCAAAGCCGCATCGATCGCTTGATGTACATGTTTTTCTTCGCCCTGATGAAAATATCCCAACACGTTCTTACGCTCATGTGGCGGATGCATAGAAACTTTCTTTCCCGTTCTTACTTCTTTGGCACCTATGTACATGGGTACATCGACCTGCTGGCTCTTAAGTTCGGCCAGCGCCTCCTTTAAGCGTTTACGTTCGGCAGAACCGGTGGCATACCCCAGTACCGGCTCATTGGCAGGAAGCGGATAAGAAAAAGTTCCAATAGACATAGCGGTTGGATTTACAGATATGAATTACTCTAAAGATAGTAAAATGGTAATCACCATACTCATGGCAGGGTTGTTGCGTTCGGGCAGTGTCGTATGGTGCAACAGCAAGGACATAACTAAGACTGCGTTTCTTTCTGACTCATCAAGTAAGCCTTGATGAAACCATCCAGTTCGCCATCCATTACGGGTTGAATATTGCCCACCTCAAAATCGGTACGGTGGTCTTTGATCATCTTATACGGATGAAAAACATAGCTTCTGATTTGGCTGCCCCACTCGATCTTTTTCTTGGTACTGTTGACCGCATCGCGAATCTCGTTTCGTTTGCGCAGCTCCTCTTCGTACAAACGGCTCTTGAGCATGGTCATGGCCTTTTCGCGATTACCCAACTGCGAGCGTTCGGTCTGGCACACCACCACGATGCCGGTCGGCAAGTGCGTCAGCATTACCTTGGTCTCTACCTTGTTTACATTTTGACCGCCGGCCCCACCGCTGCGGGCCGTTTCCATCTTTACATCGGCATCCTTGATCTCGATATTGATGGTATCATCGACCAATGGGTATACGAACACAGACACAAATGATGTGTGCCGACGTGCGTTACTATCAAAGGGAGATATCCGCACCAGGCGATGTACGCCGCTCTCTGCCTTCAAAAATCCATAGGCAAAAGGGCCTTCAAATTGCAAGGTGCAGGTCTTGATACCCGCTCCATCTCCCCAAACCCAATCGAGTTCGGTAACCTTCCAGCCCTGCTTCTCTCCGTACATCCGGTACATACGAGCCAGCATTTCGGCCCAGTCTTGGCTTTCGGTACCACCGGCCCCGGAATTGATCTGGAGTACGGCAGGGAGTTCGTCTTCTGGTTCGTTAAGGGTGGCCTTGAATTCGGCGTCGTCCAAAAGCGTGAGAGCCTGTTGATAGGCTACTTGCGTTTCTTCTTCGGTGGCATCGCCCCCCTTCCAAAATTCAAATAAAACAGCGAAGTCCTCCACGCCGGTATGGGCCGTGTCGTAAAGCCCCACCCAGTATTCGTTGAGCTTGATGCTCTTCATGATCTCGGTGGCGCGCTTATTATCGTCCCAGAAACCGGGACTAAGGGAGAGTTGTTTGTCTTGGGCTATTTTCTGCAGTCGGTTCTCGACGTCAAAGAAACCTCCTTATCCCGACAATGCGGGACCGCATATCCTGTAATTTTTCGATTGTCATGTCGCGAAGGTAAGCAATTACAAAGCAAACTGAATGACCGTTGCTCCGTTTCCATACAGCGGATGATACCGACACTCGAAGGAATGTACCTCGGGTCGATTACTGAGCCATTTGTGAACCTCGCTTTTGAGCTTGCCCGTTCCTACCCCGTGAATGACCGTAAGGCTGCCGAGGTGATGTACCCAAGCGAGGTAAAAGTATTTTTCGAGCGTTTCCAGCTGCAACGTGATGATCTCTGCATTGGACAGACCGCGATAGTCGTAGCAAAGCTTCTCGATGTGGAGGTCCACCACATGCAGGGGGGCTTCCATTCTATCGCGTGCTTCTTCTGCCTTGTAGAACATACACTGAGATTTTAAAAAAAGCTACAGACCTGTAAGCCGGATTCTGTCGAGGGCGTCATTTATCTGTCCCCAAAGTTACCCCTGGGGCTCAAGCTGCCTACCCTGTAACCCGTTTGCCGAGGCAAACTTGAGTGTGCCACTCTTAAGGGCTACTATACGTGGCATTTCAGCATGCAAGGTTTACCCGCCCCGGCTGTTACCAACCGACGCCGTGGGCTCTTACCCCACGTTTTCATCCTCACCTTTAACAAGTTAAAGGCAGTTATTTTCTGTGGCACTATCTGTCTTCGGTTACCCGAAGCCCGGCTCTTAACCGGTGCATGGCACTATGCTGTCCGGACTTTCCTACCCCTCTGGAAGCGAGGGATCGACGGCCCGGTCTGTAGCAGGGGCAAAGATAAGCCAATTGCCAAAAGACCTATTTAGGCTTGACTATCGTAGAGTCGATACTCAGCCCCCGCTGCATGTCCTTTTGCAGCGAATCAATGGCCAAGATCACTTGCTTTACCTGTGCATGCGGCAGATTACTTTGATCCATAAAAGCCTTGATGGTCTCGAGGTTTTGCCAGTGGTACTGGTCCTGCGCCTCTATCATGCGAACCACGTAATACTTTTGGGCGGTGAAGGCCAGAAGAAGTACAATTGGTAAGAGCCAGAAAAAGTGACCTATTTTTTTAAAGACAGTTTTCATGTTTTTTCGGGTTTAAAGTTTAAAAAAGTAGAATGATCTACTTAATTACATAATGCTGTTATCACGCCACTGCTGTTGATCTGTATGGCCTTTCCGTTTTGGA
>CANGTM010000067.1 GCA_947456825.1 Chitinophagaceae bacterium
CTTATGCTCGCATTATCAACTCTTTTCTTATTGTATTGATGTCGATCCAACTGCTGAGTGGCGAGTTGTTAGCTTCATGGGAGTCTTTTTGGAAGAATTCTGTTCTTCTGATATTGTTTTCGTATGTTATTTTTTTTGTAGTAAAGATTCTAGTAGAGGTCGCTTGGCAGTTTGGCACAACGATGAGTGACTCTTTTATGATTATTACTTATTTTTCCTTTGGTTTCGTTAATTTTCTTGTAAACATTATTTATGTACTTGCAGTCATATGGATTCCCGTCAAGCCGAAATTTACTTAGTTTTTACCCTTGCTACGCTATTTATAGTAGCAATTCTTTTGTATTTTGTTTTTCGCATCATACAAAAGCAGCAGCAATTAATGCGTGTGCAGCGCCAGGTGGTCAAGGTAGAAATGGCCACCCTCGAAAAGGAGCGCGCTCGTATCGCAAGTGATCTGCACGATGATATCGGTCCTTTGCTGGCTGCTATCAAGTATCGAGTGGCAGTAGTTGCTCCTGATACCGAGCGAGACCAAAAAGAGCTTGATCTTTGCACCGACCATTTAAACGAAGCCATTGTCCGTCTTAGGCAAGTAACACACAATTTACTTCCGGCCACGCTGGAGCGAAGGGGATTGGTAGAGGCCATTCAGGACTTGGCCGCAAGTACCGAGCAGTTGCATCCTTTAAAGATCGAGTTGATCACCGATCTGCGTGTGCCACTTAGCAAGGAGAGTGAGATTCACTTATATCGTGTGGTGCAAGAGGGATTAGCTAATTGCATTCAGCATGCGGCTGCCACTTGTTTTCAAATTAAACTTACGGCAGATCGTAGGGCGCTTTCCTTGCAGCTTATCGACAATGGTATCGGTATTACAAAAAAAGTGCCTGCAGACGCGCATAGAGGCCGAGGTATTGCCGGGTTCAGAAATAGGGCAACTATGTTAGGCGGGCAGTTTACGATAGATAGTGAACCTGAGAAAGGAACTGTTCTTACATTTGTGATACCCAAATGAGTAGTTATACAAAGATATCGGTGGTGGTGGCCGACGACCACGAGATTTTTAGACAAGGATTTAAGGCCATGATTAGCCGTTATGATGAGCTGGAGGTGATTGGCGAGGCTGAGAATGGCAAAGAGCTACTCGAGTTGATTACTAACTTACAACCCGACTTGGCCTTTGTCGATATCAAAATGCCAGTGATGGATGGCATTGACGCCACCCGCGAAATTACCACACTCGAAACGGGTACTCGCGTCATTGCCTTATCTATGTTTAGCGATGACGTATATGTCGTAGACATGCTACAGGCTGGGGCATCGGGCTATGTTCTTAAGAACGCACATTACGAAGAACTGGTTAAGGCTTCGCGTGTTGTGATGAATGGCGGACATTATTTTTGTAATGATGCCGCTGAAAAAATTCAGGCTTTCTTAAAGATCCATGCGGTCAACTCACTAAATAAAGTACAAGGTCCTCTGTTGACGGAGCGCGAAATTGAGATCATCAAACTGATCTGTGAGCAATTGACCTCTAAAGAGATCGCTTCTGCATTAGGACTGAGTCAGCGAACCGTTGACACCTACCGCGATGTGATACAGCGAAAGACAAAATCCAAGAATATGGCCGGGATAGTTTTGTATGCGGTCAAGTATGGGTTGTACAAAGGATAAACTATACTCTTACACCAAAGAAGTATCCGACCAAGGCCGAGATCACCATCGCGATCGTTCCACCCAGCACGATCCGTAGCACCGCTTTAAAGATACTTGAACCGCCTGCTCTGGCCGATACGGCACCAAGAATGGCCAGCGCCACCATCGTACAGCCATATAAGATGTACTCCATATAAACAACGGGTGCCAGCAGTGATACCATCAAGGGTATAAATCCACCCGCTGTAAAGGCTGCTCCGGAGGCCAGCGCTGCTTGAATAGGGTTGGCCTGACTCATTTCAGTGATGCCTAATTCATCACGAACATGTGCGCCCAGTGCATCATTGGCCGTCAGTTCTTTGGCAACCTGCTTAGCCGTTTCTTTTTGCAATCCTCTTTTTTCATAGATCTGGGCCAGAATCAATTCTTCCTCTTCTGGCATCTCTTCTAGTTCTTTTTTCTCCCGTTCAATGTCAGCCGACTCTATATCGGTCTGTGAACTTACCGATACGTATTCTCCGGCCGCCATGGAGAGGGCTCCCGCCACTAATCCGGCCATGGTGGCCAGTAAGATGGGATCACGCGAAGAACTGGCGGCTGCTACCCCAATGGCCAGACTCGAAATGGAGATGATACCGTCGTTCGCACCCAGCACGGCAGCGCGCAGCCAGTTACTTCGATGGATGTAATGTTTTTCCAGGTAATTGTCGATGGTCGTTTTCTGCATGCTTGCTTGTTAGTGTTGTGTGCGCGTTGTTCGTTTTAGGAGATCCTCAAGGTAATCAATTTGAATTTCTTGAATCTCCAGTAATTTTTTATTTTGATGAACCAACAGGTGGTCGATCTTTTCGCTCAGTAGTTTTATCTCCAGCTCTGCCTTTAGGTTGATCTTATAGTCGTGTTCGGCTCTTTGCCGGTCTTTTTGTTCCTGCCGGTTTTGACTCATCATGATGATAGGGGCCTGTATGGCGGCCAAACAGGAAAGGATCAGGTTAAGTAAAATAAATGGAAAGGGATCGAAAGGGCGGTATCGGAGCATCCACGCGTTGACGAACATCCAGCAAAGAATAAAGCAAAAAAAGCTAGTTATAAAGACCCAGCTTCCTCCGAAGGCAGCCACCCGATCTGCCAACCGCTCGCCCAACGTAAGTTCTTTTTCGGTCTCCTCTTGTATCGTCTCTGATAATATTCCATTTTGCTGAATGGCCTGCATCACTTCTTTATCGAGCATGGCCAGTTCGGACTTTTCTTTTTCGATCAGCTCATTGAGATAACGTCTGCGGTAGAGATTCAGCTCTTGGGCCGATAGATAATGCTCCTTCTCAAACCCCGGGTAATCGGTTTTGATCAGTGCCAGCATACCGGGGCGAAGGCTACTGCCTGCCACGGCCTCTGCGGGCGGTAAAGGCTGCTTACTCAAAAAACTGGTCTGCATGCGATCTGGAGGTATTATAAAATGAATATAAAAAAAAAGAGCCGGCCCTCCAAAGAGAAAGCCGGCTCTTACCATGATCTTATTGTCTTAAAGCACTTCTACGCTTCTTTCAACGAAGGCCGTAAGGTCAGCGCCTTTGAGCATTCCTTGCGAAAGCAGAGCCAGGTCGCAGGCTTGCTTTGCCAGGGTGGCCTGCGCGGTCTCATCGGCCGACAAGATCTTGCCTATCAGTTTGTGATTGGCATTGATGGCCACTTTATAGCTGTCGGGCATGGAGCCATAGAAACTCATGGGGCCTCCTCCCATTTTGCTCATTTCTTTCATGCGACGCATCCATTCCTCCATGGTGATAGTGACCGGTAGCGATTCGGCGGGTAAGCTCTCCACCTCTACCTTCATATTGGTATTGTTGAATGCTTTTTCAAAGATCGATTTAAGCTGGGAGGTTTGCTCTTCGGTTAGTGTGTGCTTTTCTGTCTCTTCTTTTTCAATTAGCTTTTGCACGATGTCAGCGTCGACTCTTTTAAAGGTCGTTTTCTCGAGTTTCATTTCGAGATGCTGCATAAAGTGGTTATCGATCGGCGTATTCATGATCAACACATCGTATTGCTTTTGTGCGGCAGCCTGTACAAAAGCATGTTGTTGTTCGGCATCGCCGGTATACAGCCAAACCAGTTGACCATTCTTGTCGGTTTGAAAGTCCTTTACTTTGGTCTTGTACTCTTCGAGGGTATAATGCTCCTTTTGGGTATTCGTCAATAGCAAAAAGTCCTTGGCTTTTTCATAGAACTTTTCGTCGGAGAGGGCGCCGTATTTTACGAAGATGCCAATATCGTTCCATTTGCTCTCGTACGCTTTACGGTCTTTATTGAACAGCTCATTCAATTTCTCGGCCACTTTGCGACTTATATAGCTGTTGATCTTTTTGACGTTGCCGTCACTTTGCAAGAAAGATCGGCTTACGTTGAGTGGGATATCCGGAGAGTCGATAACACCGTGCAACAACAAGAGAAACTCGGGTACGATGTCTTTTACCTCGTCGGTAATGAAGACCTGGCGACTAAATAACTTGATCTTGTTTTTTTGTATCTCGTAGTCGTTCTTGAGTTTTGGAAAGTAAAGTACTCCTGTAAGGTTAAAGGGATAGTCGACATTCAAATGAATCCAAAATAGCGGCTCTTCGGTAAACGGATAGAGTTCGCGGTAGAAGCTGATGTAATCTTCGTCTTTCAGCTCCGAAGGCGCCTTGGTCCAAATGGGCTGGGTAGTATTGATGATATTGGGAACATCGATGCTTTTATACTTCTTTTTTCCTTCGCTGTCCTCGCCATCTTCGACGGACTGCGATTTTGTTCCGAATTGTATAGGGATGGGCAAGAATTTGGCGTAGCGATCGAGTATCTGTTGTATACGATGGTCTTCGAGAAACTCCGCCGACTCTTCGTTGATGTGCAGTATCACATCGGTGCCCCGGCTGTTTCGTTTGCCTTCGCTGATCTCAAAGGCCGTACTGCCATCGCAGGTCCATTTGGCGGCCGTCGCGCCCTCTTGGTAAGAGAGGGTCTGGATCTCGACCTTTTCGGACACCATAAAGGCGGAATAAAAACCAAGACCAAAACGTCCAATGATCTCGTTGGCGTCCTTGGCTTCTTTAAACTTCTCCATAAACTCGGTAGCCCCCGAGAAGGCGACCTGGTTGATGTATTTTTTGATTTCCTCTGCGGTCATTCCCAGTCCTGCATCGGATATAGTAATTGTTTTTTTCTTTTTGTTGATGCTTACCTGAATGGTCAGGTCGCCCAGTTCTTGGTTGTACTGGCCCAGGGAGCTTAGCCGCTTGAGTTTTTGGGTCGCATCGATCGCATTGCTGATCAGCTCGCGCAAAAAGATCTCGTGGTCGGAATAGAGGAATTTCTTGATGATCGGAAAGATGTTCTCGGTATTGATCGAGATCGTGCCTTTTTCCTTGGTCATGAGAAGGGTTTTTAGTTTTCTATCATATAGCAAGCCCTGTTCCACACCCAAAAATCTTGCCAGATTGACATTTTTAGGGGTCTTTTTGCCTGTACGCCTGAGAATCCGTCAGCAAACCTTATATTTGCCCCCCCGAAAGGGATCGGGAGGTAGTTCAGCCCGGTAGAATACCTGGTTTGGGACCAGGGGGTCGCAGGTTCGAATCCTGTCCTCCCGACCAATTGAAAAGCCTTAGGCGAAAGCCCAAGGCTTTTTTGTTACAACTTCCCATCTCTCGACACTTACAGAAAACCACCCTCATGAAAAGAGTCCTGATTACGCTACTGCTGTCTATTTGCGGTTACTGCTCGTTTGCCCAGGGAGCCACTGCTCCTCGGTGGGTCGATAAAGAGGGTTGGACGGCCTATTTACAAGGGACCATGCCGCTGGTCATTAGTGTGCCGCACGGGGGAACCGTCAACCTTAGCGAGATACCCGATCGCAGTTGTGAGGGCGCAGTAACGGTAACTGATTCGTATACCAAGGAGTTGGCGCTGGAGATCGCCGATCACCTGATAAAATTCAAAGGTCAGTCGCCTTACCTGGTTATCTGCAACCTAATTAGAAAAGATGTCGATCAAAATCGAGACAAGCCCGAAGCCACTTGTGGAGACAGTCGTATGGATGCCCCCTGGGAATCCTTTCATACTCAGATCAACGAAGCGATCAATGAAGCTGTTGCGCAGTTTGGCTTTTGCATCTACATCGATCTGCATGGGCATGGCCATCCTGAACAGCGGCTGGAGTTGGGCTATATGCTATCCGATAAGGAGCTCAAGGAAATTTATCAAACAAGGCGAGTTCCGGCCAAGCAACACTCGCTCAGTAATTACCTGAAGGCCTCTAATGGTAAATTGGAGTTGCACGACCTGCTCTTTGGTCCACAAGCATTTGGTACCCTCATGGCCAATGAAGGATTCCCATCGGTGCCCAGTGCACAAGATCCCTTTCCGGAAGAGGGGCAAAAGTTTTTTAACGGGGGGTATAATACACGACGCTATACGGCAAACGATTATCCGCAGGTGGTGGGTTGGCAGATCGAGTCGAATATGAAAGGGGTTCGAGACAAGGTCGGTCGTCCTGTATTTGCCGCGGCATTTGCCAAGGTCATCTCTCAATACATAGAGCAGGTAGCGGCACTAAAAAAATAAGAATATCTCAAAACAGACAAAGGGGTTTCCTCACTGAAACGAAAGCTTAACGAGGGTCCTTAATTTTTTGAGCGCCATCGATAATTGGTTGCGGGCCACTTGGTATTCAATGTGCATGATGTCGCAGATCTCTCGGTAACTGAGGCGTTGATAGTAGCGCAAGAAAATAATTTCTCGCTGCCGGGGAGAAAGTTGATTTAGTTGTTGTGTAAGGGCCTCTACATTGGCGTTATCCTGCTCGGATTGGATCAAAAAATGCTCGTGGCTCATTTCAAATGGTACGTAATGGGGGTCTAATGGGGCCGATCGATCTTTTTTTACCGCACGGATCAATTTGTAGCGAAGAGCTTTGATTAGGTAGGCTTGTAACGAGATAAGGGGAGCCGGTTGCCGTTGCTGCCAGATCTCGATAAATAGGTCTTGCAACGAGTCATTGACCAGCTCTGTGTCTCGACATAATTTAATTCCATATTGAAAGAGTACTTCGTAGTACCGCTCGAACAGCACAGCCAGCGCATTTTTATTGCCCTGACGGAAGCTATCCCACAAGATATCGTCGCTATGAGCTTGCAATCGGATTTGGTTGGCAGGGGTAAATTTATTGCTTAAATGATGTTACAGGAACATAGATTTGTACACTTTTTACGCTGACCGTGCCCATGAAGAAAAATTTACTCTATACTGCCGATGAGCTCTTACTCGATGAACGCTTTTTGGCGTGGGTGGATGGAATTGTTAATGATGATGATAATCAGTGGGTTAATTCTCTAATTGCCTATTCTACTGATCAAGAGGACGAGGTAGCGGAGGCCGTTTCGCTACATAGGGCCGTTCGTTTGCGACTTCATCCCGCAGAGGGACTTCAGCAACAACAAAGGCTACTTCTTCAGTTGGATCGCCTTGAGGGGCAGGTCCGCCGAAAGAAAATTTCCAAAAGCGTTCTGATCGCGACCCTGTTTGTAGGTATATTTTCCGGCTTGCTCTGGTGGAATCGATCTTCTCTTGAGCCATTCACTGATAAGGTGTTGGTATCGGCCGAAGACGGTCGCACTCTTTCGGATGGAACACAGGTAAAGCTGGCAGGTAATAGCACTATCACGCTTAGCCCACGGTTTGACGATGCACCCAGCCGAGAGGTGTGGGTCAAAGGCGAGGTTGAATTTGTGGTTCAAAAGAAAAGGGACAGAAAGCCCTTTATAGTGCACATGGATCCTTTTGATATAGTGGTAACCGGTACTTCTTTTCAGGCAACGCAACTTCCCCAACGCTCCAGTGTCTTATTGCGCGAGGGAAGTGTCGAGCTCCTTTTCAAGGATGGGCAACGCCTCCAAATGTCGCCCGGCGATTATTATTCTTACAAGCGCCCCTCAGTTTCTTCCGGCGAAGATGCCGGTGTAGCCCAACCAGTTCCTGTACTGGAAAGAAAAATAGTTTTTGAAGATCTTACCATTTCTGATGTTGCGACACAGATCGAGAGTCGATATCCTGTTAAGATCATCATTGCCTCTGCCGAGTTGGCTGCTCGTAGAATTACCGGAATTCTTCCCAACGATAATTTAGAAGTTCTGATCAATGCCCTTCAGATTGCTACCGAGTCGGTGAGCAAGCAGCAGGGATCGATCATCGTTTTTACCCCTCAATAAACAACAAGCTGATATGAGAATCAATTTTTATTTATCCTGCGCATTGTTGCTTTCAACGCTGACCAGCCTGGCTGCTGGTGCTCCGCAGTATCCTAGCCATCCGCTGCAGCACCGCATGGTCGCCAAGACAAGTGTGCAACAACGCAGCGAACCCGTTAGTTCCTATGTGCAGGTAGTTGAACTGCTCAAGCGACTTAACAAAGAAAAAGGTATTTATTTTCTGTTGGCCGATCCTTCAATTGCCCGGCTGATGGTCAAGGAACCCAACAC
>CANGTM010000068.1 GCA_947456825.1 Chitinophagaceae bacterium
AGCTGCCTATTTCTTTTAGGGGAGTGTCTGGAATCTTGTTCGGGGCTTTTCCAAAACGGATCTTCAGGTCGATCGACGTTCCTCTGTGTGGAAGCATCTCCGGAATCTCCATTGCCGATTCAATGTTCATTCCGTATGCCCAGTAATAAAACATGTAGCCTCGACAGGAATCGAACCTGTATCTGGAGCTTCGGAAACTCTTATACTATCCATTGTACTACGAGGCCGGTTACCGAAAGAGACCTGCCGCATTGGTGGCAAAGATCTTAACGGCAATAGCTAGCAAAATTACACCAAAAAACTTACGCACCGCCATCAGTCCGGCTTTGCCTAGCAATCGCTCAATTACGTTGAGTGAACGGATCACGAGGTAAATAACGATCAGATTTACGAGTATGGCCAGCAATATCATGTATTCGTTCTTGTCACTACGTTCAAAGGTGGCTTTTAGTG
Organism: Chitinophagaceae bacterium; assembly: GCA_947456825.1. Lineage (GTDB taxonomy): Bacteria > Bacteroidota > Bacteroidia > Chitinophagales > Chitinophagaceae > JJ008. The sequence goes on from CANGTM010000068.1 coordinate 454, forward strand.
ACATGATGGTAGTGAGGGTTCCGCTTCCGGCGATCAGCGGAAAGGCGATCGGTACTACGGTAGTGGTGGGTCCGTTCTGTTCCGATTTGAAGAACTCTATGCCCAGTATCATTTCAAGGCCTAAGATAAAGATGACGATAGATCCCGCTACGGCAAAGGATCGAATGTCGACACCCAGCATATTCAACAAAGGTTTACCGACAAAGAAGAAAAGGACCATCAGCGCTCCAGAGATCAACGTGACCCGAAAGGGGTGAATATCCCCCATCTTTTTCTTGATGCTGATGAGCAGGGGGATGGTACCCAAAATATCGATCACCGCAAAGAGGGTAAAGCTTAGGGTCAAAAACTCTTTGAGGTTAAACTCCATGGGGCTTGTTTTCTCAAATGTAGTCAAACTGCCAAGAACATCGGACTCAAATTACGATATGTTGAAGCAGGGCCGGTTCAATCGATCTGCGATCGTTTATCGGCTAAAAAGTAATCCGGCCATTAAGTTAATTCCTCTGGCAGTATAGCCGCGTAGCTCCTCGTATCGGGTATCACTTAGGTTGCGAAGATCGATAAAGGCACGCATGCCGTTAATGTTCTTGAATCGATACTCCCCATACAAATCGAACGTTACATACCCATCCATCTCTTGTGGGGCAGCGCCGTAAATGAATTCCTGTCGATTGCTCGCCGCTCTTCCGGACAGGGTAAACAACCATTGGCCGCTTCCATAGCTGGCACTTACGTTGAAGGCATGTTTGGGAATTCGATACAGATTAAAGTAACTGGTGTCTTTTCCTAGAGGAAGACCGGTGCCGCTGTATCGGCCTTCAATTCGTCCATCGGTATAGGCATAGTTGGCACGAATGGTAACAGCGCTGATGGCTAGCTGGGTTTCGATCTCTACTCCGTAATTATGCTGCGTAGACGCATTGATATAGTTTCCACTCCAGGTGACCGGGTTGTAGCTGTAGATAATGGTGGAGCGGCTCTCGCGGTTAAATGCTACCACCCGTCCCCGGAAGAGGCGTCCTTTAGTCCATTCTAACCCAAGTTCCTGAATGGACCCTTTCTCAGGCTGGAGTGACGTATTGCCTGCACCGGGATCAAAAAGCTGATAAAGGGAGGGTGCTTTAAAAGCGCTATAGAGATTGGCAAATAATTTGGTGTGAGCGTTGAGGCGATAGGCTGGGTTAAAGGTGTATGTTAGATTATTCCCATATACGGAGTGATGATTGAAGCGCCCTCCGGCCTCTATGATCAAGTTGTCTTTGCTAAAAACCAACGATGCATAGGGGCTTAGCTGATCAAAAGAAGCCTTTAATACCGGAGGGGCATATGGGCCCCAGGGTCCGGTGGACCAATAGGATTGCGTGGTCTGGTGCTTTCGGTAATCGACACCTCCCAGCCACTCGATGCTTCCTGATTTTTTAGAGAGGTACACTTCGGCAAAGTGAGTGATACCGGTGTAGTTGCTTTTTACAAAATTTACAAAACTGCTGCTGCGATAGCTGGAATCATCCAGATAAGCCCTTTCTACTTCATTATATTGATAGTTGAGTTGCAAAAGGGTATTTTCTTTTTTTAGTTGCCAGCCAATGCCGCTTAATTTGTTGGTGTTGTCGGCTATGAAATCCTTTTCGTCTGCGAACGCGCCTGCATCCAGCGCGGTATGGTAGCGGCTGTAGAGGTTATTCAGTGATAGGCGGGAGTGAGTGCCGGTCTTGTAGCCTACCTGGAGCCGGGCAGTTTGCTGTCGGTAGTTGTCTTTGTCAAAATTGGCAATGCCGCTCGTATCGGTAGCTGCCGAGAAGCCTTGCGAAGAGATGGCCGATAACTGTAGTAGGTAGTCCAGTTTGTTTTGCTGACCGCTAACGCCCAGTGATGATCGAAGGGTGCCAAAGCTGCCTCCCGAAACGGAGGCATTGAAGGCAGGTTTATTTTTTTCGCGGGTTGTTTTTTTAGAGATGATATTGACAACGCCGGCGACAGCATCGGAGCCGTACAGGGTCGATTGACCTCCTTTTAAAATTTCTACACGCTCAATTTGATCGATACTGAGCAAGTTGATATCAAAATAATTACTGATCACCGAGGGGTCATTGACGGGAATTCCATCGAGTAAGATTAGGGTATTGCCGGCAGAGGCCCCTCTGATGTTGATGGTCTGGTTGCTACCTAGGTTATTGTTAGCGCCCGGGACGGTGACCCCGGCTACCTGATTGAGTAATTCACCGAGTGAGCGGCCTCCGCTTTGGCGAAGCATTTCGCTGCTAATGACCGAAACGACCTTGCCGGTCTGGGTTTGTTTTTTCTCGTACTTGTTAGCCGTAACAACGACCTCTTGCAGATAGGCACTGTCTTGTTGCGCGTGGAGCAGCGTGCTCAGAACCAGAGCAGCCCCCACAAAAAAATGTCTTTGCATGATGCAAAATTTTTGTGTGACTGCTTCCAGATGTTTAAGTAGAAAATAAAAAAGTGCCCTTACACTTTTAAATCTTCAAGCCTTTCACCCGAAAGCTGAATAATAAAAGCGATGCGGCAGGTCTTCTGGCTTATCCTCGCTGAGGGCCTTCCCGTTATTCACAGTGGCGTTGTTTTCAGCGTTGCTTTTCCTGGCGTGATGGCCTCGGTAAAGCAGGATTTACAGCTACGGGGATAGCACCGGATTCACAATAAAATGTTACACCGGATTTCCCTTTTCATTCCCTTTTTGGGAAACCGTATCGAAGCGAAGGTACGGGTGTCCCTCAATTGCGTCATGTCGAGTTATGCACTCGTTGTTAAAAACTAAAGCCGTAACTTGGTCGATAATAAAAACCGATGGCTGCAATAAAAAAATTAAGTCTTTTTGATATTAGCCTCATCGTGGTCAGCCTTGTTATTGGGATGGGCATCTTTCGTGTGCCGGCCTCTGTGGCCGCCACCTCCGGCACGGAATGGATCTTTTTTTCGGTCTGGGCCACGGGCGGGTTCATCGCTCTTTGCGGGGCGCTCACCTATGCGGAGATCGGGCAGCGTTTGCCGGCCATGGGGGGCTATTATAAAGTTTTCGCGGAATGTTATCACCCAGCTATTGGGTTTTCGGTCAATGCTATCATCTTGATCAGTAATGCCGCCTCACTGGCCATTGTGGCGCTCATTGGGGCCGATTACGTAAGCGATCTGTTATATGGAAAACCCAGCGGTACGCTATTCAATACCCTGGTGGCAATTGTTGCGGTGGGTATTTTTTATGTGGTGAATCTGTTCGGTTTACGTACGAGCAGTCGTACCCAGAATCTGCTGACCATTTTTAAATTGTCGATGATCGTTATCCTTATCGCCAGCATGCTAAAAGGAGTTACGGTCTCGCCCCATGGCTATAACGAGGGCGATCCACTATATCAGCTCTCCGATCACAGTCCTTTATTTTTATTTGTGGTTTCGTTGATCCCGGTCAGTTTTGCTTTCGGAGGCTACCAGCAAACGATCAATTTTGGGGCCGAGGCCGAAAAACCCAGTGGCATTCCAAAGGGGATCTTGATCGGTATTCTGATCGTTGTATTACTGTACCTATCCATTAATCTGGCGTATACAAGAGTGATTGGTTTTGAGCCTATGAAAAATGCGACCGCTATCGGTGCATTACTATGTGAGGCTTGGTTTGGAAAGGCGGGTGCCAAAATATTCGATATGCTGATGTTCGTATCGGTGATGGCCTATGTTAATGTGATCCTCTTGAGCAATCCTCGAGTAATGTATGCGATGAGTGTTGACAAGGTGTTTCCCCGGATTTTTTCGAACCGAAACGAAAGAACCGGTGCTCTAACGGCCGGGCTAACGGTTTTTTCGATAGTGACCATTGCCGTAAGTTTCTTGGGTAAGGGGGTAGATCCGATACTCAACTTTAGTATGTTCTTGGATTGCATTGGCATGGCCAGTTCGGCTGCAGCCCTGTTCATTCTTCGCAAACGACAAAAGACCGATCTGGGTGGCTTTACGCGTTACACGCCATTCTTTGCCACTTTCTTCATTCTGGCTTATGTTGTCATCGCCACTGGGGTATTCATGAAAGACCTGAATGCGGCCTTGACCGGCACGGGTTTGCTAGCCCTTTTTCTGGCGCTCTACTTTATTTTCTATCACCGCAAGAAGTAGCGAAGTATTGTACAAAAGCTATTTTAAGGTAGGCACTTTACCGCCTTTATGACCTTACGTCGAGCTGCGACAGGTCCGATACTGCATTAAAAGCCCCTTCTTAACCCCTGCCACGCCATTTTAACCGCTTGTAAAAAATCAGTGGCCCCCGCGAGCAATTGATTTAATTTTGCGGTCTATGAAAAGGAACCTTCTTTTTTTATGGGCGCTGATAATGTCCGCTCCGCTACTGGCCCAGCCCAAGTGGGACTTGCGGCAATGCGTAGAATATGCGGTCCAGAACAATATTTCTGTGCGCCAGACCGACTTGCAGGCCCGTTTCTCCGAACTCAATTATCTGGGCAACAAGTTCGGACAGTTTCCAACGCTCAATTTTAATTCCAATGCCGGATACCGCTTGGGACGTTCCGAGAATCCCACCACCGGTGTGCTCGAAGACAATAACTTCTTTAACGTGGGGATGCAAATGCAAAGCAGCGTAAGTCTGTTCAACTGGTTTGCTATAAAAAAGAATCGCGAGGCCAGCCGACTTACCTGGGAGGCCGACCGCGAACAGACCCGCAAGATCATGGATGATATTTCGCTAAACGTGGCGGTCTCTTATCTGCAACTATTGCTGGCCAGAGAGCAAGCAAAGGTGGCCGTCGTCCAAGTCGATCAGGTTCGTGCGCAGCTCAGCGATACTCGTAAAAGAGTGGATGCGGGGGTACTTCCCGAGATCAACGCGGCCGAACTCGAAGCCCAACTGGCGCGCGACAGTGCTTCGCTCATCACGGCACAGACCGCTTCGGTGCAGCTACTATTGCAATTAAAGGCCCTGCTTAATCTCGACGCCGGTGCTGATTTTGACATTGCGGAGCCCCCCGTCCATATGATACCGGTCATGGCGCTGGCCGATCTGCAACCCGAGGCGGTCTATCAGAATGCGCTGGCCTTACTGCCCCAGCAAAAGGTAAATCGGCTGCGTATTCAGTCGGCGCAGCAAACCATTGAGGCTGCCCGTGCGCGCTTGTTGCCCAGCTTCTCGGCTTTTGGAAGTTTAAATACCAATGCTATTCGCTTTAAAAAGGAGATCTATAACCAGGTGTTGAATGGATACGTTACTTCCGGCGCCCGCGTGAATGCCGGCGGCGTTTTCTTTCCGGTCGAAGTACCCAATTACAGCTTTGGTAATAACATAGTAGGTTATTTTAAACCTGACGCTGTGGGTAAGCAGTTCAATGCCAACCTTGGGCAATCGATTGGGGTGGGAATGAACTTGCCCATTTTTAATGGTCGTTCGGCACGACTTAATGTCGATAGATCCAAACTGAATCTGGAGCAGCTCAACTTGCAACTTGAACAAGGAGAGCGACAACTCAAGCAAGATATTTACAGAGCATACAACGATGCGGTGGCAGCTTTGCAAAAGAACGAGGCCGATAAAAAATCGCTGACCACGGCAGAAAAGGCCTTTTCGTTTGCTTCTCGTCGTTACGAGTTGAACTTGCTCTCTGCCTTCGAGCTCATCAATAGCCAGGGTAATTTACAGCGAGCCCGCATTCAGTCGCTGTTATCACAATACGATTTTGTCTTTAAGATGAAGCTACTCGAGTTCTATCGCGGGCAGGGTATTCGCTTACAATAATCGCTTTTAAAAAGTTTATAGCAATCATTACAATCGAATAATTATGAATAAGAAATTAAAATGGGGTCTGATCATTACGGTGTCAGTGTTGGTGCTGGGTGGAATTGGCCGAGCGCTCACTAAGGGCGATCAAGAAGAAAAAGTAGTGGTAGAAAATGCCATCAAGCGCACTATTGTAGAGACGGTCAATGCTAGTGGTAAGATCTATCCGGAGATAGAGGTTAAGATCAGTCCCGATATATCCGGTGAGATCACCGAGTTGAATGTAGAGGAGGGCGACTCGGTACGCAAAGGGCAGGTATTGGCCCGTATCTATGCCGATATATATGCTTTACAGCGTGATGAGGCAGCTTCGCGCGTTAACCAGACCTCGGCTAACGTGGAGAATAGCAAGGCGGCTCAAGATGCACTACGTGCTACGCTTAGACAAGCCCAGCTTACCTACGACCGCAATAAAAAACTATTCGACGAAAAAGTAATCTCGCGTGCCGAGTTCGAACAAACAGAAACGGCACTTCGCTCTGCACAGGCCAATCTAAATGCCGCCGAGCAGTCTATTCGTGGCTTACAGGCTTCGGTGCAGGGCACACAGGTAAGTTTAAGCCGGGCCAATAAAGACCTCAGCCGCACCACGCTGGTAGCTCCCATGGATGGGGTGGTCTCATCCCTCAAGGTCAAAAAAGGGGAGCGGGTAGCAGGTAATAGTTTTAACGTGGGTACCGAGATGATGACTGTAGCCGATATGGCGGTACTGGAAGTGCGCGTAGATGTAGGGGAGAACGACATAGTTAAGATCAGCATCGGCGATTCGGCAGATGTAGAGGTCGATGCGTACAACAACAGAAAGTTCAAAGGGGTTGTTACCAAGATCGCCAGCAGCACCAAGGGCGGAGCGGCCTTAGCAACCTCAAATGATGTTACGAATTACGAAGTACGCATACGGCTTGACAGATCTTCTTATGAAGATCTGGCCAAACTGCCATTTCCGTTTCGTCCGGGCATGAATGCTACGGCAGATATTCGTACCAAAGTGGTACAGAATGTGCTGGCGGTACCCATCACGGCTGTCAATGCCCGCGTTAAAGGCAGTGATATGAGCGTGGCCGATAAAAAGAAAGAAGAGTCGGAGTCGAAAGGCGAAGATGCTTCGGCCACTACTACCGAAGCTACGGCCACTGATGAATTAGAAGAGATCGTGTTTGTATTGCAAAAGGACGGTACGGCCAAGAAGGTCGTAGTTCGTTCGGGCGTTCAAGACATCAATTACATAGAGATCCTCTCCGGCCTTAAGGAGGGAGACCAGGTTATCACGGCCCCATACTCTGCCATTAGTAAGACGCTTAAGGACGGCGCTAAGGTCAAGTCCGTCAAGAAAGAGGAGCTCTACGAGAAGTAGTGACTCAAATTTCCTAACATTGCAGGATGCAAATTGGCGTCATTGGCAGTGGAAGCTGGGCTACGGCACTGGTTAAGATCTTGAATCAAAACGGTCATTCCGTTCATTGGTGTGTGCGCCACCCTCATCAACTGGAGCATATACAACGCAAGCGGCAAAATCCGCAGTATCTCCCTTCGGCTCGATTCGATCTCTCGTTACTCACATTAACCACGCAGGTTCACGAGGTGGTAAAGTCTTGTGATCTATTGGTGATGGCCATTCCTTCGGCTTACTTAAAGAGTAGCTTGCAGGGGCTCTCTGCCGATGACTTTAAGGGGAAAAAAATACTATCGGCCATAAAGGGACTGTTACCTGATAAAAACGAGTTACTGAATTACTTTTTACAAGATCAATTCGGCGTCGCGCTCGATGATTATTTTGCCGTGCTGGGGCCCTGTCATGCCGAGGAAGTTGCAGAAGAAAAACTTTCGTATCTCACTTTTTCGGGTATCGATCTAAAGGCTACGCAGCAGATCGCAGCGTTATTCTCTTGCGATTATATCAATACGATCGTAA
>CANGTM010000069.1 GCA_947456825.1 Chitinophagaceae bacterium
ATGCGCAGGGCAACAGGCTTAATAAAATAGCCCATGGCTCCTGCAGCGGCCGCCAAAACAAGAAGCCCGGTAAACTTTATGCCATCTCCGGGCACGACCACTAATGGTGTTAGCAGTAAGAACAAAAAGGCGATGGCCCAACCCGTTAGCAGAGCCGGTTTAAGATGACTGTCCTTGAACCGAAGGGCCACTATGACCAGGGCGGTCAAGGCAATGAAGTAAAACGCAAAGCCCGAAAAGAAGGGAAGTCCCATTGTGTTGACAAAGAAAATGTCAAACAGACCGGCTGCCTTCATGGAGTATTGTATAACGCCCACCTGAACCAATCCGGTGATGGCGCAGCCGATCAAAAATGCATAGATCGCGCCTTTGGTGGTGGCTTGGTAGCGGCGATAGTAATAGATCATTACAATGGCAGGAATGGTCAGCAGGTTTAGCAGGTGCACTCCAATCGATAAACCCATCATAAAGAAAAGGAACACGATCCAACGATCGGCCTGTGAACGTAATACGGAGTCCATGCCTGCGCGTTCATCGGCTTGCTCCCATTTTAGCATGGCCCAAAATACCAGCGCTGTAAAAAAAGATGACAAGGCATATACTTCGCCTTCTACTGCACTAAACCAGAACGAATCGGAGAAGGTATAGGCCAAAGCACCCAGGGCTCCTGCCGCAATGGTAGTGATGGTTTGGTGTTGTGATAATTCTTCGCCGGCACCTACAAATAGTTTTCTGCCGAAATGCGTAATGCTCCAAAATAAAAATAGAATGGTGGCAGCACTGGCCAACGCACTCATAAAGTTGACGGCACTGCCCGCCGTTAGCGGGTTATCGCCGAATAGTACAATAAAAAATCTTCCGAGAAGAACAAACATCGGCGCCCCGGGCGGGTGCGGTAGTTGTAAGCCTTTGGCGCTGGCTATAAACTCTCCGGTATCCCATAGGCTTCCTCTTGCCTCGCGGGTGAGTACATAGGTAGTAAGTGCGATCAAAAAGATGAGCCAGCCGCTTAGGTTGTTTGCTTTGCGAAATGTCATGATTCGGGTGATTTTGCTATTGGCAAAAATAGGGGATAGGAGGGTAAGTTTTGGTTAATTCGGGCAGACGGCCCAAGGAGGGTTCTACTGAAAGTATACACGTACCGTCTGGTAGGCCAGCTGGCTTTGTCGGCTACGCTCCGAAAAGCCCTTTAATCCAAACAGGCCGGCCGCATTTCCTTTGTTAATGGCAATTTCGAGGTAGCCCGCGCTATTAAAAAGGGCCAGTTTGTCTCCTTCGGCTACATCAGCATAGCTTTCGCTTAACTGATCGATCGTTTCATCACCCCTAAAGACGATCTTGAATCCACGTCCTTTTCTGTTTTCCTCAAATTGGGTACGCGTAATATTGACAATTACATTTTCGAAACCATCAATAAATATGATCTGTCCTTCGATGTACTGTTGCTCGATAGTGGGGCGAAGGTGTTTTTTTTCCGTAAAGGTTATGTCGGGTCTGCCAATGGTGAGGATCGGCTCTCCCTTGCTTAGCCGATCTACTACTTTTCCCATTACGCCGGTTACTTGCAGGGTGGTGCGGGGCGTACCCTCCTCAAGCGGTATTCCCATGACTATTTCGGGGGTTTCCTCTAGTATCATGCTGAGTAAACCGTTATCGGCGCAAATAAAATAGTGCTCACGATGAAAGGCCAACAATAGCTGATTTGGTTTGGTGCCAAATAAGTCGACCATGATCAGATGAAAGGTATGCGGCGGAAAATGCTGAATGGCACTTCTGCATACGTAGGCGGCCTGCGTATAGTTGAACGGAGGAATGTTGTGCGAGATGTCGATCAGTTGAAAATCGTTGCTTAACTGCAACAGTTGTGCTTTGATGGCACCCACCAGGTAATCGGGGCTTCCAATGTCTGAAGTAAGGGTTATCAGGGCCATACCTATTGGATCAACTTTCCTTTTTTAAAGAAAAAGCGGTGTACCAGTTTGTCGGTCAGTTGTGGAAATAGCTTGTTCATCCATACCGTTCTAATGCCGGTGAACGTAAGAACCAGGGTGCGCTTGCGTAACGCAATGGCTTTTAGAATATGGCCGGCACATGCTTCGGCAGACATCATCTTGCTTTCGTTCATGGAGGTCTCGCCATGCGCTTGCGCCTTCTCGTTAAGGGCGGCCTGCCGAATATTAGAGGTGGTAAAACCCGGGCACACCCACATCACATGCACGCCTTGGTGCATCAGTTCGGTCCGAAGTGACTCGAGCCATCCCTGCAAGGCGAACTTACTGGCTGAGTAACCCGTTCGGCCGGGCAGTCCTCGATAACCCGCAATGGAGGAGACGCCCACTATGACCCCCTTTTGTTGGGTGATGGAGGGTAGCGCATATTTGGTGCAGTACAGGGCTCCGTAGAAATTAACGTCCATCAACTTCTTAATAACGTCTATCTCTGCGTCTGCGAACAAGGCGCGCATGGAGATACCGGCGTTGTTTATAAGGATGTCGATATGCCCAAAGGCTGTAAGGGTACTCTCAATAAAGTGGCGGCAGTCATTCTCTTTGCTGACGTCGGCCACCACGGTTAACAGTGCGGCGCCCGCATTTTCGGTTTGCAGTTGATAGAGCTTGTCTTGGTTACGGCCGCAGGTCGATACGCTGGCCCCTTGTGCCAGTAAAGCTTCTACAAGGGCTTTGCCGATCCCGTCGGTGCCACCTGTTACCGCAACCACTTTCGTATTGAAGCTTTGCTCCATAGCCTCGTTTTTACAAACCTACTTTAAAAAAGAAGAAAATGAGTTGATAAATCGATCTAAAAAGTTTTGGTACAAAGGGATAGGGGGCTTATTTTTGCACTCCCAAAAACGAGGTTGATCTCGTAGCTCAGTTGGTAGAGCACAACACTTTTAATGTTGGGGCCCTGGGTTCGAGTCCCAGCGGGATCACCAAAAAAGCCGTCTTTCGAGACGGTTTTTTTATTTAGGATTGTGCTGCGAGAGCAAGACTCATTTGCTCCATCACTTGCTTGTTGGTCATGTCTTGGGCCAGGCAAAGCATGTTTAGAAATGCTTTTTCTCCGGAGATGCCGTGACCGATGATGACAGGCTTGGAAACACCCAATACCGGAGTGCCACCGTAATTCTCAAAATTAAAACGGTCAAAATAGGGATTGCTCAGTTGTTGATGCCGGGCAATGTCGTAGAGTGATTCGGCCATCTTTAAAATGATGTTGCCGGTAAATCCGTCACAGACCATCACATCGGCCTTGCCGGTCAGCACATCTCTGCCCTCTACATTTCCTATAAAGCGAATCTGTTTATTCTCTTTTAGCAGGGGATGAGTGGCCTGGGCCAATGCATTTCCCTTTGTTTCTTCTTCGCCCACGTTAATGAGACCTACCGAAGGGTTTTCGATGCCTAGCATCACCCTTGCATAGACCGATCCCATAATGGCAAATTGATTGAGTAGCTCTGGTTTGCAGTCCGCATTGAGACCAACATCGAGTAGCAGGGCCGCACCTCCATCAAGTTTTGGAATGATGGTAGAGATGGTCGGGCGTATGACTCCTTCGAGGGCTTTGATGCTAAAGTGAGTTCCTACCAGCATGGCACCGGTATTTCCAGCGCTCATAAAGGAGTCGATCTTTCCTTTCGAAAGCCAGCCAAATCCTATCGCGATCGATGAATTGGGTTTTTCTTTAAGGGCTTTGGTGGGATGTTCGTGCATGCCGATCTGTTCGGGCGCGTGCACAACAGTGATGTGTTCTAAGGAAATCTTCTCTTGGTGCAAAAGGGGCAACAAAATAGATTCGTCACCAAAAAGACAGAGAGGAGTGGATGGGAAACGTTCTTGAAATGCTTTTACGCCTTTTACGGCCTGAACGGGGGCATAGTCCCCGCCCATCATGTCAATACCGATAACCATGAATTACTTGGCCTTCAGGGGTGCTTTTTCGGCAACCAACTGTCCTTTGTAATACAGCTTACCCTCGCTCACGTGGGCACGGTGACGCAGGTGCGTCTCTCCGGTGGTACCATCGTTGCTGATAGTGGCAGCAGTCGCTTTATAGTGAGTGCGGCGCTTGGCACTTCTTTGCTGGCTGTGTCGGCGTTTAGGATTTGGCATAAAACAACTTTAAGAGAATTATGAAAGGTCTTTAAATTTATCTAGCCCTTTCCAGATCGGATTTTCTTTCTTTTCGGGAGAGGGGGTGTCTTCTAATTTTTTGAGCAGCTCGCGAGCGGTTTTATTGCAATAGGGGCCATCCATTTTTTCGTATGAACAGCTCTTTTGCATGGGTAAGCTGAGGTTGATGAACTCGTAGATCCAATCCTCTACATTCAAGTGGCTTTCGCCGCGACCGATGTAATAGACGTCGGGGTCTTCTTCTTGCTCGTTCATCAACTCAGGCTCTTCTACCATTTTGACAGTGATCGTGAATTCGTCCCAAAGTTCCAAGGGCAGATCGCTGTTGCAGCGATCGCAGGTAACTTCGAGCTTTCCACCGATCTCAAAGGTGAGAAGCATAAAACTCGTTTGCTTTTCTAACTGTAGCTTGATCTTGGCCAAACAGTGGCGAAAATCTTGCTGTTGAAAGGCTGCAAAGAACTTATCGCTGATCTCGTAATGAAACTCGTGAACTCCGGGCTTAAGCCCCACGAACGCTATGTCGTACTCCCGTCGACGGCCCATAGGACAAGTTTTCAGCGTGCGCAAAGGTAAGGGATTTATCTGAAAATACCCGGTGAATATTTCGTTATTTTGCCAGGGGGCAACCTCCTTAAATCGCTGGTTTTGAGTAAGGTAAACTATACGGTCTGGCAAAATCGAATCAGCCTTGTTTTTGAACGTCTTATGAAGAACAGGGCTTGGGTGTTGCTGGTGCTTCTGGCGCTGGGTATTCGGTGGGCCGCTTTTTATCCTGCGTGGGTCGAAAAGTACTATAGCACGTTATTTTTTCCGGTATTCTCTCAATGCCAGCGGTTCTTGCTGGGCTGGATCCCTTTTAGTGTCGGCGATCTGTTCTATGGTATACTGGTCTTATTGGTCTTGTTCAAGACCCTGGGTCTCTTTCGTGATCTGTATCGTAGACAGGTAAACCGCTCCTATGTGGTAAAGGGGGCTCAGCAATTCATCTTTTTATTCCTGTTCGTTTATGTGTTCTTTAATTTGTTTTGGGGTCTTAACTATAGTCGATCCGGTATTGGGTATCAGCTATCCCTTCAAAAAGATAGTGCCAGTGTAGACGAAGTAGATCGCTTGACCGTTGCACTATTATCGAAGGCGGCCGCGAATCGCTCATTGATAAATTCACCAGCTGCTACGGCGCATATAAAGAAACGCTCGCTCTTTTCGCAGGCCATGCAGCAGTACCGTGGCAGTGGTCATCCCTATTCCTTTTCTTCTACAGCTACATCTTCTGTTAAGCCCTCGCTGTATAGCTATTTGGGAAATTACCTGGGATTTCAGGGGTATTACAATCCCTTTAGCGGAGAGGCGCAGGTAAACACAACCATTCCCGTTGTGCTGCAACCCTTCGTAACCTTGCACGAGCTGGCTCATCAGGCCGGCTATGCAAAAGAAAGCGAGGCTAATTTTGTAGGGTACTTGGCCGGTAAGGACCATCCCGACCCATTGTTCAGGTACTCCGTTTATCTTGAGCTCTTTCGGTATGCCCAATCGGAGTTGTACCGCCTAGACAGCACGCGTGCCATAGCGGTAGCCAAGACCATCCCAGCCAACATTAAAGGCGATCTGCAAGCTATTCGCCGTTTTTATATAAAGTATCAAACCCCGGTGGAGCGTATCATCATGCAGGGGTACGATTATTTTTTACAAGCCAACGATCAGCCGCAGGGTACCCGAAGCTATCATCAGGTGGTAGGGTGGGTGATTGCTCTTGTACGCAAAGAGGGTATTGTGGCGTTGTAAAAGTGAAATCCGCTTGTTATCTCGCCTTGTTTGGGACAATCTAGGAAGCGCTTGATATCTAAAGAGATCAGAACTTATTCTTCCACATCATGCTCTCGACCGGACGATCGGGTTGGTTGCTGTACTTGGAGTTTTTCTTTTGGTCGTACGATACTTTAATGACCCCTTCTACCGGAAAATAGATCAGCTGTCCGATCGGCATGCCCTTGTATACCTTAACCGGTTGCTTAACGGAGATCTCCAGCGTCCAGTTACCACAAAAGCCCACATCACCTTTACCAGCCGTTGCATGAATGTCGATCCCCAGCCGTCCCGTTGAGGACTTTCCCTCTAAAAAGGGTACATGTGCATGTGTCTCGGTGTATTCTTCGGTAACACCCAGATAAAAAATATGCGGATAAAGCACGATCCCGTCGTCGGGTATTTCGAAATAATCGATCTGGTTGTGCTTTTTAGCATCGATCATGTGCTCCTTGTAAGTGGCCAGGGTTTTTCCCAGGTGCACATCATATGAGTTACTGCCCAGGCATTCCGGACGGTAGGGAGTGATCTTGATGGTGCCTTTTTCTATTTCTTCTAGAATTCTGCTGTCGGAGAGGATCATAGTAGTATCTTCGGTTAGGAGCCGGCAAAATAACTAGGATTCTCTCTACGATGCCGATTATTTTTCAACAAACCCCCAGTTCGCAACTGCAGATAGCCGTCTGGCATATCAGCGAGCCCCTTTCTTTCTTTGAGCAACAGGTTTTATCTGAACGCACCATTGAGCATCCACAAGTAAGAGCTCGTCACCTGGCGGCTCGTCACCTGTTGTTACAACTCAGACCTACGTTTTCGCTTAGCGATCTGGTAGTGGCCGAGTCGGGTAAACCTCTTGTAGCGGACGGTTCTTTTCATTTTTCACTGAGTCACTGCTCCAACCATGCGGCCGCCATTGTCTCTACCGACGGCCCGGTGGGGATCGATCTGGAGCAACCCGGTGACCGGATCTTTCGGATTCGCCACAAATTTTTAAGTGATGAAGATCAGGCCTGCGTACAGGCTGCCGCAGGCTTACCTCAGTTGCAGGAGGGAACGGCCGCCTCTCAGTGGCTTACACGGTGCTGGTCGGCCAAAGAATCGATCTATAAGTGGCACGGGTCTTCCGGGATCGATTTTCGCGAACAGATCCGCTTGCAAAAGATTGACTCACTGAAAAAAACGCTTTACTTTTTATTTACGCCTACCGGTCAGTCGGTGGCGGTAGCCTACGATGTGGTCCAGGAGATGGAGCTTACGTGGGTGTGCCCCTTTTCTTAATCGTCGTCTCCGTTATCGCCCGGTTCTTCGAGTAAATTAAGGTTGACATCGGCTCCGGAGATACCCTCTATGGACCCTCGTATGTGCGCTGCATTGAGCAGTACTTTTTCGAGTTGTTTTTCGCGAGCCTTCCATAGTTTTTCCATGGCATCGCGTTCTTTTTGAATGGAAAGCTTCATGGTCATGAATCCTTCGCGGATCGCCTGCCACTGGTCGGCAAATTCACGACTAATGAGATAATCGTAGAGCAGCTGCATCTTATCGCCCTTGTTCTCCTGGTTGCGTTGTACAAAGTTGATCCTGATCAGTGCATCACGCAGCAGGTGAACGATGGCTTTTACTTCAGAAAAATTACAGATCCAAACGCCCTCTTTTTCGCCAAAACGATCCATGTCTTTCGGAAATGCCTGGGTAACCAACACCGCAATATCGGCCCCGAGACTTCGTTGATCGGCCTTGAGTTTCTCGATCCATTCTTGCGAAAAGTCTTTGGTGCGTTTACTCTCAAAGATGATCTTGCCACAGGGCTGGGCCAGTTTGTCTCGTACCGTAAGGATACAGTCGGCCCCTCGTACTCCTTTGCCAACTTCCTCGATCAGATCGAAAGGGAATGCGCTGCGAAGTTGTTCCTCTAGCAGTAGTTCTTGAGCCTCTCCCTGGGTTTGCATACTACCTTGCTCAGCCTTTCGTTTCATCTCGTCGGCCAACTTTCGCTGTGCGTCGAGTTTTTCTTCCATCTCTTTTAACTTGAGTTGGAACTCGAGTTCCTTACCGGCCAATTTTTGTTCCTCTGTTTTTCTGATCTCGAGGGCGAGTTGTTCTCTTTCTTGTTGTAA
>CANGTM010000070.1 GCA_947456825.1 Chitinophagaceae bacterium
CGAAGCGCTTGGCTTCGCACCATTAATTGCAGGGGCTTGAGTTCTTGGAGTGGTAAGGGCTCAGGGAGATCGCTATCTATTAGCTGAGCCAGCAAGGTTTGTGTTAAACGACCCAGCGCTCTGCCGCCCAGGCCCTTTGATTTTAGTTTTTCGGTGGTGGAATACACCGGCTCTAAAAATTTTTTCTCGAGCGGTTGCTCGGGTTCGATCTTCTCGATCTCAGGATGCACCAGTTGCGGACGGCCATTGAAAAAACTGAGACGCCCATAGACCAGATAGGAGTATCCCGGTTGCAACAATTTCTGGACCCAGTTGATCCCCTGAAACCAAGCCAGCTCTATAATACCTGTACGATCCTTGAATGTGGCGAGTAATCGCTTACCAGCCCGCTGCCCTACCACCTCGCTATTTACCAGAACACCGGCCAGCTGAACGAAGTCCATTTCGGGCAATAAAGAATCGATGGTGTTGATGCGGGTTCGGTCTATGTGCCTAAATGGATAATACTCCAGCAGATCACCAAATGTAAAAATGCCCAGCTCTTTTTTTAACAGCTCGGCACGAAGGGGACCTACTCCCTTTAGGAATTCGATAGGCTGCTGAAGCTTTTGTTCACCGGGCAGAGGCATAATGCATTCCTGTTTAGGTAGATGAACGGGCAACATCTTCTCTACACGCAGAGAGTATGAGCGCCGCTTCGAACGCCAACAACAATCGCAGCAATAATCGTTTGCCGGAAAAGCGCTGCCAGCAAAAATAAAAAATTTGTCGCTGCTCCTGCATCGAGTCAATAAGCCGCAGGGTTATGCTTTGCTGGACCTTTGCCGACAAAAGCCGGGTAAGCCACCGCAGCAAAGGCGGCGTTAAAAAATACACAGCAAGACTAAAAATAAGAACGCGTACCAACGTGGTCATCAATAACGAATAAGGCAAGACGTAAAGGCTGACTATACAAGCAACCAGTAGAAAAAAAAGCCAATACTTAAATCGAGAATAACGAGGTCTTGATCCTACTGCCTGCGTAGTATACACCTCTTGCTGATAGGCCGCTACGAGTGAGTCCTTTTTCTTTTTTATTCGATCGGGCCAATACCCAAACCAATAGCCAATTGACAGCCCTGCCAGAAAATAAAGCAGCAAATAGGCTATAACGATGCCCTTAAGACCAAGCGGCAAAAATCCAAACTGGGCATGCAGCTCATTGACCCAATCAGCTACAGTAGACCAGAAATCGGCACCAAAAAATAAATAAAGTACCAGCACCTTTTGCAGGGCAGTCTCGACCAATGCCAATACAGAAAATACGATCGCGGCCAGGCGAAAAGAGGGTATGCATCCAAATAACAGATAGGCAACAGTTCCCTGAAACAGCATCGCCACATAGGCGGTGAGTGGCGACTGTGGACTCAAGATCAGCTTTACGGCCATTACGGCCAGCGTAGCATTGAGCAGATCTGCCGAAAAGGTGCGGATCTTTTTTTTGTCAAGATATCCTCTAGTTACAGCGGCAATCGTAGTTAGACAAGCTGTTGCCGCACCTGCAAGAACAATACCGCGTAGAGGTATTTGTAAGGCATGGAGTATGCCTCCTAAAAAAGATTCTACAAAAGCCCAAAATGCTACTAACCCCCAAATGGCGGGGTTGAGATGTGACACATATTTTTTTTCTGCTATAGGGTTCACTACTTTCCGATACAAAACTTGCTAAAGATAAAGTCAAGTTGGTCCTCGTTAGTGATCTCTCCGGTAATTTCTCCCAGATAATGAAGACATCGACGCACCTCGAGCGCCAGCAGATCGCCCGGAAGCGACTGGATCAATCCTCGCTGTGCATCGAGCAGTGCTTTATGCACTTCTTGCAAGGCCTGAAAATGGCGGGCATTGGTCACGATGGTGTGCTCCGTATCGAGCGCTCCGGTCAGGACATGGGCCACCATCGCTTCAGTTAAAAGAGGCAGGCCTTGACGGGTCTTGGCAGCGATCAAAACAGCCTCTTTTAGTATAGGATGTTCCGTTACCGACGACGATGTATTTGTCAGATCACTCTTGTTGGCTACCAATATAAAATTCAATCCATCGGCCATGGCTTGTTGTTGCCAGGCGATGGCGTCTTCTGGAGGCTCCGTACTATCATAGACATAGAGCACCAGATCGGCCGAACGCATTTTTTCGAGACTACGCTCCATTCCGGCCGACTCGATCCGATCGGTAGTGTGCTCGCGCAGTCCTGCCGTATCGATAAGCCGAAATAAAATGCCTTCGATATTTAGTACTTCCTCTATGGTGTCGCGGGTAGTACCGGGTATGTCGCTGACGAGGGCACGATTCTCGTTGAGCAAACTATTGAGCAAAGTAGATTTGCCCGCATTGGGCTTTCCTATAATAGCTACCGATACCCCATTGCGAATGGCATTTCCCAATTGAAACGATTGTAACAGCGTAGCGGTCGAGCGCTCCAGTTGCCCTAATAATGTGGTAAGCTTATCACGATCAGCGAACTCCACGTCCTCTTGTGAAAAGTCTAGCTCCAACTCTAGCAATGCGGAAAATTGCAAGAGCTGTTCGCGCAAGTGCGAAAGCTCGGTCGAGAAACCACCTTTGAGACCTTGCAAGGCCGTTCGCTGAGAGGCGCGTGTACCGGCAGCGATCAGATCGGCTACCGCTTCGGCTTGGGTCAGATCAAGTTTTCCTTTTAGAAAAGCGCGCTGCGTAAACTCCCCGGGTCGGGCGAGACGAGCTCCCTCTGACAGACAAGCCGCGATGATCTCTTGCAGCACATAAGGAGACCCATGACAACTGAATTCGACCACATCCTCTCCCGTATACGAGCGGGGATTTTTATAAAGAGATACTACTACTTCGTCCAACGCACGCCCCTGATGAGTCAGCAGTCCCACCTGTAAGGTATGGGAAGGTTGCTCCGATAGTTTCTTAGACAGAAATAAGCGATCGCCGATCGCTAGTGCTGCGGGTCCGCTCAATCGTATCACACCAATAGCTCCTATCCCTGGCGGCGTGGCCAACGCCACGATGGTATCATCCCAGCCCTGCAATTTGTTCATAGGGGCAAAAGTAACTTAAAAAAAAAGTCCCCTGTAAAAAGGGGACTTAGTAAGATGATGGAGTACCAATTTATTCACCCTCCACGCGGAACGTGATAGGCTGTTTACGGTAGGCCTTTACCTGACGACCATTTTGAACGGCAGGATTCCACTTAGGACCGCGCTTGATAACGCGCATGGCCTCTTCTTCCATGCCATATCCGTGATTGGTAAGGGCACGAACATCACTGATGTTACCTTCCTTATCTACCACAAATTGCACGACGGTCGTATAGGTTCCCTCCGGTGCGCCATTGTCGGTAGCCACTTGTCCATTGGCATTTCTCTCGAGATACTGACGCCATTTGCTGTCGCCACCAGGAAAGCTAGCCTCGATCTCTACCTTATCGAAGATCTTATTGTCGTCGAATTTCTCTTCAACGATCTGCTTACCCTGATCGATGTCGACGGGTGCAGCTAAACCTTCGTCTTTGATACCTTCCACATTCACCACATCGATCTTGGCTTCTTTCAGTTCCTCTTGTGGTGGTGGTGGCTTCTCTACCTCTTCGTCTTTTTTAATTACGGGAGGCGTAAACTGCTTCATCTCCACCTTAGGAGGCTCCTGCTTAGGTGGAGGTGGCGGCGGAGGTGGCGGTGGTTCTTTTTCTTCTTGCTTAACATCTTGCAAGGTCATTTCATTGATCTTGACCTTGGCATTTTCGTTATCGCTAAGGGTCTTGTTCAAAAAGGAGATCAGTAAGATCAAGGCAGCGGTAGAGGCCGTTATGATCAGGGCGCGCTTTACCCGCTCGTTGTAGGTCTTACGCAGGTCATAGGCCCCGTACTCCTTGTTTCTTCCCTCAAAGACAATATCGAGAATGTCTGCGGTTAATATTTTATTTAATTCCATGCTCTTTGTTTTCGGTTACTACTTGATACCGTTGGATTCTTCTGTCTTTTTGATCAGCTCATACTCCACTTCGGCGATCTTGACCATGGCATAGGTACGAACCTGATTGATGGTCATCTCATCGAGTATGTCTACCGTGTTCTTGTAGGTCGCATCGTCGCTAGGCTTGATGATGACCACAAAATCCTTATCGGCACAATTGCTGACGGGCTTTCCCTTTGCCTTGGCCTCGGCCTCGCAAGCGGGATCTGGACGCTGGTAATAACGGTCCATCACCTCTTTCTTCTTGTTGACGATGATGTCACGAATTCCCTTGAAGGTGGTTTGCTTGAAGTTATTGCCGGTAGCATCTACCACCAGTTTTCCTTCGTAGTAGTACACCTGATCGCCCTTGCCCAGCATAATGGTCAATACCGATGATTCCTTTACCTCGGTTTGCTCATCTTGCTTTTTGATATCCTTTGGCATATTTAGGTCGAGCGTGGTGGGAGAACTCATGGTTGCCGTAAACACGAAGAACGTGATCAGCAGAAACCCAAGGTCCACCATGGGGGTCATGTCGACACGGGTAGAAAGTTTTTTGGCTTTCTTTACGCCCGGGCCTTTTTTACCACCCTGCTCTGCACCACTATCTATACTAGCCATAGTGTAATGTAATTGGGGTTAATTAATTTATTTTTTCTCTTGCTCTTGCTCTGACTTATAAAGAGCCGTTCCAACAGGCACATCATCGAGTTGTGTGACCAGGTTGTACTTGAACTCCTCATTTTTCTTGAGCGCCTGCACTATCGCATTAAAGGTCGGATACTTGGAAAGCCCGTCTCCTTTAATGAGATAATTTAACTTTTCGCCTGCAAAAGCGGTCTTGGCCTCTTTGATCCACCAGACCAGCTGGTTATTGAGCGTATCAAGCACGGGAATACCCGGCTGGCTCAACTTGGTCTGGTCCTTGAAATCGGTAGCCAACAGTTGCTTAAGGCCGGCGAAGGGAACACCGACCAAGTAGGTCTTGCGAAAATTGGCCATCTCGTCAGGTGTCAGTCCCAGGTTTTGGCTGGCATTGATACCGCGAATGATAGCATCGTACTTCGAAGGGTCACGATCGGACAGTACAGTAAAGTAGACCCTATTGGCCGAGTCGATGGAGATCATCACGGCATTGTTCTCGGGTAATTTTTGCGACAGCACCGAGCCCGGTGTCGTGATCTCGACAGGCTCAGGTGGTTTGAATTTTGTCGCCATAATAAAAAAGGAGAGAATCAGAAACGCTATGTCCACAAAGGGGGTCATATCCGTATCCGTACTCCTTTTTGGTATCTTGGCACTTGGCATGGGTACAAAATTTTAAATAGATGAATGGATAGTACGTTGCAAAAGAGTCGTCTTGTATTACTTATACAAAGAAGCGAAGCTTTGCGTGAGCGTAAATCCAGACTCATCGATACCATGGGTGATAGAGTCGATACGGGTAGTGAACATGTTGTACAGGATCAACGCGATCGCTGACGTACCGATACCGAGGGCCGTATTATAGAGGGCCTCAGAGATACCTACCGCCAGGTCGGCCGCTGCACCACCACCGCCTTCTTCACCAAGGGCAGCGAACGAACGGATCATACCCAATACGGTTCCGAGTAGGGCGATCAGCGTACCCACCGATGTGATGGTAGAAAGGAACACCAGGTTCTTTTGCAGCATAGGCAGCTCCAGCGCAGTGGCCTCTTCTACTTCTTTTTGAATGGCGATCACTTTTTGATCGGTAGACATACCCGATTCATTGATCATTTCTTTGTAACGGCGCAGACCTGCCTTCATTACGTTACCAACGGATCCTTTTTGCTTATCGCACTCAGCCAGTGCAGCGTCTACGTTGCGGCTAGCCAATTGAAACTGAATCTTGCGAACGAAATCGTCGATAGGTCCGTTACCCAGTGCGCGACGGATGGTGAGGTAGCGCTCAATAGAGAACACCACTACCATTAAAAACATTCCGATCAGCAAAGGCACGATGATTCCTCCTTCGTAGATACGGTGAAAGGCATCTTTAGGTCCCATGTGATGGGGCCAGAATCCACCAGCGGGATCGGGTTCATTGAATCCTGAGGCATCTCCCATCATAAAACGCCAGATAGAATAGCCGGCGAGCACACACACAAGAGGAGCAATCCATGAGATGGAATTTCCACCATGTTTTGCAGGGGCCGAAGATGATTTTGATGCAGCTGTTGCAGTTGGTTTAGTCTCTGCCATGATCGTTGTTTTTAGTGTTGAGTTATTAGGTTTTAAAAGTTTGTAAAAACACTCCTCCCTGTTACAGAAGGAGGGTCAAGTTAAGGAATTTTTGAACTGCGCAAAGCCTAACCTAATAATTTGATACTAAATTGACTTAGCCTGCCAAAAACAGCAAAAAATGGGGTAAAAATTGTGGAAAATCAGCCGCTACTCGTAACGGAGTGCCTCGATAGGGTTCAGTTTTCCGGCCTTGCGGGCGGGATAGAGCCCCGCCAGTAACCCCACCAGGGTGCAAATAAAAATACCGTAGAAAACCCAGTTCCAAGGAATCACGAAGCCGGTGCCCAGCACCAACGCAAAAAGATTACCGACCCCCACTCCCAGTAAGATGCCGAAGAGGGCGCCAAGCACACTAATGATGATGGCCTCCAGTAAGAATTGACGACTGACCATTTTTCGCTTTCCCCCTATGGCTTTGATGAGACCCACCTCGCGGGTGCGCTCCGATACGGAGACCAGCATTATGTTCATCAGCCCAATGGCTGCCCCGATCAGCGTGATCAAACCAATGACGGTAGCAGAGATCGTCAAAAACCCGAGACTGTTCATGGCTTTTTCAGCGATACTGTCGCTGCGATCGATCACAAAATTGTTCTCTTCGGTAGTATTCAAGCGACGCACGGAGCGAAACAATGACTCGGCTTCTCCCATGGCCGCAGGCACCCACTGTATCTGTGAGGCCTGAATGGCGATATTAAAAGAGGAGCCGCCACCAAAATTGCGATATACGTTATTGTACGAAGTAATGATCATGTTATCGCGATTGAAGCCGAACGAGGAACCTTTGCTTTCCAAAATGCCTAGTACACGATACGGAATCGAATTGACACGAACGACCTTGCCCACTGCCGAGCGGTATCCCTGCTTGAATAATTTATTGGCCACATCATAGCCCAACATACAAACATTGCGACCCGATGTTACATCGGTGCGATTTAGGTTGCGTCCGATTTCTAACGAAAATCCGTTAAGGGCTAAAAAATTCTCATCCCCTCCTTGAACCATTACGTTGGGACTCGTCTTACGTGTCTCGTAAGAGACAATTGAATTGCGTCCGCCAAAGAGGCTAATGCTTTTTACCGCCGGAAAGTCAAAGGACGATACAAAGAGTTCTGCCTGATCGCGGGTGATTTTCTTATCGAGATTGGAGGCACGCTCTTTTTTCTTTCCTTTTTGAGAAAGTTTCATATCGCTCCCCTGGTTACCTCCACCGAAACGAATGTTACGAGCCTTATATCGAAGGGTGAACCCACTGGCCCCCATACTTGAGAAACTCTCGGCAAATTTTTGGTTCATGGCTTCGATGGCGGTAATGATCCCTACCAGTGCCATGATCCCAAAGGCAATGATGGCCACGGTCAGACCGGTACGCAGCCGATTGCCACGAATGGTGCGAAACGCCAGTGAGAATATATCGGTAAACTTCATCATTGAAAGGTGAAGGTACCAACGCTTGGCGCGATGGCAAAGAAAAGCTTGATGAGCGGTAAAATGAGATTAGAAATAGAGACAACCGATCAGCCACTCCGGAAATACCCCCAAAACGATCACCAGTAACGCTACACCGAGGAGCATACCGGTAAAACCGTTATCGAAAGCAAGCGGGTCCGACTGGGCCACCGGCTTAAAATACATGGCTTGAATGACCCTAAAGTAGTAATAGATGCTTACGGCAGCCATGAGCAAGGCGAACAGGGCCAACCAAAGACTTTGCCCAAGAGCCGCTTTGATCATATAGAACTTTGCCATAAAGCCGCCGGTCAGCGGAATACCTGCCAGCGACA
>CANGTM010000071.1 GCA_947456825.1 Chitinophagaceae bacterium
AGCGCGTCGCATTTGTACAGCACTTCTGCCCGCTCGCTGAGCACAGAGAACCCATGAGCAAACCCCTTGGGCACTAGTAATTGCTTTTTATTATCGGCAGAGAGTTCTATACAAAACGACTGACCAAAAGTGGGGGATCCTTTTCTTATATCGATCGCCACATCGATGATACGCCCCGCCAACACGCGCACCAATTTGGTTTGCGCATGCGGTGGTGCCTGAAAATGTAACCCTCTGATAACTCCGTATTGTGAAGAAGATTGGTTGTCTTGTACCCAGTCAATATTCAAGCCCGCCTGTTGAAAGACCGATTCATTGTACGACTCAAAAAAATATCCCCTTTCATCACTGAATACCTGTGGCTCAAAAATGAGAAGATCAGGAAGGGGTGTTGCTATAAATGGCATAGTGGAGTGACAGGTTATTTCGTTTCGTAATAAAAGCTGTGATGCGTGTGTTAGGGTAGGCACCAAGTGCGAACCCGTGACTCGCTCGCAAATATAATTCGGCCTCAGGCATTAAAAAAGTCTTTCACACCATTGGCAATGAACGTAAGCTGCTCTTCATCTAGTTCCGTATGGATAGGAAGCGAAATAACCTGCTCGGTAAGCAGATCGGTAATAGGAAGGTCGGCGGTGGTAGTTAAAAAGGAATCGAACATTTTTTGACGATGCCCCGGCACGGGATAGTAGATCATGGAAGGGATCTGGCGGGCAGCCAAAAAGGCTGCAAGTGCATCACGCTGACCATTGGTAACGCGGAGAGTGTACTGATGAAAAACGTGCGTTCCGTACGCTGCTCTAAAGGGAGTGATCAACGAGGCGCAATCGGCAAAGGCCCTATCATAGAAGTCGGCTGCCTGGCGTCTGGCCTCGTTATACTGATCTAGGTGCGAAAGCTTGACGGAAAGTATGGCAGCCTGCAACGTATCGAGACGACTATTACAGCCAACCACATCGTGATAGTAACGTTTACTTTGCCCGTGATTGGCGATCATTCGAATGCGCGACGCCAGCGTATCATCGTCGGTAAATAGCGCTCCCCCATCACCAAATGCCCCTAAATTTTTTGAAGGATAGAACGAGGTACAACCAATAGCACCTAGGGTGCCCGTCTTTTTTCTATGCCCTTCGTCAAAAATATAATCACAGCCAATGGCCTGCGCATTATCCTCTATTACGGCAATGCCGTATCGCGATGCGATATCCAGTATCTCCTTTAGTGGAGCTGCCTGTCCGTACAAGTGTACGGGCACGATCGCCTTTGTTCGAGGAGTGATCGCGCGTTCGAGCGCCGCAGGGTCCATGCAAAAATGAAAGGGGTCGACCTCTACAAATACAGGCTTTAGTCGAAGTAACGCGATAACCTCGGTAGTGGCGATGTAGGTAAAGGATGGCGTGATGACCTCATCACCTGGTTGCAGGTCGAGCGCCATCAGGGCGATCTGCAATGCGTCGGTTCCATTGGCACATGGAATAACATGCTTGACCGATAAGTAGGCAGCCAACTGCTCGGCGAACTTACCCACGGCCGGACCATTGATGTAAGCAGCAGATTCCACAACCTCGCCTATGGCCTTGTCTATCTCTTCTTTGATGTGTAAGTACTGGGTCTTGGTATCTACCATTTGGAGGGGGCGCATAGGTAAAATTTTGAAATACAAATTGAAAAACAAAATTAACGAAATGACGGTGCATTCAGGCCCATGACATTACCTTTGTGCAAGCATAAATCTTCTTTTTGCAGGTACTTCTTTATCACATTTTTCTGGTTTTGTTTCGCCTGACCATTCTGGCCGCCTCTCCCTTTTACAAGAAAGCCAATCGCTGGAGAGAAGGCAGAAAAGGGGTCATGGAATACTTGAGAACCCATATACGATCCGACGATAAGGTTATTTGGATGCACTGTGCCTCATTGGGCGAATTTGAACAGGGCCGCCCACTGCTGGAATCACTTCGTTCGCACTACCCTGCCTATCGAATACTGCTTACTTTTTTCTCTCCTTCTGGCTATGAAGTTCAAAAGAACTATGCTGGTGCCGACTGGGTCTGTTATCTTCCTCTCGACGGACCTCGTACCGCCAAACAATTTCTTTCGTTGACCCATCCGACACTGGTCATATTCGTAAAATATGAGTTTTGGTTCTTTTACCTAAAGAAACTTTTTTATCAACAAATACCGCTACTGCTGGTCTCTGCCCTTTTTAGAGAAGACATGAACTTCTTTAAATGGTACGGCTCGCTCTCCAAAAAAATGCTCGGACGTTTTCAACACCTGTTCTTGCAAAATAATTCTTCGTTACTACTTACGAAGAGACTGGGAGTACGACATATAAGTTCCGTGGCCGGAGATACTCGTTTCGACCGAGTACTTGCCATCGCATCGAATGCGCTTCCCATAGAAGGCATCGAGGAATTTACGTCGCAACAACCACTACTGGTGGCTGGCAGTACCTGGCCCGAAGACGAAAAGGCCTTACACGAAGCATTGCAAGAACCGCAGCTAGCCTCCCTTAAGCTGATCATTGCTCCGCACGAATTATCGGATGCGCACGTAAAAACCATAAAAGAGCTATTTGGCGAGGCCGTTTGCTATAGTGAATGGAATAAAGAACGCCCCGCTCCGCGCGTGATGATCATGGATAATTATGGGATGTTGTCTAGGCTTTACCGCCATGCTACTATCGCCTACGTGGGTGGAGGATTACACCGCCCGGGCATTCATAACACGCTGGAGGCGGCCGTTTATTCTATTCCGGTTCTTTTTGGACCACATTATAAAAAACATGCCGAGGCCCAGGCGCTCATAGAAGAAAAAGGGGCTTTTTCGTTCGACCCAGGAACAGACAGCGATACATTATCCACTCTATTGACTCAACTGCTTCTGCATCCCGACCAACGCCACCAAGCAGGCCAAAGGGCAGGAGCCTATGTGCGACTACAAGCCGGCGCCACGCAACGCATCTTAGATTATATTCAGGAAAATCGTCTGCTCACCAATTGATCCAGCAAAAGAGCCGCTGCACTTCCCTTAACATAACCGGGCTTTGCCTTGATCTCCTTTTCGATCCAAAAAGAAGCCTCAGCCAAAATGCTAAAGGCATCGATCGTTTTGATGGCCTGCTCGAACCTTTTCTCGTCTCCCTCAAAAAGATCTTGTATCAACAAAAAACGATCATTGAGGGCGATCGCCTTCTTAAGTTCCCGAATGGGTTCTCGGCTTAGCGTATCGGCCAGCACGGGCTGCGCGGGTGCGATCCGCTCGTTAACGGAGACCGGCTCTGTAACAGGGAGCGTCTCATTGACCTCCGCTACAGGCTGAGTAAGCGCCTGCTGAGGAGATGCACTGGCGGCCGCCCCAGTCGGCATCATGACAGCGATCTTGGCCGTACCTAAATGAAGTGGCTGTACGGCACCCTTCGTCATTAGTTCGGCCTGCAGTTGTGCGAGGGTCTGCAATAGAATTTCGGGTGATTCTTTTTGCTGATACTGCTGTTTGAGTGTATTGATTAGCAAATCGATTCGATCCATTCCAGTATCTTTGAAAAGTTTTCTAAAGTTACGGCACAACAGCCACATTGCACAAACAGCTATGTTTATAGAACCCAACGTAAGGGGGATTGCCAGAGGAAGTCTCGAAGTGATCTGCGGATCGATGTTCAGCGGAAAGACCGAAGAGCTGATCAGACGTTTAAAGCGGGTACGCATCGCCAATCAGCGCTTGTTGGTAGTAAAACCCCTGATCGATACACGATATGCCAAAGAAAAGATCGTATCGCACGATACCAATTCATTTGTTTCTACCCCTATCGAAGATCCCATGCAGATCCTTTCGATGGCCGAAGACGTAGAGGTCATTGGTGTTGATGAGGCACAGTTCTTTGATGAAAGTATCACTGATGTCTGCGAGCAATTGGCTACGCGGGGCATACGCGTTATCGTGGCCGGACTCGATATGGATTTCTCCGGAAAACCCTTCGGCCCTATGCCCCAACTGATGGCAAAGGCCGACCATGTGACCAAACTGCACGCCATTTGTGTGCGATGCGGGGCCATGGCTAACTACTCGTACCGCATTGCGGCCGGAGAACACCAGGTGCTACTGGGCGCCACCGATAGTTATGAACCCCGCTGCCGTCAATGCTATTCGCAACCCTGAGAATAATTGCCGATGAAACGCATCCGAGCCCTGCTGGCCAAAGAACTCTTGCTTGAGACCAGGCAGCAATACAGCTTTTACGGATTACTTCTCTACATAGGAACCACCTTGTTCGTACTTTTCATGGCCATCGATCAACCCGATGCGGCCGTTTGGAATGGACTTTTTTGGGTCAACCTGCTTTTTATATGTATCAATGCCGTGGCCAAAAGTTTTTTGCAAGAAAGCCGGGGCCGCATGCTCTATTTCTACACACTCAACAATGCCACCGAGTTTCTACTGGCCAAATTATTGTTCAATGCGCTATTGATGATACTTATGAGCAGTATCAGCTTACTGCTTTTTACATTTTTACTCGGCGATCCAATGGAGCAGGCCTGGCCATTTATTGGGCTTGTGCTGCTGGGCGGCACCAGCCTTAGCCTGGTATTTAGCTTTTTGGCGGCCATCGCGGCTAAAGCCCAGCAAAATGCGGCCATCATGGCCATTCTGGGATTTCCCGTGATCATACCCCAACTGGTGCTATTGATGCGTCTTTCCAGCGCTACCTTTAGCCCGCTGCTCAGCGTTTCTGGATCGGCGGTTGGTTTATTGATTGCCTTGGACGCGCTGATCGTACTGATGGCCGTGATCCTTTTTCCATTCTTATGGAAAGATTAAGATTCTATAATGCGATTACGAACCCATCTCCGTAATTTTGCCACTCCGATCGCATGAAGAAGAAATGGTGGAAAATATTATCGGCCGTCTTGCTTGTCTACACGATTGTGGCCGGATTACTCGGGCCCGTTCCTGCCCTACCACTACTGCAAGAAACCATACGCAATCTTTACTTTCATGTGTGCATGTGGTTCGCCATGATGATCCTCTTTACCGTTTCGGTGGTATACGCTATCAAATACCTGCGTAGCCTCGACCTTAGACATGACATCTATGCCAGACAGTTTGCAGTTACCGCCATGCTGTTAGGTGTACTTGGATATGCCACCGGTGCCATATGGGCCTCTTACACCTGGGCTGACCCCAATAAGCCCCTACTCAACTCGTTCAGCACTATCGCGCGTGACCCCAAACTGATTGGAGCCGCCATTGCGTTGTTGGTCTACAGCGCCTATCTGATCTTGCGTGATGCCATATCCGATATCGACAAAAGAGCACGCATAAGTGCCGTGTATAATATATTCGCCTACGCCATTCTTTTTCCGGCCATTTGGATCTTGCCCCGCATCTTACCAAGCTTGCATCCTGGTAACGATGGCAATCCCGCCCTCGATGTAAAGAACGACATCAGTGCTTCGATGCGCGTTGTTTTTTACCCGGCCGTTATTGGCTGGACCTTATTGGGCGTATGGATCGCCACTCTTAAGATCAGATTTCAATTGATCACCGATAAAAAATTGATCTCATGAAAATAATTAACGGCCTTCTCGCAACACTGCTGATGCTGGCCTTTACGGCCACTCCTGCGCTGGCTCAAACCTCCCCCACACCGATGGCCGACCTGATGCGTAGCGAGGGTCGGATCTATGTGGTGATCGCCGTTATGCTGACCATCTTAGGGGGATTGCTGCTGTACCTGGTTCGACTCGACCGAAAAATCTCGAAGCTCGAAAAAGAATAAACCGACCTTTTTTTTGATACGATTGCTAATGCTTAAACCTTGAATTATGTCTGACAAACACTACAGTTTTTTTGGAGCCGTAGAAAAAAGTTTCGACAAGGCCGCCAAGTTCACCAAATGGGACAGCGGGCTGCTTAACCAGATCCGGCAATGTAATTCCGTACTTCAACTTCGTTTTCCCATCAAAAGAGACAACGGCACCATTGAGGTGATCGAAGCCTACCGTGTGCAACACTCTCATCACAAGACCCCTTGCAAGGGAGGTATTCGTTTTGCCGCCGAGGTAAACCAAGATGAGGTAATGGCCCTGGCCGCTTTGATGACCTACAAATGCACCATTGTTAACGTACCCTTTGGCGGTGGTAAAGGAGGTATTAAGATAGATCCCAAGAAATATTCCGTAAACGAGTTGGAGCGCATCACGCGCCGATATACGTCGGAGTTGATCAAAAAGAATTTTATCGGACCCGGCACCGATGTGCCAGCCCCTGACTATGGCACCGGCGAAAGAGAAATGTCTTGGATATTGGATACCTACGTATCGATGCGCCCCGGCGAAGTGGATGCCGCAGGATGTGTTACCGGCAAACCCATTACACAAGGTGGTGTGCGTGGTAGACGTGAGGCCACCGGACTAGGTGTTTTCTATGGTACTCGCGAGGTCTGCAATCTCCCGGATCTGATGAAAAAACTGGGACTCCCCGTTGGCATCGAAGGAAAACGGGTGATCGTACAGGGTCTGGGCAATGTGGGATACTGGGCTGCTCATTTCTTTGAAAAAGCAGGAGCTAAAATTATTGGACTGGCCGAATACGAGGGAGCCATCTTATCTGATAGCGGTCTGGATGTGGAGGCCGTATTTCAGCATCGCAAAAAAACAGGCTCGATCTTGAATTTTCCTGGGGCTACCAATGTGGCTAATTCATTCGATGCACTCGAAGCCGATTGCGATATTTTAATTCCGGCCGCGCTTGAAAATGTGATCAACGGAGAAAATGCACCCCGCATAAAAGCCAAGATCATAGGAGAGGGTGCCAATGGTCCGTTAACGCCCGAGGCCGATGAGATACTGGCACAAAAAGGTGTGATCGTGATCCCTGACATGTATCTGAATGCTGGCGGGGTAACCGTATCATACTTTGAGTGGCTAAAAAATCTGAGCCATGTTCGCTACGGAAGAATGGAAAAGCGTTTTACTGAAAATGTGAATACGACCATCCTAAAGCAAATGGAGCAGCTGAGCGGTAAAGAGGCCGATAGCAAGGCCAAGCAAATGATCATGCATGGCCCTGACGAAGTAGACCTAGTCTACAGTGGTCTTGAAGAGACCATGATCACTGCAACGCACGAGATCATGAATGCCTGGAAAGAGAACCCCTCTATTC
Source organism: Chitinophagaceae bacterium (assembly GCA_947456825.1). Taxonomy (GTDB): domain Bacteria; phylum Bacteroidota; class Bacteroidia; order Chitinophagales; family Chitinophagaceae; genus JJ008. Next base: position 7,165 of record CANGTM010000071.1, read on the forward strand.
CCGATATGCGTACGGCAGCTTATGTGGTTGCCATCAACAAGGTAGCTACCATCTATGCCGAACTTGGCATCTTTCCTTGATCTAACGATCATCTTCTTAGTATACAAAGCTGTCTCTTTACAGAGACAGCTTTTTTATTTGACCCCACCTTTACGCCCAGGCAACGATCAATTGACAGCCTGCGCCAGCTGAAATAGTCCCCATCCCCAACGGTCATGGCGGTTGGGAAAGTTGCTACTATGTTGTTGTAATCGAGCGAGCAGTTCAGAAGCGCTCCACCAGGGATACCGACTCCAAAGTAACGCGGCCATTGCGGCCATAGTTGCCGTTGCCACGGATGATCCGCCGATCGTAGAGGGGGCATCTCCGAAATCCGACACAGTGAGGGGATGCTTTTTATCGACTGTCCTTTCCATGACCACCACAAAATCGACCTCAGGGCCGCTATGACATGACTCGCAAGATTCCACGGGTGAACCGGTAGTAACGCCCGTAACGGCTTGCACCTCGTTCATCGTTGCAGGAAATATAACCCCGGCCCATCCTGCCGTAAAGGGCAAGGACGTGCCCGCAGCACAGAAGATCAATTTTCCTTTTGCCCGCGCATACAAAATAGCGTCACGCAACTGCGAACTGACAGTAATTCTGCCCATACTCATGCTGATGATGTTAACGTCAGCTCTATTACCGGCCGCTACAAAGGCGTCGCTAACCCCACGCACTTCTCGAGCCTCGTCGATGAACACATCGGCAGCCGCCCGACAAGAAACCAAATGGACATTGTAAGCCACTCCCGACATATTGCCATCGATACCTCTTGGAGCCGCAAGCA
>CANGTM010000072.1 GCA_947456825.1 Chitinophagaceae bacterium
GGTGAGGGCTCGGCAGTGGCTAACCTGTTCAACATTCCAATATAGTGCAGTGGAATACCAGGGGCTTTTATTGGGTGAGAAAGGGCTCCGGCCAGTGAGGGTTCTTCGGCTACATCGGGCACCCACACCCCCTGAAATCTATCAATGTAGCGATACAATATATGCCGTGCTAACTTGTCTGCCATCCGGCCATATCCGCTACGAATGTCCAATTGGTGCGTGATGATGACCCCCGGTACCTTGGGGTGAGCCAGTCCATAACGATTGTCAGAAACTATGGCATTGATACGATACTTGCGTACTATTTTCTTGATCCAGCGTTGCTCTCTTTTTAGCTGTATCCAAAAACGGGGCAACAGTTGAAGCATGGCCCATCCAAAAAGCCATTTAAAGCGGCTGTAGCGTATGGTTGTATGTGGAGAGGACAGATGGGTCAATAAGGGGAATTCTTCTACAAGCAGGGTTCTGCTGGCACCATCCGATGCCGTGATTACCTCGCATCCCAGTTGTTGAAGCGTATGAATAAGGGGAATACAGCGAGTGGCATGCCCCAGCCCCCAGTTTAAAGGGGCGACCAACACAATGAGCGGGCGGGCGGGGCTTGGCGGCATAGGGGATTAAATAAAAAAGCTAAAATCGGAACCTTTGGGCAACAAAAACGTTTGTAAAGTAGTTTTAATTCATGATTTTTAGGTCATGAAATTAGTCCGTACCCTCTCTGTGTTAGCTGTCTTGCTGTTGCTGCTAAGTTCTTGCAGCCGTAATTTCTACAGCAGCAAGGCCTCTCGCAATTGTGGCTGTCCCGGACAACGTGTTCGCTGATAATATGTAGGTATGGCTACTAATAATTTTTTTGTACTGCTCTGTTGTTCCCCTTATGTTTCTGCTGTAACCGTAGAGCAGGAGCGGCTGGCCCTTGCCCGTTTGCTGTCTACTCCTTTAATGAAAGAACGATTTTTTCAGGCTACCGAGTTGGTAGATCGTAATCACATTACCAATAACCGGGCACGTATTAAAGAGGAGTTATCCAAGCGCCCCATGCGATCCTTTCGCTTTGTAATCAATAAAAATTAAGGTTTCATTTAGTGCAAGGGCGCTAAAGCGTTTCTAAGTTGATGCAGCATAGCTGCGATCTCCTCTTTTTTGCAGGTTCCTATACTCATTCTGTACCACGGCGAAGAAGTGCTTGCGCCAAATGCATAAAAAGGTACCAGAGCCAGACCAGCGGCGTCGAGCAAGAATGCCGTTACATCGGCTTGTGAGGAAAGCAATTGGCCGCCAGGGGTGGTTTTGCCCGCGGCATCGATCTTTACGGTCAAGTAAATAGCTGCTTCCGGCTTTATAGCGTCTACGGGTAATCCTGCCTGCTTTAATTCCATGAGGCCATTGTAGATGGTGCTGAGTCTCTCTTCGATCTCTTTTTTGAAGTGACTCAGATAGTTTTCAATGGCAGGTTTGTTTTGTAAATAAACCGCTAGTGCCTTTTGCTCGGCCATGGGTGCCCAGGCACCTATATGCGTCATGATCTGCTTCATTTTTTGAATCACGGGTGAAGGGCCCAGTGCCCAACCAACGCGCACCCCGGTGGCAGCAAATGCCTTACTGATCGCATCGATAAAAATGGTATAGTCTTTCATCGCTGGTCGCAGTGATACAGGGTTGTGATGTTGAATATCGCCGTAGGTCAGATGCCAGTACATCTGATCGAACATCACGTATAATTTTTTTTGATCGGGGCCTCTGCTATTGTTCTCATCGAGTACCAGATCGCAAATTGCGGTCAGTTCTTCTTTGTCAAAAGTAGTGCCGGTAGGATTTTGAGGAGAGCAAAGCGAGAGCAGGGTAGCCCCTTTCAGATGGGGGGCCAGTTGCTTTGCCGTAGGCATAAAGCGTGTTTCGGAGCCGGTCTCTATAACGGCATGCTCACTATCGGTAAAATGCGTGTAATGGTTATTGTTCCAAGAGGGTACCGCATAGACTACTTTGTCGCCCTTATCACAAATGGTGCGAAAGACGGTATAGATAAGGGGTCTTCCGCCCGAAGCAATTAAGATCTCGTCGGTAGAATAGCGAAGCCCTTCTTTTTCGAATACAAAGCCAGCGAGCGCCTCTCGCAAATCGAGGTTACCTTCTGCCGCGGGGTAATTTGTATGGCCTTGCCGGTAGGCGGCAACGATAGCTTCTTCTAGTTCTTTTGGAATGGGAAATAGCTCAGGGTCAAAATCCCCAATGGTAAAATTGTAGATACGCGCTCCTTGGCGAATTTTTTCTTTGATCTCCCCTCCTAGTTTTACTATTTCGGAGCCGATCAGCGTAGAAGCCAGCTGGGAGAGTTTCATAGGAGGACCATTTGCTTCGGCAAATGTACTTTATTTCTTTGCCCCGGACGATTTCTCAAAATCAAGAATAACGCCGTTGATACAGTAGCGAAGTCCGGTAGGAGGCGGGCCGTCGTCAAAAACATGACCCAGGTGGGCTTTACAGCGTCCACATTGTACTTCGGTACGTTGCATGCCGTGGCTGTTGTCGGGGGTGTAGAGGATACTTCCTTTCGAAATGGGCTCAAAAAAGCTGGGCCACCCGCAGCCGCTTTCAAATTTAGCCTCACTTTTAAACAACGGTTTACCACAGGCCTTACAGTAGTAAGTGCCTACTTCTTGAGAGTGTTCGATGGGGCTGGTCCAGGGTCTTTCGGTGCCTTTTTGACGGGCAATGTAATAGACATCCGGGGTCAGTATCTTTTTCCATTCGCTTTCCGGAAGATTGACCTTTGCGGTATCGGTTCGGGAATAGACCGGATTATCTTTTTTTGTGGTATCCATACTCATTTGATTTTTAGGGATAGAACGGCTGGGGTCTTTTCCGGTGGCCTGATCGGTATGGGTAATGGGGTCGGTGCTGCATTGCAGCAAGACTACTGCCACCAAGGACCAATTCAAAAGAGGAAATGCCATCATCACCCTTTTAACAAGAGGGCATTCCAAAGGTTCAAATGCGCCCCATACGGCTTTGAGGCTTATATTTGCCTACTGCTCAAAATGACTGTTTATGTTTAATCTGGTGCTATTTGGCCCGCCCGGCAGTGGAAAGGGAACCCAGTCGGATAAGCTGGTGGCTAAATACGGGTTGATTCATCTCTCTACCGGTAATCTGCTTAGAAAAGAGATAGCGGACCAAACTTCGCTGGGTATGTCTGCCAAGTCGTATATCGATTCGGGTAAGTTGGTGCCTGATGCTGTAGTGATTGGTATGGTGGATTCTTTCTTTGATCGGCACAAAGGAGCCAACGGATTCTTATTCGATGGTTTTCCAAGAACGGTAGCGCAGGCCGAAGCGCTCGATGAGTTGCTGACCAACAAGAACACGGCTATTTCGCTGGTAGTGGCTCTGGAAGTATCGGAGGAGGAGTTGGTCAAGCGATTGTTACACCGCGGTCAGACCTCAGGTCGCTCTGACGATACCGACGAGTCTGTCATTCGCAAACGCTTTGCGGTCTATACAAATGAAACCAGCCCGGTGGCGGCCCATTACCAACAGAGTGGCAAGTTCAGCTCCATTGCGGGAGAAGGCAGCATCGATGACATCTTTACTGGTATTTGCGCCCAAATAGATAAGGCACGCTGATCATTGATTTGATTGGCTGGCCCGCTCTAGAAATTCTTTTTCTTCTTTAGTGAGGGAGTCCATTCCCTGGCGATGAATTTTCTCTAACAACGCATCTATTCGGTCTTGTGTTAGCTTGGGTTTTTTATCGTAAGGTTGGCGGGTGGCTTTGTAAAAGTGCATGTCCCGAATTCCTGATTTTTTTTGCCTTGTCTTTTCCGGATTGAACAGATTAGTGGCGCTGTCAAAGAGGCGCGTCATCCAGTCGCTTAGGTCGTAGCCCATCCTAATTAGCTGCATAAATAAGAAACCCATGGCGCCCCCGGCCAGCAAGGGCAGATAGCTGATCGGTTGTTGCAACGGTTTAGTCGCGATGCTAACCAGTACATATATCACCGTGAGTATCCATAGTGGAAAGCCTCCCATCAGTTGAGGAAACAAGCGGTAGTAGGGTGATAGCATGGTGGTAGCGATTGCGATTGCCATCACAGAGGGACCGGCTCCAAAGAAAAGAGCTGCCGTAGTAGAAGAGGGTAGCAAAGAGACGGCCAGTAAATAACCCAACGAACCGGCCAAACCGCCATACAGATAGAGGGCAACGATCTTGCGATTGCCGCTTAAATCCTGAAAAATAAATCCGAAGGCCCATAGCCATAGCATATGGCCTAACACCATCCAGACGCCTACATTAGTAAACATGGCACTCAGCAGCGTCCAGGGTCGGTAGAGTATTTGTTGCCAATTGCCGGGTAAGGCAAACCATTGTAAGATCTGCTCACGAAAGACCACTTCGATCTGCGAAGTATCTTGATAGAAAAAAAAGAAATAGGCTCTGCAAAGGGCAAGGGTGATGAATACGACCAAATTGATGATCACCAGTCGGGTCAGACTATTTTGGCTGTCACCTAACGAATATCCCATAGACACGTCTCCTTGTTGATTACTAGTATAACGTCTGGCGATTGGTTTTGTTCCAGTACAGTACCAGTAGAAAACCTGTGAGTGCGCCCCCCAAGTGGGCAAAGTGCGCAATATTGTCTCCGCTTACACCGGCCACACCGCCAAACAGGTCAATGGCGGCAAGCCCTAGCATGGCCCACTTTGCCTTGACGGGTACGGGAATAAACATAATGTAGAGCTCGGTATTTGGAAACAAGTAGGCAAAAGCGGCCATTACACCCATCACCGCACCGCTGGCACCTAGCGCGGGGGAGACGGCGCCGAGTTGTTGTTGCACGGCCACTGCGTCTGCGGCAGTAAAGGCGGTCAGTAATTCTTGGCAGCGCAGGTATTGAACGGTCAAATGCAAAGCGGCCGCACCTAAGCCGCTGGCAATATAAAATAGTAAGAAGCGAGGTCCTCCCCAAACGGTTTCGAGAACCTTTCCAAACATCCACAGGGTAAACATATTAAAGACAATATGAAATAAGGTCTGTGGCGAATGGGCGAACATATGGGTCAATAACTGATAAGGCCTGAACTGGCTGGCGCTGTTTATGACCCCGGCCTCTGCAAGTAGGCCTTGTAATTTTTGGGGCATCAGTGGCCACAGCATGACCCATTCCGTAAATGGAAAACGACTCGCCAGGGTTAGCTGCGCTACATACATCAATACGTTGATGATGATCAGATTTTTGACAATGGGAGGAAAATTATCCGGTCTCGTAAATCGAAACTCACTCATTGCACGAAATTACGTTATCTGCGGGTCAACCGGACAATGTTTTCGATGTGATGCGTGTGTGGGAACATATCGACGGGTTGCACCAGGCTCACTTGGTAAATGCTATCGAGCCGTTGCAGGTCGCGGGCTTGTGTGGCCGGGTTACAGCTAACGTAGACCAAGGTGGGTGCGGCGATCGTGAGTAGGGTATCGATAAGCGCCTCGTGCATACCGGCACGTGGGGGGTCCGTTACGATCACATCAGGGCGTCCCTGCTCTGCAAAAAAAGATTCTGTACAAATATCAATTACATCTCCTGCAAAAAAAGAGGCATTCGAGATCTGGTTGAGCCTTGCATTTTCTTTGGCATCGTCTATGGCGGCGGCTACTTGCTCTACCCCTACAATCCGACCAGCCTTGCGGCTTAAGAAGATACCGATACTACCCGTGCCGCAGTAAAGATCATAGAGGGTCTCTTGCCCGGTAAGCGCAGCTGCTTCTGCGGTCAATCGGTAAAGGGTTTCGGCTTGTTCGGTATTGGTCTGAAAAAAAGACTTGGGGCCGATCTTGAAGCGATAGGATTCATCTTTTTGTTCTCCCCGTAGGATCTCCTCTACATATCCTTTACCTGAAAAAATAATGGGTTGCAGGTCTTGAATACTGTCGTTCCATTTTGTATTGACGGTATAGAGCAGTGTGGTGATGCTTGCAAAACGATCGAGCAGGGCCTGCAGCAGCTCCTTTGTTTGCATGGGCTTGTCCTCTCCTACGATCACATTGACCATCAATTCGCCGCTGCGACACAAACGCAGTTGCACATTTCGTAAATAGCCTTGATGCGCCCGGCTGTCATAGAAGGTCCATCCTTTTTGCAGGGCCATCGATTTTATAAATACCCGTATCTCGTTGGTGGGGGATGCTTGCAGATAGCAAGTATCGATATCCACTACCTTATCGAAGAATCCCCGGGCATGAAAACCTGCCACGTTCGACTGCCCACTTATCTCTTCGTTGCCCAGCTCGGAGGGCAGTAGGTAACGTTTATTCCCAAATGTATATTCGATCTTATTGCGGTAGTGAGTGGTAGAGGACGCACCGGCAATAGGTAGTATGGGCGAAAGGGCTACTTTTCCGATGCGTTGCAGGGTTTGTTCTACTTGTTGTTGTTTAAATTGAAGCTGTTTGGCATAGGGTAGCATTTGCCATTGGCATCCTCCACAAACCCCAAAATGCGAACAAAAGGGATCTACCCGTTCGCTAGCCTTTTCTACAAAGGCCACTACTACACCCTCGGCCCAGTCTTTTTTGCTTTTGATGATCCTGGCATCGACCCGGTCGCCCGGTACCACGCCCTCAATGAAAATTACTTTTCCATCTTGTCGTGCAATGCATTTTCCTTCGGCGGCATAATCTTCGATCAGCAGATTGGACAGGACTATAGAGGGTCTTTTTTTTCGCACCGGGCAAAGATAGTTTGCTGCCGGTCTTGTTCGGGATTTTAATAACTTTACTCCATATTTTTATTGTGTATGAAGCCTCTTTTTAGCTTATTGTTTTTACTATATACTCTTCTTTCTCAGGCCCAAAATGGCTACGAGATCTCCGTCACCTTTAAGCCTTACAAGGACCAATATATTTACCTGGGCCACTATTTTGGAAAAACCTATCCTATTATTGATTCCGTTAAGGTTGACCAGCAATCCAAAGGAGTCTTTAAAGGAAAACAACCCCTACAAGGAGGCATCTACTTGATCGGTTTTCCGAACAAGTCCGGATTTTTCGAAATGTTGGTAGACAAGCAGCAACAATTCTCTGTGTTCGCCGATTCTGCCTTGTTGCCGGCCGGCATTTCTTATGTTAACTCACCCGATAACGAGCTTTTTTCGCAATACCAGCGAATGACGGCTGAAAAGGGAATGCGGATCAACAGCCTAAGGGAGCAGCTAAAAACGGCTGCGAATAAAACTGACTCTACCCGTTTGATCGATACGCTCAATGCGGTCGATGCGGACCTGCGTACCTCGCGAGATGAGCTGATCGAAAAAAACAAAGGCAGTTTTCTGGCCGCGTTATTGCAAGCGATGCGTCAACCTGTATTACCGGCCGAGTTGCAACAACCTGCGAATCGGGCAGATTCAATAAAGGCCTTTCGTTATTATAAGGACCATTTTTGGGACGGTGTAAATTTTTGGGACGGGCGGATGGCCTACACCACTTTTTTCGAGGACAAGCTCGACACTTATTTCAATCAACTGGTAACGCCCGATCCCGATTCGGTCATTAAAGAGATCGATTATATGCTCGGCTATGCCTCTGCCAATGCCGAGATGCAGCGTTTCTTGCTGCTGCGTTTCATTAATCGCTATTATACCCAGCGCTACATGTGGGAGGATGCCATCTTTGTACACTTATATGAAAAATATTTTTCGAATAAGGCCTACTCATGGCTGAGCGAGCAGGGCAAGAAGACCATCACCGACAGGGCGTATAGTTTAATGGCCAATATTCTAGGTACGCCTGCATCGGATATTGAATTACCTGATTCAACGGGCCGAACGGTAACGCTTTACGGATTAAAGAAAGACTTTACGCTGGTGGTATTCTGGGACCCTACTTGCGGACATTGCAAAGAGACGCTTCCCAAGATCGATTCTGTCTATGTGCAGCGTTGGAAAAAAGAAAATATAGGCATTTATGCCGTGGCCAAAGAGACCGAAGGCA
>CANGTM010000073.1 GCA_947456825.1 Chitinophagaceae bacterium
CGATCCGTGGTATACAACAATTGATCACGAAAAAGGAAAAAGAAGTTTGGTCTGAGATAGATTGTTTGTCTTGCGCAAATTGCTGTAAGACCATGACCCCGACGTATACGCCTGCCGATCTAAAAAGGATCTCTCGTCATTTTAACATGACGGTTCCGGAGTTTAAAAAGAAGTGGCTCAAGCAAGAAAGGGGTGGCGATCGCGACTGGGTCAACCGTTCTACGCCTTGCCAGTTCTTGGATACCAAAAACAACAAATGCAGCATCTATGCCATCAGACCACTGGACTGTTCTGGCTTTCCGCATTTGCCTAAAAAGTTTGTGGAGTTTGCGCATATCCACAAGCAAAATCTAGATAGCTGCCCTGCCACTTTTTTATTGGTAGAGAAACTAAATCAAGAGCTTGCCGATCGCCTTTAGCGGAGTACTTGTCGCTCAACTGAGTTATTCTGTCTTACGCTGCAATCCTGTCAAGTTACATCTTCGATCAGCTCTATCAAAGGGGGCTCGCCCTTTTTCCAGGTGATGGCTATTACGTCATATTGAATCCATTTTCTCTTGGTTCGTTGCAGCAGTACTGCTGCAGCCCGCTGTAGCACTCTCATTTTTTGGGGACGGACCCGTTGTTCGGGCGGGCCCCAGGTAGCACTGCTGCTGGTTTTGACCTCTACGATGTGTAACCATTCACCGCGGGTGGCTACTATGTCTATCTCAGTTTTACCCCACCGGAAATTGCGTACCAAAACGGTATAGCCGTTTTGTTGCAGCCAGTCAGCGGCCACTGTTTCTCCGGCACTGCCAAGCGAAAGATGCTCATACATGCTGTATCTTTAGCCAAGTATAAACCGTAGTTTGAATGAATGCAATAGGGGCCTTACGCGGGGTGGTAAAGCATTATGATTGGGGAGGACGCCAATTCATTGCGGGCCTTATGTCGCAGACTAATGCGGAAGAAAAGCCCTTTGCTGAATATTGGATGGGAACCCATCCGCAGGGAATGTCGGTGGTGGCGGGTGAGTCCGGCGAATGGGTGCCACTGAATCAAATGGCCGGAGAGCTTAGTTTTTTATTCAAGGTACTTGACGTAAGTAGTATGCTCTCCATTCAGGTACATCCCTCAAAAAAAGCAGCTCAGCTGGAATTTGAGCGAGAGAATCAACTGGGGATTGCACTGGATGCCCCCACCCGAAATTATAAAGATGCCAATCATAAACCCGAGTTGATGGTGGCACTCAGTCAATTTTGGCTATTGCATGGCTTTCAGGAGCCGACCCTGCTCAGGCGAACGTTAACTGATACAACCGCTTTACAATTTTTGCTTCCGGTCTTTGAGCAAGGAGGGTATGAGGCCCTCTACCGAAAAGTAATGGAGATGCCCCAAGAAGAAGTCGATCTTCGGTTGCGTACGCATATCGATACCATTTTACCGCTCTATCGTCAACACCGGCTTTCTAAGGACCATCCCGATTTTTGGGCAGCCCGGGCCGCTCTCGAATATTCGCACGAACATAAAATAGACAGGGGCATCTTCTCGATCTACCTCTTTAATTTGGTAAGGCTCGAGCCCGGGGAGGCTATCTTTCAAGATGCCGGTGTGCCTCATGCTTATCTCGAGGGGCAAAATGTAGAGATCATGGCCAACTCCGATAATGTGTTAAGAGGTGGGCTGACCACTAAGCATATCGATGTAGGGGAGCTCATGAAGCATGTCCGGTTCGAGCCTGTGATTCCCCAGCTTTTGCATGCAGCTGCTTCTACGGGGTCTTTTGATATTCCTGTAGAAGATTTCAGGTTGCGTCAGCTATCGCCCGTTGACGGCTCTTTACAGACTATTCAGGTGGAGAGTCCTTCTGTACTGCTCTGTGTACAGGGCTCCGTGGAGCTAATAGCAGGGAAGCGAACCGTCCACCTTAAACAGGGACAACCTGCCGCCCTGTTAATGCCAGGCCAGGATATTACCATCAGGGCTCTCTCGGATGCCCTGCTATTTTGCGCCGCAACAGGTTTCCACAGCCGTTGATAATTCAACAACCGATTTAAAACAATTGAGCTAATTTTGTAACACCTTCTTCTCTTAAATCGAAACCATGAACAGCGCCATAAAATTCAGTTTGTTTACCCTGATACTTGTCTTTGTTACCACAGCTTGTAAATTCTTTTTTGGCCCCGAGATCGCCTTTTCGGGCTTTTCTCCCGTGCTGGCCATTGCGCTTTTCTCCGGATATGTCTTTAGTAAGAAGGAAGGTCTTTTCTTGTTGCCTTTGTTATCGTTGTTGCTAAGTGACCTCTTTATACAGGTGCTTTACCAGCAAGGTGTATTTGAGTATGCCGGGTTCTATGGTGGTCAATGGAAAAACTATCTATTGCTGCTAAGTGCAACGCTTCTGGGGGCACTCCTAAGAGGAAGAAGCCATCGCTCTTTGGCCATGGGTGCCATAGCCGCTCCTACGTTCTTTTTTATCCTCTCTAACTTTATGGTATGGCTCTCTTCCGCTGAAATCACTTATTCCAAAACCATTGGCGGATTGATGACCTGCTATGCGGCCGGTCTTCCTTTTTACCGCAATTCATTGATCGGTACGTTCGTGTTCTTGCCTGTTGTCTTGATGCTGTTCAATTACCTGGAGCACAAAAAGACCTCGTTGGTCCTGGCTCGTTAAGTCAAACTCTCTTCGTATCCGGTATCTACCTTGAGTTTTTTTCCGGCAGCCGCCTCTGTGGCGAGCTGATCGCATCTGTTGTTGTACTCATTGTCGGCATGCCCTTTGACCCAATGAAAATGAAGGTGATGTCGTTGACTTAATCCATAAAAGATTCTCCAGAGGTCGGCATTCTTCTTACCCCCTCTGAAATTGGTAGCCATCCATTTTCTTAACCATCCTTCTTTGACCGCTTTTACCACATATTGGCTGTCGGAGTAGATCTCTATGTGCAGCTCTTCTTTTTTGAGTGCCTGCAGCGCAGCGATCACGGCCATCAACTCCATTCTGTTATTGGTGGTAAGTCGGTAGCCTTGCGATAGTTCGAGTTGATGGGTTCCACTCATTAGAATAGCGCCATATCCGCCCGGACCGGGATTTCCTTTGGCAGCGCCGTCGGTGTAAATGATGATGGGTTTTGCCATGGCAGCAGTGGCTACACTTGAAAGACGCCCGTCTTTAAGGCATCGATATCGGGATTGTGGTTAGCGGCGGCAATGCCCTGTGCCACCAGGCTACGGGTTTGGGCAGGATCTATGATCTCGTCTACCCAAAGTCTTGCAGCTGCATAGTAGGGTGAGGTTTGCTTCTCGTAACGACCCTTGATATCACTCAATAATTTCTCTTCGGTTTGCGGATCGATGGTCTTTCCTTGCGCTTTCATGGAGGCTACCTCGATTTGCAGGAGCGTTTTGGCAGCGGCTTCGCCTCCCATAACTGCGATCTTGGCCGTAGGCCACGCGTATATAAAGCGGGGGTCGTAGGCTTTGCCACACATGGCGTAATTACCGGCACCGAATGAGTTGCCCATGATGATGGTGATCTTGGGAACTACCGAATTGGCCACGGCATTGACCAGCTTGGCGCCGTCTTTGATGATGCCGGCCTGTTCGCTGCGGCTGCCCACCATAAAACCCGTCACATCTTGTAAGAAAAGCAAGGGTATCTTCTTTTGATTGCAATTGAGAATAAATCGAGCGGCTTTGTCGGCGCTATCGTTATAAATAACACCTCCCATTTGCATTTCGCCCTTACCACTCTTTACGATCTTTCGCTGGTTGGCCACAATGCCAACGGCCCATCCTTCGATACGGGCATAGCCGCATACGATGGTCTTTCCATAGGCCGATTTAAAAGGAGCGAAACTGCCGGCATCTACCAGACAATCGATTATCTCTTGTACGTCGTAGGGTTTGCCATCTCTGGGAAAGATCCCATAGATATCGCTGGTGGGGCGCGCAGGCGCTACCGCTTTTACTCTGTCAAAACCGGCTTGCCGGGGTGCCCCCAGCAGCGACATGGTCTTTTTGATATGGTCCAGGCAGGCCTCTTCGCTGGCAAAGGTGTAATCGGCCGTGCCACTGATCTGAGCGTGCATGCGGGCGCCACCCAAACTTTCATTGTCTATTTCTTCTCCAATGGCAGCCTTGACCAGATAAGAACCGGCTAAAAATACCGATCCGTTTTCTTCAACCATCAGTGTCTCGTCGCTCATGATGGGCAGATAAGCTCCTCCAGCCACACAAGCCCCCATGACCGCGGCAATTTGGGTAATACCCATGCCGCTCATTTTTGCATTATTGCGAAATATCCTTCCAAAATGTTCTTTGTCGGGAAAGATTTGATCTTGCATGGGTAAGTAAACGCCCGCACTATCTACCAAATAGATGATAGGCAGTCTGTTTTCCATGGCGATCTCTTGCAGCCGTAGATTTTTTTTACCTGTGATCGGGAACCAGGCTCCAGCTTTTACGGTTTGATCGTTGGCGACTATCACCGCTTGTCTTCCGCTGATGATGCCGATACCCGCAACTGTACCACCGGCAGGGCATCCTCCCTGGTCTTCATATAGCTCATACCCTGCAAACAGCCCCAGCTCTATGAAAGTGCTGTCTTTGTCAATGAGGTATTCGATGCGCTCACGCGCCGTTTTTTTATTTTTTGCCTTTTGTTTCTCGATCGATTTTTTTCCTCCTCCCAACCGTACCTGTGCGGCCCGTTGCTCCATCTGGCTAAGCAGGCTTCGCAGATGGTCTTCGTTTTGGTTAAAGGTCAAGTCCATATTATTGGTATTTGGTCTCGATGTCTTTTAAGACTATCAATAATCTTTCGGTAATAGGCACTTCGGTTCCTTCAAAACCTCCATAGAAATCGGGGTTTTGTGTGCGTATGTTATTATAGTAGGCTTGTTGTTGTTCAAGATCTTTTCGAATGGCTAGTTTTATTTTAGTTGCCAATTCTCTCATGCCAGCCTTATAGCAAGCCTCCAAATAAATGAGCGCGGTCTGGTTATGGCTGTTAAAGCGACTTACCATAGCATAGGGGAGGGTCTCGGTCGAAATGCCTTTTTCGGCTTTTTCGATCAGCGTCTTGGCCTCGGCCATCTTACCGGCATCTGCCAGATTACCGGCCGCCTCTGCAAAGATCTCTCTTATGTTTAGCAGGTGTCGACGATTTTCCTCATCCACATACATTCCTTTGCGATCGGCGCCTCCAAAGCGATACTTCTCGTTGAGGTTCTTGTAGATCACGGCCAGGTTATTGTCGCGAATGGGGGTTCCGCCCAGCCCGTTGGCACGCATCGATTGGTCGGCCACCCATTTCATCTGTGAATATTGAGGCACCACCGGTACTAACCGATAGGCGAGACCCTCTTTACGCAAAGAAGGACCAAAGCCCAGCTCTCCATAAGGAGAGGTAAAATAGATGGGACGTTTCCATTTATTGGCAGCAATTATATTCAAGATCATCAGGTCGTTCTTGAGTAGTGCTCTTTTAGGTAACTCAAAGGCAAAATCGGCAAGAATGGTGTCTTCTTGATTGACTGTTCCGTTCTGCAATACAGTTGCTTTGTCTACGGGAACCACCACGCGGCTTACGGGAATCATGTTGAGCGGCTCTCCCCGCGTATTGTCCATACGAGAAGGATCATCGCTTCCTACATAGTTTTTCATTACATCGTAAAGGTCATAGAACGCTTCTTGATCTATGCCGGCCACCGGATTATAAAGTACATAGTTTCGGGTATTGCCCTGTACTTTAGAGGCGTCCCAGATCAGATCGATAGAGTCGGCATCGTTGATCTTATAGCGTAGTTGATTGATGTACCAGTCAATCCCCAGCAAGCTGTTATTGACCACGCGTATATCGGTGCGAATGCCTTCTACCTCTTGTGCATACCACAGCGGATATGTGTCGTTGTCGCCAAACGAGAATAAAATAGCATTGGGGGCGCAACTCTCCAGGTAATTTCTGGCCAGATCGGGGGCCGTAGTCTTATGACTTCTGTCGTGGTCATCCCAGTTTTGGTTGGCCATTAGCGCGGGAACTGCCAGACAGCACACAGTGGTAAGCGTGATCAAAAGGGGTTGTTGGCGTCCTTCTCCTGTTAACTTACCCAGCAACCAGCTAAGGCCTGCTCCCAGTAAGGCAGCGATAGCGGCCGCACCCAGTGCATTGATCATGGCTCCCTGGCCACTGCCCGGAAAGCAACTCATGAATGTTACCAGAAATGCCAGCCCCGGCGTGTAAAAAAGAAAATCGCGATAATGCGCCTTTGACAATTTCTTAGAGGCGATCTGCACAAAAGCGATCAGTGCCAATCCTATCCACAGGGCAAAGGCATAGAACGATCCCACATAGGCATAGTCACGTTCACGAGGCTGATTGCCCGGCTGGTTCAAATACAACACCACTGCGATGCCCGTAAAGAAGAACAGTAAGAAACTGACGATCCAATCTTTTCTGTTCTGAAGGTATTGGTATACGCATCCGATGATACCCAAAATAAAAGGCAGCAAGAAGAAATAATTGGTGGCTCCATTGTGGCGAATACTGTCGGGTAGTTTCGATTGATCGCCCAGGCGGGCATTATCGAGCATGCCGATTCCGGTTACCCAGTTTCCGTCTCGCTTGTTGCCCATTCCTTGAATGTCGTTTTGCTTACCCGAAAAATTCCACATAAAATAGCGCCAGTACATCAGACTCATCTGGTAGCTGAAGAACCAGTTGATATTGTCGCCATAGGTAGGGGGCTCGTAAGCGCCACTTTCACGATCTTGACCCAGCCCCAGCCACTCGGCATAGAACTGTGCGTGATACTGGTCGTCGCTGGAATCCCAAACGCGTGGGAAAAGTTGTTTGACCTCGCTGCTGAAATTATACTCTTTACTTCTTCCGATGGGCAAATAGCGGTCGGCTCCCTTTACGTATTTCATTTCGCTCTCGATAAAGGGTTCGCCTGCAACCAGGTCTTTAGAGGGGTCGGCGGCAAAGTGAGGGCCATATACCAACGGAGCACTGCCGTACTGTTCACGACTAAGGTAGTATACCAGGTTGATGGGATTATCGACATTATTCATGTCAATACCCGGATTCGCATTCGATCTGATGAGCGTGGTAAAGTACAAGCAATATCCCAGCATCATGAACGCATAGCACCAAAGGGAAAGCTTGAGCATGCGCAGGGCAACAGGCTTAATAAAATAGCCCATGGCTCCTGCAGCGGCCGCCAAAACAAGAAGCCCGGTAAACTTTATGCCATCTCCGGGCACGACCACTAATGGTGTCAGCAGTAAGAACAAAAAGGCGATGGCCCAACCCGTTAGCAGAGCCGGTTTAAGATGACTGTCCTTGAACCGAAGGGCCACTATGACCAGGGCGGTCAAGGCAATGAAGTAAAAGGCAAAGCCCGAAAAGAAGGGAAGTCCCATTGTGTTGACAAAGAAAATGTCAAACAGACCGGCTGCCTTCATGGAGTATTGTATAACGCCCACCTGAACCAATCCGGTGATGGCGCAGCC
>CANGTM010000074.1 GCA_947456825.1 Chitinophagaceae bacterium
ACAGCAATTGGAGCGCGACCCAAATCTGGTATTGATGGGACAGGATATTGCCGAGTATGGCGGTGCCTTTAAGATCACTGAAGGATTGGTACAACAATTCGGAAGGGGTCGCGTGCGTAACACGCCACTTTGTGAGAGCGCCATCATTGGTACTGCGCTCGGATTAGCACTCGAAGGGTATAGCAGTATGGTCGAAATGCAGTTTGCCGATTTTGTGTCGGTGGGCTTCAATCAAATTGTCAATAATCTGGCCAAGATCCACTATCGTTGGGGACAATCGGCCAATGTGGTGGTGCGGATGCCCACGGGCGCAGGTGTAGGGGCTGGACCTTTTCATTCCCAAAGCAATGAAGCCTGGTTTACGCACGTGCCCGGACTAAAAGTAGTTTATCCCTCTTGTCCTGCCGATGCCAAGGGATTGCTCATCGCTTCACTCAATGATCCCAACCCGGTTCTCTTTTTTGAGCATAAGGCATTGTATCGTTCCGTAACAGGAAGGGTACCCGAGGCGTATTATGAAATGGAGATCGGTAAGGCACATTCTGTTTTATGTGGAACGGATGTTTCCATTATTACCTATGGGGCAGGCGTACATTGGGCTACTGAATATGCTATGCAGTATCCGAACGTCTCCGTTGATCTGCTTGATCTACGGTCGCTGGTCCCGCTCGATTACGATGCCATTGCCGCCTCGGTAAAACGTACCGGTCGCGTTTTGATTTTGCACGAAGACACGCTAACGGGTGGCTTTGGCGGAGAGATCGCAGCCTGGATCGCCGAGCATTGTTTTAGTGATCTCGATGCACCGGTCATGCGTTGTGCTTCGCTGGATACACCGGTCCCATTCAGCACCGTGCTGGAGCAACAATTTTTGGCTAAAGCGCGTCTGAGAGAGACGCTCGATAAATTACTTGCTTTCTAGTCATTGATGGCCTGATACACCAGCGCCCTGAATTTCTCTACCATTTCTCCCTTGGTGGTGTTTTGCAATTGTCGATAAAACAAGTATACCATCTTTTCTTTGGGGTCTACCCAATAAGATGTGGCAAAAGCCCCGCCCCAACTAAAGGTACCTTCGTTGGCATGGGTGCGTCCGCTGCTTTTGTCGGTGACCACGGCAAAACCTAATCCGAACTTATCGTTGCCACCCCCGTAGGGAACATCGCCGATCTGGTTAGTGGTCATTAGCCGTACGCTATTGCGGCTTAAGAGGCGTTTACCATTGTATACTCCCTCGTTAAGTAACATTTGTAAAAAGATTCCGTAGTCTTCGATCGTAGAGGAAAGTCCTGCCCCTCCCGAGTAATAGGTGCTCGCGATCAGTGGATAGTCGGGAGTTACTGATTTTCCGTTCAGTAAGTAAGCCGTGGCCTTGACCAATTGACCGTTGGGCATTTCGCGGTACAGGGGTACCAGTCGTTTCGCTTTCTCTGCCGGAATTAAAAAATGTGTATCCTTCATACCTAGTGGGATAAAGATCCTTTCTTTGAAGAAGGCATCCAATGTTTTTCCGGAGATCACTTCGACCAAACAGCCCAGCAGATCGGTATTGAGTCCATAGGTCCATTTTTCGCCGGGCTGGTGCATCAGGGGCATCTTCGCCAGGCGGTTCATGGCATTGAGTAAATCATCGCCCTGAACATTGAGGCCCGCGGTAAGATTTGCTTTTGCGTAAATGGCGTTCGCCTCTTTTGATCCGATACTCGCATAGCCTAATCCTGAAGTGTGTGTGAGTAATTGACGGATGGTGATCTCCTTTTTGGCAGGCACCGTTGTATAGGTAGTATCTGTTTCGTTGTAGGTGTTGAGTACTTGTTGATTTTTAAAGGCGGGAATGAATTTTGATACCGGATCGTCGAGTAGCAATTTTCCTTCTTCGAACAGCATCATGATGGCCACACTGGTAATGGCCTTTGTTTGAGAGGCAATGCGAAAGATATCTGTCTTCTGCATGGGTGTTTTAGCCTCCAGATCGCTATAGCCAAATCCTTTATGATAGACGATCTTACCATTGCGAATGATCAGCGCTGTTCCTCCTTGCATCCATCCTTGCCTTATCCATTGACCGATAGAACTGTCAATACGAGCCAAACGATCGGCGGCAAAACCAGCTTGCGCAGGTTGTGTGGCCACTGTTACCACCTGCGCTTGAGCGGGAATCGTAAGGACAAAAGATACGTGTAGAACAAGTAAAAGAAGGGTGCTTATCTTTTTCATATATCTATTTTTAAGAGGCAAGGATCGTTTTTACGGATGCGAAATCAAGATAATTAGTTTTTTGACACGGCACCCGGCCCATACAAGGCTTTGCCGGCTCTCTTTCCGGTATGGACACCTTTGTCTACCGTTAATTGGCCATTGACCAAAACAAATTCAAAACCCACCGTATAGGCATGGGGTTTATCGAAGGTGGAGAGATCTTGCACCTTGTTTTCGTCAAAGATCACGATATCGGCATAATAACCGGGTAGCAACAAGCCTCGCGAGTCGATCCTGAACTGCTGTGCGGGAAGAGAGGTCATACGACGAATGGCTTCTTCGAGAGGAATCACTTTTTCTTCGCGTACGTACTTGGCCAATACGCGCGCATTCGTTCCATATCCTCTGGGATGCGGAACGCCGGCATTGAGCACCCGAATGCTGGCATCGCTGGCGATCATGTTAAAGGGGTATTGCATGATGCGCTTTACATCTTCTTCGCCCATTCCGTGAAATACGGCGCTCGCCCCACCCCGGCTTACGATGTCCATCACTACCTCGGCCTCGTTTTTGACCTTGTGCTTATTACCTTTCATCAAATTGATCTCTTCGATGCTTTTTCCATTGTAGCTGGAGTCCTTTGCAAACGAGGCGATCACTGCATAGCTCAGGTGTTTGAGTCCTCTTTTTTTGAGCCGTTGCTGAATGGAGCGTGTTATCTGCTTGCGAATCTCAGGTCGTTGCAGACGAGCTTTGATGGAATCTTGTCCATCAGCTAAGATCTCGTCTGGGATCAGTGTACTGATCGAAGTGCTGCTCGCCGTGTACGGATATTGATCGATGGCCACTTCTAATCCTTGTTTACGCGCTTGCTCGACCATGCTCAGTGTTTGTTTGCTGCGCCCCCAGTTTTGCTGACCGCTGAGCTTAAAGTGTGAGATCTCGACGGGTAAACCTGCCTCTCTGCCAATGGTAAGCGCTTCTTCGATGGCTTGTGTAACACTGTCGCCCTCGTCTCGCATGTGCGTGGCATAAACGCCGCCTGCTTTGGCAGCCTTTTTGGCCAATGCGACGATCTCGGGGGTTTTACTATACGTTCCCGGAATATAAATGAGTCCAGTGCTGAGTCCTACGGCTCCTTCTTGCATGGCTTTTTCGACCAATGATTCCATGCGCTGAAGCTCTTGCGGTGTTGCATCGCGGTTAGCACGGCCCAACACCGCTTTACGCACATCATTGTGGCCAATGAGCGACCCGATATTGATAGAGGTTTTTAGTGAGTCGACCCAGCGCAGGTAGTTGCCCACCTGTACATTCGAAGATCCGCAGTTACCGGTAATGCAGGTGGTAACCCCATCATAAATAAAATTCTTTGCCTCGGGGTCTTTGGTTTCGTCGCCTTCGAGATGCGTATGTACATCTATAAAGCCCGGCGCTACGATCAACTGCCTGGCGTCGATGACTTGTTTTGCACGGATGCCTTGTGGTCCACTATTGTTAAGGGCGCTACGATAAATAGCGTGTATTCGACCTTGGTGTATGGCGATCGATCCGTAGTACCAGCCATTACCGGTTCCGTCTACAATTCGGCCATTCGTTATGAGCAGGTCGCACTCCGCGGGAGTTTGTGAAAAGGCCAGCAAGGGCATTAACAGCAGCGGCAGAAGAAATTTCATGTTGAAAAGATAAGTAATTCGCTGATTTTTGCAGTAGAGGCATTTTAAATACCCACTGCCCATGATCTATTTGCATAAGATACTTCCCCTGCTGGTGATGCCTTTGTCCATTACCCTATTTATAATAGTGATCGGACTGGTTCGTAAAAAGCCTGCTTATTGCTGGGGTGCCCTATTATTTATTTATATGTGTGCCACACCTTTTGTGGCCGATCATTTTTTTTCGTGGGTGGAGTCTAGCGGGGGGCGTTTGAGCATGACCCAGGTAAAAAAGGCCGATGCCATTGTTGTCTTGGGTGGGATGGCCGGAACCGTTCAGGGTAAAGACAGCGTGTATGCCGAGTGGAGCGACCCCGATCGTTTCTTTGCAGGCATTGAATTATATAAGCAAAAAAAAGCACCCTATTTGATCTTTAACGATGGTAAGTTACCCTGGGAAAAAGGAGAGTCCGAGGGAAAGATCGTCTCTCGTCAGGCCCTGGCCATGGGGGTGGATCCCCGCGGGATCTTGCTTACCGATCCCGTGCAGCATACTGCTGATGAGGCTAAAGCGGTTCAAGCACTGCTTAAGCAAAACCAACAACGTATCATATTGGTCACTTCGGCATTTCACATGCCCCGAGCACAACGTGTTTTTGAGGAACAGGGATTTTTGGTCCAACCATTTCCGGTCGACTATAAGGTAGGTAACGAACAAAGGACCTTTCTTGATTTTTTCCCGAAGGCAGACGCACTCAGAACTACCGAGATGGGTTTGCGTGAGTTAGTGGGGCGACTATACTATTCTGTTCGGTGAGTTTACTCCCATTCCGGCTCTTGCCAGGTTAATGGAGGTAAGCCGCGTTTATAGCGGTAGAAACTTTGCTTGATGTACATCCTGAATTCATAATCGCCCGAGAGTTTCGTGAATAAATAGGGCGGACGGAACAACTCCATGAATTTATCGAGCTCGACCCCCTCTAGCTGAGTAAGTCTTCGCACCAGGGCTTTATTAAAACGATAATCAATGAACTTTTCTTGCTCTTCGAGTAAGAGTCGCTGCTGAAATGAGAGCATACTTTGGTTACGGCGAAAACGAAACATGTTGATGATCTCATTGACATCAAACCCTACGCCGGCCCCCGAAGAAGGAGTTACAATCCGCAATCCGGGCTTGCGATAATTAAACACTTTGGCGTAATCTTGTCGGTTACGAATGGAGTCGAGCTTATAGTTTCTGGGAAATACTTTTACCTCACGCAGTACGGGTACGCTTACTTGGAGCGAAATATCGAACTGCATGGGATTGACGATCTTGATGACCGGAAACTTGATGGTAGGTTTGTTCAGATAGCTGAACCAAATGGAATCTTTTTCGGTAACGCGTATCTCGTAGGACCCTTCGGCATTGGTAATGGTTCCGTAGCCTGATGTAGCAAGCACACTCACCGCCTCGAGGGGGTAATTACGAGAACTATCATACACCACGCCACGTATTACATAGGTCTGCGAGTGAGCTGCTAACGAGGAAAGCAGCCATCCAACCAACAGCCCAATTGGTAACAAACGATATGAAATACTCAGCGACAAACTAATTCTTCTATTACACGAGAATAATGTTGATGTTCGAGGGCATGAATGCGAGTGGCCAGTGTATTGGCAGTATCATTCGCTAATACGGGACAGCGCGCCTGAAAGATAGTAGCGCCATGGTCATACTCCTCATCTACGTAGTGAATAGTAATACCGCTTTCGTTAACTTTTGCGGCGAGCACTGCTTCGTGCACATGGTTTCCATACATTCCCTTTCCCCCAAAGTCCGGTAGAAGTGCGGGATGAATATTGACGATGCGCCCTCTAAAATGCTGCAACAGCGATTGCGGAATTTTCCATAAAAAACCAGCGAGTATGATCCAATCGATATTTCTTTGTCGCAACGCTGTCACATATCCATCTCCATTCAAAAATTGTTCGCGCTCAATGAGCAGCGTGTCGGTGTGATGAGCGGCAGCGATAGAAAGCACGCCTGCCTTCGGCTTATTACAAACGACCAGGGCTACCTGCACAGTGGAATGATCGGTAAAATGCTCGATGATGCGAGCAGCATTGGTACCGGTGCCCGAAGCAAAAATGGCGATACGTTTCATACTCGTACGTTTGATAGGTCTGCATCAACACAAGTCTGCAATAACTTACATCTGCGACCATGCCTTGTTAGCGCAGAAAATTCAACTTCTCTCCCAGTTTGCGAATGTAATTCCTAAAAAAATTAAACTGTCCGAATGGAATACTAACGATCAACACCATCAGGGGCCATAACAACGTCATTAGTATAATGTATACAACCCCCCACAGCCAGTCTTGCTGAATGGCCAACAAGTTCATGATCTTTTTTCCAAGCCAGCCGGTGGCACTGCCCCCGATGGCAAACGTGCAAAGGATCAGGGCGAGCCGGATGCCACTAACTTTCCATTTTTGCTGTAATCTGCTGAACATGTTTGGGCGGATTTTATAAGGGAAGTTGCAAAATTCAACAAAAAATGGGGCAATGCGACAAAGTCGGCATCATATTTACGAATAGATATTACAATTGACCTGCATATGACAATCGGAATAGAAGTATATGCGGTCTCGAAAATTGCATGCTTTCACTTGCGGAGAGAGTACAAAAAAAAAGTAAAATTTCATGCCATTCGGTACGAGGCTTGACGTAACTTTGCGCCTAATTAAGAGCTATTTATCCACATTCCATATCAATTGCGAATATGATGTCCCAAAAAGCTGCCTTAAAACATCTCTCCGCTCTTCTCTTTTCCTTGCTGATACTTTCTGTCTCTTCTAGTAGCGCGCAAGACGCTGCTGCAGGAAAAGCCGTGTTTATGAGCAAGTGCGCCTCTTGTCACAACGTGCTAAAAAAAGCGACCGGACCTGCCTTGGCCGGTTTGGAGGAGCGACACAAATGGGCCGACCACAAAGAACTGCTGGCCTGGATCAACAATCCTGCTGCGTACATGGCCAAGGATCCCTATACCCAGGGACTCAAGGCCGAGTATGGTTCTATGATGACCGGTTTCCCGGATGTCACCCTTGCGGATGTAACCAACATAGTGGCTTATGTCAACGAAGCCGCCAAGCCTGCTCCCGCACCTGCTGCCGGGGCTGGAGAGCCAGCACAAGGCGCTGATGGCCAAAACTCTGTATTGTTCGGTATTATTTCACTGCTCTTAGGGGTCATTGCCTTGATCTTGATGCAGGTGAACAGCAATTTGAAGAAATTATCCGATCAAGCCGAAGGCGTATCGCTTCCGGAGGCCATTCCCTTCTGGCGTAATAAGACCAACATCGCCATCCTTTCTATTGTATTTTTTGTATTTGGCGGGTACATGGTCGCCAAAGGTGCGATTGGGTTAGGTCGTCAAAAAGACTATCAGCCCGTACAACCTATCTATTA
>CANGTM010000075.1 GCA_947456825.1 Chitinophagaceae bacterium
AAATGGCGCCAACAACCTGTACTCCTTGTTGCTGACGAATCCTGCCTATCGAAATTCATCGCAGGTACAGTCCGCTTTGACCACAGCGGGACTAACACCGGTACAGGATTTTGAAAAAACATTTGCGCGAAAGTTACAGCCTGCCGAGTACTATTTTAATCCGCAGATCGGATTCATCTCATTAAACCAACCCTTACAGCCCGACGAAGTGTTGGGCGTTGCCATTCAGTATACGTATAACGGAAGAGTATATCAGCTGGGAGAATTTTCGCAAGATGTTCCGCCCGATACCACAGGAAATTTGCAACGGGTTCTATTCTTAAAATTACTAAAAGCTACTTCGCAGCGAACTCAGTTGCCCATTTGGGATCTGATGATGAAAAACGTCTACTCGGTTGGTTTCGGGCAACTCGAAAGGCAGGATTTCAGTTTGGATCTGCTGTACGAAGAACCTTCTTTGGGAGAGAAGCGCTATCTGCCACCAGCCGACGTATTGGATCCGTACAAAGGCATGCCGATCATTGCGCAAGTCAACCTCGATCGACTCAATAATCAAAATGATCCGCAACCAGACGGGGTCTTTGACTTTATCGAAGGCTTTACCGTCATCTCTTCACAAAGCCGAATTATCTTTCCGGTCCTGGAGCCTTTTGGGCATGACCTTGATTACCTATACCCCAATGCGGCGACTCGTAATAAATATCTTTTTTATCCGCTCTACGATACCATCAAGGCCATTGCACAGACCTTTGCCAACCTGAATCGTTTCAAGCTTTTTGGTCGCTCTCGTTCTTCGGGATTTGGAGCCGGTGCCAACCCGATGGGCGGAATGAATGGCGCTATGCCAGGTCAGTCCGGTAGCAGCGAATATCAATTAGGGTTCAATATTCCCAGGGGATCGGTGCGCGTTATGGCTGGCGGACAACTGCTAACAGAGAATGTCGATTACGAGATCAATTATGACTTGGGAACGCTTCGTATTGTAAACCCCTCTATAATAAGCGCGGGTGTGCCGGTAGATATCAATTACGAAAACAACCAAGCCTTCGGCTTTCAACAAAAGAACTTCTTAGGACTTCGTCTGGACTACTTGGCCAATAAACGACTCAGTATCGGAGGTACGGTGGTACGTTTGGGAGAGCGTCCTTTCTTTATCAAGCAGTCGTACGGTGAAGATCCAATTCGGAATGCCATGTACGGGGTAGACCTGGATTATCGTAACGATATTCCGCGTCTTACCAAGCTGCTCGACAAACTTCCCTTCTATACAACCAAGGCGCCCTCCTCCATCACGGCGTATGCCGAAGCAGCGGTTTTACAACCTGGGCATGCTCGTCAGATAAATGGTACGAATTATGACGGAACACCGCAGCGATCGGGGCAAGTTTACATTGATGACTTTGAAGGGGCAAGAGCTGCCATCGATCTTCGTTTTCCGCTATTGAGTTGGACACTGGCTTCCGTTCCCCAGGGAAATGGGCTCTTTCCGGAGGCGAACCTCAATGATGATCTGCGCAGCGGTCGCAACAGGGCCAAATTAGCCTGGTACAACATTGAGCCGGTCTTGCAAGAGAAGAGAAGTCCCAACAACCCCATAAACGATGTGAACGAGTTGTCCGATCCACGCGTAAGACAGGTGTTGCAGCGTGAGATCTTTCCACGACGTAGTACACAATTCGGGGAAGGGCTGCTGACGACGTTCGACCTCGCCTTTTATCCCAAAGAGAGAGGACCTTACAATTTTGAGACCGATCCTAATCGCATCAATGCGTTGGGCAACTTGCGTAATCCCCGTAATGCTTGGGGTGGATTAATGCGCAATATCGATCAAACTGATTTTGAGACTGGCAATATCGAGTTCATCGAGTTCTGGTTGCAAGATCCGTTTATCAATAATGTTACTAACCCGACAGGAGGTCAACTGTACTTTAATCTCGGTAATATTTCGGAAGATATCTTGCGCGACGGGCGACGTCAATACGAGAATGGATTACCTACTCCTACCAACAACGCCCGTGTAGACAGCAGTGGTGCCTGGGGAAGTGTTCCGGCTATTCCCTTGCAAGTGACCAATGCATTTAGTAACGTAGCAACCGATCGCGTATTTCAAGACGTGGGCTTCGACGGTCTCACCGATGAGGGGGAGAAGAATAAGTTCAATACGTACCTTACTCAGTTGCGAAATAATTTTGGGGCGGCTTCCACTGTGTATCAGCAGGCCTTGCTGGACCCTTCGGGAGATAACTTTAAGCCCTATCGTGACGCCTCTTTCGATCAGCAAAATGCCGGTATTTTACGCCGCTACAAGAGCATCAATAATCCACACGGGAATTCTCCGATCTCAACTAATAATACCCAATTTGTTACGGCCTTTAGTCAATACCCTGATGCAGAAGAGCTCAATCGGGACAATACGATGAACGAGGCCGAAGAATATTTTCAATACCGCGTGGATATTTTACCGAACATGGCAGCCGGCTCCAATTATATTACCGATGTTCGAACGCCTACCGTTACGCTGGCCAATGGACAAACTCGAACCGAGCGCTGGTATCTGTTTCGTATTCCGGTCGAGCAATTTGAACGCAGGGTGGGTAACATACCCGATTTCAAGTCAATTCGTTTTATCCGGATGTTTGTGACAGGGTTCACCGATTCGGTCGTGATGCGCTTTGGTAAGTTGGAATTGATCAGGAATCAGTGGCGAAAGTTCAGGAACAGGATCGACACTACCGGTGCTTATACCAACTTGCCCATTCCTGATTTTGTTGCTTTCAATACACTGTCCGTTAATGTCGAGGAAAATGACCAGCGCCAGCCTATCGTCTATCGCATTCCACCCGGTATCGAAAGGCAGCAGCAACTTAGTAATAATAACGTAGCCTTATTCCTCAATGAACAAGCGTTGAGTATGCAGGTCTGTGGTTTGCCGCAGTATGAGGCGAGAGGGGTTTTCAAGACCATGAACATGGACCTTCGTCAATACGGAAAGCTCGATATGTTCATTCACGCCGAGTCAGTTGAGGGGGCTCAGCCGATTCAGCCCGGTGACGCGTACGCAGTTGTTCGCATTGGAAACGATTTTAATGGCAACTATTACGAGGTAAAAATTCCCCTTAAACGAACCGAGTTCGGCGAAAGAGACAGCATCAATATTTGGCCGGAGGTCAATAATTTGAATCTTTCGTTACAAGACCTGATGGATCTAAAAGTGCGACGCAACAAGGCGGGTATCGCTCCCTCGAGGTATTACCGCGAAAGTTTGCCCAATGGTCGCACCTACGCCATTTTGGGAAATCCCAACCTAGGAGAGGTAAGGGGTATCTTGCTAGGCGTTGAAAATGCAAAGCAAGAGGCTCTTTGTGCTGAGGTATGGTTCAATGAGCTTCGATTACAACAGCTTGACGAAAAGGGAGGATGGGCAGCACTTGGCAGAGCCGATATAAAGTTGTCTGATTTGGGTACCATCTCATTATCGGGGTCTGCTCGCAGCAGAGGGTTTGGTACGTTGGAGCAACGTGTCAATGAAAGAAGCCGAGAAGATATCTACACGGCCGATGCTGCCTTGACGATCGAGGCAGGTAAGCTGCTGCCCCAAAAACTGGGCCTGCAGATTCCCCTGTATGCAGGTATCAGTCATCGCAGCAGCACACCGGAGTATGATCCCTATGATCTGGATATTGACCTGCGCACCAAGTTGCGAGATGCCGATCGCAGCAAACGCGACTCCATTCGTACGGATGCGCAAGATATATCAACCATCAAGACATTCAATTTGACCAATGTAAAGGTGGCGCCTAAGGAAGGTAAGCAGCCTAAGCCATGGAGTGCGAGTAATTTTGATGTTACCTATTCTTACATACAGACGTTGGCGCATAATCCGCTCATTGAGGCTGATGAGTTGCGAAGAACCCGTGCGGTACTGGGGTATGGGTTTGCGCCCACGGCCAAATCCATCGAGCCATTCCGAAAGCTGATCCGTTCCAATTCTAGATGGCTGGCCCTGCTGCGTGATTTTAATTTTAATTATCTGCCTTCGCAAGTATCTTTCAGGGCCGATGTGTTCCGACAATTTGGAGCAACGCGTCCTCGCAATGTGGGCGGTGGCCCATATAAGATTCCGGAGACGTACAATAAGTACTTTACGTTCGACCGTTTTTATGTACTGCAATGGAATCTGACCCGGTCCGTATCTATGGATTTTTCGGCTGTCAATAATGCTCGTATCGATGAGCCTTTTGGCAGAATCGACAATGCTGCCAAAAAAGACTCGGTACGTACCAACCTGTTCAAGGGAGGACGTAATACCCAATACCAGCAAGATGTAACTGTCAATTACAATGTGCCCACTTCAAAAATGCCATTACTGGACTGGACCTCTATGCGGGCCAGCTACAACAGCAAGTATAATTGGCTGGCTTCTTCGCTATTGGCCCGCAGCTTGGGTAATAAAATTACCAATGCACAGACCCGCACGCTAAATGGCGAATTAAAGTGGGAGGAGCTCTATAATAAATCATTGGTCATTCGTAAACTCAACAATGCAATGGCTGCCGGCAGTGCAGGGGCTCGCTCTCGCAACAGGTCTGTCAATACGGCTACCGAGCAGCTTCCCGGTGGTAAGGGGGCTACCAAGCGACGCGGCTCTCGAAGACCTCCAGCTGATTTTGGAAAACCGGATGATGCCGCAGCTGTGGCCCCTTCGAGAGATAATACGTATGTAGATGGTAGGGATACGCGCATCAATAATAAAGCCGACAATGTGTTTGCTCCCGCTTCGCTTCGCTTTAGGTACGATACGATCAGAAATAAAGAAGGTCAGATCGTAAAGATCAAAAAGGTCAAGATCAAGAAAATAAAGCAGCCTGCGGAGAAAGCAACGCGCCCCGAGGCAGAGCTAAGTGCCGTGGCCCGAGCGGGTTTGCAGTTTGCTACCATGCTCAAGAGAACCGCCATTCAGTATAGTGAGGATATGGGAACCATTTTGCCGGGCTACATGGATAGCACATCGCTGTTGGGTATCAATCGACGTAGTTTTCAGCCTGGTTTCGGTTATGTGTTCGGACACCAGCCCGATACCAATTGGATCAATCGTTTTGGTCAACAAGGATTACTCTCGCGCGATTCGCTCGTGAGCGCCATGATTCAACAACGTTTCAATCAGCGTCTCAACATAACTGCTCAGATAAGTCCCATTAAGGATTTTACGATCGATCTGAGTTTGGATAAGACCTTCGATAAGCAATACAGCGAGTTGTACAAGGACACCACCGGTTTTTCTGGCTTGGCCCGTCTTAATCCGTACGCGTTGGGTAGTTTTAGCATTAGTTACATTTCTTTTCAAACCTTGTTTGCGCCCTTCGATCCCAACATCGTGTCGGGCACCTTCAAGCAATTTGAGGCTAACAGAAAGATTCTCTCTACCCGGCTGGCCGCACTCAATCCTTACCAATCAGGTGTCGTTGGTCCAGATGGTTATGCTAAAGGATACGGTCGCTTTGCCCAAGAGGTAGTGATTCCATCTTTCTTGGCAGCTTACACGCAAAAGGATCCCGCAACGATCAAACTTTTTAGCAATAGCAATCCCAGTATGCGCGCTAATCCGTTCAGGTCCTTGATGCCATTACCCAACTGGACCATCACGTATAACGGACTTTCTCGCTTGCCAGGGCTTGATAAGATCTTTACTAATTTTTCGTTACGCCACGGGTATAAGAGTACGCTCAGCATGAACAGCTTTAACACCGCCTTGCTCTTTACCGATCCACTGCGCGTGGGTTATCCTTCGTTCCGTGACACGCTCTCCGGTAATTTCATTCCTTATTTTCTGGTGCCAAATATCACCATTCAGGAAGCCTTTGAACCTTTGATTGAGATCGATATGACGTTCACCAACCAATTACAGACCCGGTTCGAGTTCAGAAAAAGCCGTCAGTTAAGTCTTTCACTACTCGATTATCAACTGGCCGAAAACCGTTCCACTGAAGTGACCTTCGGGCTCAACTGGCGAAAAAAGGGCTTGCCATTGATCAAGAATATCCCTTTTGGCAAGAACGGGACCAAGCTCGATAACGATGTAACCCTGCGAATGGATTTTAGTTTGCGCGACGACGCCACGGCTAACAGTAAATTAGACCAAGGAACCGCATTCGGCACCGGTGGGCAGCGGGTGGTGCGGATCGCCCCCTCCATCGACTATGTGCTCAATAATAAGGTGAACATGCGTTTGTACTTTGAGCAAAACCGAACGATACCCAAGATCAGCAGTGCCTTTCCGGTCACCAATACAAGGGCCGGCGTTCAGGTGCGCATCTCGCTAGCGCAATAATTTTATTTTCGGATCAAGTGGAGCGAATCGGCCTGTTGTAAGCAGGTTACCGTCAGTTCATTGATGCAAACATGTTCGGGGAGTGTGGCCGCATAGTAAATGACATTGGCTACATCTTCAGCTTGCAAGGGCTTCATACCCTCGTATACTTTCGCGGCCGTGGCAGCATCACCTTTAAATCGCACCAACGAAAATTCCGTTTCTGCAGCACCCGGATTGACATTGGTCACTTTGATGCCATGACGCAATAGGTCGATTCGCATGGCCTGACTGAGTGCGTCTACCGCAAACTTAGTGGCGCAATAAGTATTCCCTTTTTCATAGACCACTTTGGCGGCCGTAGAACCGATATTGATGATATGCCCTTTTTTACGGGCGGACATTATTTTGGCGATGGCTTGCGCTACATACAGAAAACCTTTGATATTGGTATCGATCATTTGATTCCAGTCAGACAGGCTGGCCTCTTCGAAATAATCCCGACCTGCGGCCAGTCCGGCATTATTGATGAGAATGTCGATGGTAGCCCATTCGGCCGGAAGTCCGGAAATGACCTCATTTACTTTTGCTTGATCGCTTACATCAAAGACGGCCGTAAGCACGTTTATACCGAAACGGGCTTGCAAATCAGTGGCGGTCGAGCGAAGTCTGTCTTCTCTTCGTCCGTTGAGAATAAGATGGTATCCGTTCGATGCAAAAAGTTGTGCACAGGCTAATCCAAAGCCAGACGTGGCTCCGGTAATAAAGACGATAGATGACATAGGCTACAATTAAAAAGGCAAGATAAGTCTTTTAATAGCCTGGCAAAAGGGACCTAACGAATCAAGGTGA
>CANGTM010000076.1 GCA_947456825.1 Chitinophagaceae bacterium
AAATGTCGATATTGACATCTACATAATTTGGATCGCTTTTGTAATCTTTTACATAGCGACCACTGAACTCTCCGACTCCCTCAACAAATTTTCCTTCGCGATCTACCAATGTAACAATACCGATGCCGTACTTCTTTCCGACCTTATAGTCATCGGCACCAAAGGCAGGGGCCGTATGCACGATACCGGTACCATCTTCGGTAGTCACAAATGGATCTGAGAGTACTCTGAACGGGCGGGCGCCGGGGGTAATATTCTCTATAACAGCAGCACTATTGGCCTCGAAAGGCAATAACTGCTCGTAGCTGCATTCCTCTAGTTGAGCGCCCGAAAATGTCGACAGAATCTTCCAGGGCAATATCTTGGGTTTGTCCTGGCCCGCTTCGATGGGCTGGTTCTCTCCTTCTGGCTTAAAATATTTAGATAGCAGTGAAGTAGCCAACACGACGTTGACCGGTAAGAATGTATAGGGGTTGATGGTACTGACAAGCGCATACTCTATTTGCGCCCCAACAGTCAGTCCTAAGTTAGAGGGCAAGGTCCAGGGCGTGGTCGTCCAGGCCAACAAATAAATATCGTTAGATGATATCGAGGCCTCGGCTCGCTCGTTTTCGTGCACCAGCCGATCGAATAAAAACCGCGAACAATCGCTTTGCTGCAACTTGAACATGGCCACACAGCTGGTATCTTTTACATCTTTGTACGTGCCCGGTTGATTGAGCTCGTGTGAGCTAAGACCGGTACCGGCCGCAGGAGAATATGGCTGAATGCTAACGCTCTCGTAGAGTAACCCTTTTTTGAATAACTCGCTCAGGAGCCACCAGAGCGTTTCAATATAGCCGTTCTCGAACGTAACATAGGGATGTTGTAGGTCTACCCAATACCCCATTTTTCGAGTGATATCGTCCCACTTGTCCTTATAACGAAGCACTGCTTCGCGACAAGCCTTGTTGTAGTCGGCTACCGAGATCTTAACCCCGATATCCTCTTTTGTTATTCCCAGCTCTTTTTCGACACCCAGCTCAATGGGAAGACCATGCGTATCCCATCCCCCTTTTCTTTTTACCTGAAAGCCCTGCATGGTCTTATAGCGACAAACCAGGTCTTTTAAGGTGCGCGAAATAACGTGATGAATACCGGGCATGCCGTTGGCACTCGGAGGACCTTCGTAAAAAACAAAAGGAGCAGCCCCCTCGCGAAGCGAGACACTCTGTTCAAAGGCCTCCGTGGCGCTCCAGCGCTCCAGCACCTCTTTTTCGATGCCCGGCAGGTTTAGACCCGTAAATTCTCTGTACTTGGCACTCATAACAGCAAAGGGCCCGGCTTTTTTGGCTGTAAAGCCAATGGGGGCGGGCTTTTAAGCGGGCGAAGGTACGAAATAAAAACTGCCCCGCAGGCGGGGCAGTGCTCACAAAATCAATCAAAAATACTTATTGGGCAATCATAATACCCTTGGCAGTGATACGTACTTCTTTTTGAGGTTCCTTGATGGCATCGATCTCGGCTTGTGATTTCTTGGCATCCTCAGCGTAGTGCTTCAATTCAGCCACCGAGGTGGTCTTGATCTTAGCCTCTCCGTCTATGATGACCTTCTTGCCCTTGGCAGCCACGGGTAAAAAGAAGCCGTAATCCTTCATCTTGACCATCACTTCTTCGCCCTGGGGCAGTTCCAGCTTTAGCCAGCAACCCTTTTTGGCACAAACATCCTTTACGGTGGCAGCGATCTTGACATCGGCAAAATCATTGCCGCCCATCACCTTACTGACCACGTCTACCAGAGCCAGTGCTCCTTCGGGATTTACTTTTTCTCCGTAAAATTCACCCGGCTTGGCATCCCCGGCTGGAGGTTGAGCCGAAGCCCCCAACGTGGCACCGATCAGCAGGCATACAAACAATATCTTTTTCATAAAAATTTCGATTTGAAAGCTAAGGTACAAAAAACGAAGCAATGCAATTGGCCAGCCCCCCTGCTATCGTTACAGCGTACGCGCCCGGGTTCGGTCTAGTCGAGCTTAGGTTTTTTTAACTGAAACATCCGCGACAGATTAAATCCAAAACGCACCTGCCCTTGCCCCCACTGTCCGGTAGTCTCTGTAATAAAGGCCCTTTCGTTCATACCCACGGCATTCGATACGTGCAACTGAAACACGTGACCGCCGGTTTCAATATCGAGTCCAAAAGAAAGAGGATTGTAATACCCATCGGGCAACCCATCTAACACGTAGGTGTAATCCCAGGTTAAGGCCATGCGCTTAGAGAGTTTGAGTCGACCGCCAAAACCCAGCCCGAGAATATCATTTTTATCGGTAGCCAGTTGCACCAGATTCTTGTGTACCACCGTAGGCATCACTTGCAGCGAAAGTGCCTCGCTGAATTTTCGCCCAATGATCAGCTGGTTATAATAAGCCAGCCGAGAAGTAAAATAATTTTGTCGCGTAGGATCGGCCCACGGAAGCCCATCCATGGTAATGCCCGAGACAAGGGCCACTGTTACTGGAGAAGAACCCGGACCGGTAGACTGAGAGATCGGAGCATACTTGACGAATGCATCCACTTCTTTTTTATACGTACTTCTGCCCACTCCCACCATCAGGTTATGTAGCAATCCAAAATCAAAGCTCATTCGCATACTGGCCTGATCGAGACCAAAGAAATTTTTGTACCCTTGGTCGAGTGAGCCAAAACGATGTAAGATGCGAAAATCCATGGTGCCCGGATTAATGAACTCCATGGAATGGCTGTTGATGACCCGCGAAGACTTAAAAGCATACTTGACCCGTTGCTTTTTAGGTTTTTCCTCGCCGAGCAATGACAATAGGTCATCTTGTGCACGCAGGACCGGCGATAGGCACAGCCCTACGACCACTAACAAAAAGATGCGAAAAAAAGAAGGGATTCTCATAGGGCATTAGCTTTTGAGCGGCTCCAGGGTGCAAGCCACGGTAATCTTGGCCGTTTTGCTGACCTTGTCGCTGACCAAGGTCGGTACTTCTACTTTATAATCACCCAGCACCGCACTAAAACTGGCACTGGCACTTATTTTACCTCCTTTAATGGCGATCTTACCGGGGCTTTCCACGTCGCGAGTCTCGCCATGCAAGGTCAACTTACCTTTTACGGTTACTGCGTATTCGCCATCTTTTGAATAGTTAACAGCAGCGTTATTGGTGATCGCTCCCTTAAATTCTGCTTTGGGAAACTTATCGCTCTCCAGATAGTTCTCATTAAAATGTTCTTGCATGAGCGCTCGCTCGAATGTAAATCCCTTGATGAGCACAGCAAACTGAATATTGCCGGTAGCCGCATCGAGCACGCAGGTAACTGTTTTATTAACGGCTTCGATCTTCTCGGGCGAAGAAGGAGCAGTGGCATTAAAATCAATGCGGCCTGTTTTAGTAAAAAACTTTTGTGCATCGACAGCAGTGATAGCCAAGAGTGTGATACCACAGAGCAAACAAATTTTCTTTAGCATAAAAAATAATTGATGGGTGAAAAACTATCAGATAAAAAATATGACCGCAGTAGGAGCATGCTTAGTCTTTTATCAATGCACAACGCACCAGCACAATGTCGGATCCAAGCAGTTCGTCTTTGTTATAGCCACTGCAAATACCCTGTATGGTTACTGTTTGGCCCCTGGTAAGTGAAGCTTGTTGCCCGGCGAAAGCGCTATCCATACTGCAACGTATGGTGGTGCTGCCGTCTGTTACACCAAGGACCAGCGTATGGGACTCTTTTTCACCGGGTGTCATAGACTCGGTGGTCGACAGATCGAGCAAGGCAGCTTGTACCCTGATCAACTTATTGACGTAGCGTTCCGTGGCACCTGCCTCGTCTTGCTCAAAAGCAGCTATGAGTGTTGTTCCCGTTAGTTCGGCATCGGGAGCCGCCGCCGCCGTATCGACCGGAGCCCGGTTGTATTCGCGGTACACATAAAAAGCGCCCAGCAAACCGACCACCATCAGGAGCGCTATGAGGATCTTTTTGTTTTTCATACGTTGAGTTTAGTTGTTAGGCATTCCTGCATCGATCCACTTTTTGATAGTAGCGATCTTACAACTATTCAATTTAGCCGCACTCTTTGGCATGGGTGAAAATCCGGCAGCATGGTTGATGGTGCCCATTAGCTTTCCGTTTTGTGCCATCGCTTTATCGGCCGCATATGTGCCCATCAACTGGTTACCCGACGGAGAAGCACCCGCGTGGCAACCATAACAACTGCTTTGTAAAATGGGCACTACTTTTTGCGCGTAAGAGACAGCTCCTACCGTATCGGTACAAGGCTGCGTAGAAGAAGCGCCATAAAGCGTTTCCTCATGATCGTAATAACAGGCCGTAAGACCGAGTAATACCGGCAGACAAAATAAAAGAAGGTATCCTTTTTTCATAACGCAATTAATTATTGAGCGCTCCGGCAGCGATCCAGCGTTGCACCTGGGTGATTTCACAATCCGACAACTTTGCACTGTTCTTGGGCATGGGAGAAAAACCGGTCTGGTGCGCAATGGAGCCATAGAGTTTTCCATTGAGCGCTACGATTCGAACCGATGCGTAGGTCGACAAATTAATATTTCCTCCGGGATTGGTCGCACTATGACAACCCACACACTTGGTGTCGAGCATGGTCTTTACAGCTCCGCTATACGTAAAGACATTGGCATCGCAGGAGCTCCCACACGAATTATTCTTAGCCCCTTGGTTGATCCATTTTTGAATCTTGGCGATCTGGGCAGCTGTTAACGGCGAGCGGGGCGGCGGGGGCATTCGATCGCCGGGGTCCGTATCGATGATCACCTTGTAGAGCTTGCTATCAGCGGCATTGCCCGCTTTTATATATTTCATTATCGTGGAGTAACTAGTAAGCTGTACCCCATCGGCACGAGTAGCGGCATCGTGACAACCACTCATAGCGCAATTGGAGTTGATGATAGGCAACACCTCATTGACGAAATAAACTGAGTCTGGGCTACAGGTGGTTGAAACAGTGGGCGTATTAGAGGGGCTATTAGGATTAGTGGTCTCGTGCGTGCAGGCCAGCAAGATGGCTGTTGCTACAAGTGCTGACGTAAAATAGTTTCGGTTTTTCATGCGAGTTAATTGTAGGTTGACCAACTACCGATCAGCTTCCAGCAAATAACGAATCAAGGCCGGCAAAATTGCCCTTTAGCCTAAAGTTATCAATTAATTAGGATGTATGAAACCTCCTTAACCGCCTACCCGCCTATATAAAATCATTTAATAGTACCTTTACGGTTCATGATTCATCCCCACGCCTATATTCACCCTAATGCCAGGCTGGCGCCCAACGTAAAGGTCGATCCCTTCTCGGTCATTCACCAAGATGTGGAGATCGGCGAAGGTACCTGGATCGGGTCGAACGTAACCATCATGGAGGGGGCCCGGATCGGCAAGAACTGCCGAATATTTCCGGGAGCTGTTATTTCGGCTGTACCCCAAGACCTCAAATTCGATGGCGAGTACTCTACCGTTCATATTGGCGATGGTACCACCATTCGCGAATTTGTGACCATCAACCGAGGTACCCGCGACCGCGAAAAGACCGTCATAGGCAAGAACTGTCTGATCATGGCCTATTGCCACTTTGCCCATGATTGCTTGGTGGGCGATCATGTAATTACCAGCAACAACACGCAAGTGGCCGGACATGTGACCATTGGCGATTGGTCTATACTGGGAGGAATGTGCGCCGTACATCAATTCGTAAAGATCGGCAGTCACTCCTTTGTAAGTGGTGGATCACTGGTCAGCAAGGATATTCCCCCCTACATCAAGGCCGGGCGTAATCCGCTTAGCTATGCTGGCGTTAACAGTGTGGGGCTAAAGAGAAGAGGATTTAGCATTGAGCGCATCAATCATATCTTAGATCTTTACCGTACGGTCTATAATAAAGGCATGAACACCTCACAGGCCATTGAATTTATAGAAGAAGAGATGCCGGCCACCGACGAACGAGACGAGATCGTCACCTTTATTCGAGAAAGCACCCGCGGCATTATCAAACGATTTACTAAAGGAGCCATCGATGACGATATCGCTGTCTGATACCGGTAAACGTTTTAACCGAGACTGGATCTTTCGTCACTTTACCTATCAGTTTTTGTCGGGGTCATCGTATGCCATCGTAGGACCCAACGGCTCGGGCAAGAGCACCTTGCTGCAGGCCATTAGTGGCGCCCTCCTTATCAATGAAGGCAGCATTCGATTCCTCGAAAACGAAACCCCCATTGCCGACGAGCAGGTTCACCGATCTCTTTCTTATTGCGCTCCCTACCTCGAGCTGATCGAAGAGATGACCGCCAAAGAGTTGCTCGATTTTCATCAAGCATTTAAGCCGCTGATGCCCGGCATCGATACTACTATAGCCTTGACGATGGTAGGGCTGGCAGTGGCAGGCCAAAAACAGATCCGCTATTTTTCTTCGGGCATGAAGCAACGCTTAAAACTGGCGCAGGCCTTTTTTTCCAATACGCCCGTATTACTGCTTGATGAGCCCTGTACCAATCTAGACAAGGAAGGTGTGGCACTTTATCGATCGCTGCTGGATAACTATACAAAAGACAGAATTGTAATTATCAGTAGCAACGATCCCGTGGAATATGCGCATTGCAACGTCTTGATCGCCATCGACGACTTTAAAAAATGGTAGGCGTCATCACTAGCGGCTACTCGTCATCAATAAATTAAGATCGGTGTACTTGAGCTGAAAACGCTGGCTCAAATGATAATTGGTGAGTGCACCATTGAAAAGATAGAGTCCGTTACGAAGGTGGGCGCGTCGCCATACTAGTTTTTCAAATCCACCCTCTTCACCAGCTTGCAGCAGCAGCGGCATCAGTACATTACTGATGGCTTGTGAGGCCGTGCGGGCAAACCCCGAGGGAATATTAGGAACGCAGTAGTGAATAACGCCGTATTTGGTAAAGACCGGTTTCTCGTGCGACGTAATCTCTGACGTTTCAAAGCAACCGCCACGGTCTACACTTACATCAATAATAACGGCACCGGGACGCATGTTGCTGACCATCTCGTCGCTTACCACCAT
>CANGTM010000077.1 GCA_947456825.1 Chitinophagaceae bacterium
GGTACTCACAGATGGCATACAGCGAGATTAGCCCGCCCATGCTGCTTCCGGCAACAAAGGTGTGTTCGCGTTGCGTGCGCGTCGAATAATTTTTATCGATAAAAGGTTTGAGTTCTTGAACCAAAAATCGCAAGTAAAGGTCAGAGGCAATTGAAATACCGGAAAAGATCGATTGCCCGTTGCTGCGATAAGAATTATAGACCTTTTCTTGTTGCTCTTTGGACAGTGAGGCAAAAGGGGCCTGCGGAAAATATTCTGCATGACGTCTGATGCCACCATTCCAAATGCCCACGACGATCAGATCCTGGATCTTCTGTTGGTCGAGCAGTGTCTGTATTTTTTCATCTACACCCCATTCTTGCCGATTCCAGGTAAGGGTGCTGTCGAAGAGCATTTGTCCGTCGTGCATGTAGAGCACAGCATAGCGTTTCGAAGGGGTATATCCGTTTGGAAGCCATACATCCACATGACGAGCCGGAATCCACTGTGAGATAAAATCGGCGTGCCGAACAATTTGGCCGGAGCGGGTCGCAGGCAGTTGTGAATAAGAGGTCAACGAAACACTAAGCAATAGCATCGTTAACAACGAGCACGTGTACACAGTAGAAACAAAAATAGGGGGTAAAAAGCTACGCATAGAACCTGGGATTTATGGCAATTTAGCGGGTTTTCCAGTTTTTTTCTATCTTGTCAAAAACCCTAACTATTGCAACGTCTATTTTGGATTCTTTTATTTCGCTTACTGGG
Source organism: Chitinophagaceae bacterium (assembly GCA_947456825.1). Classification (GTDB taxonomy): domain Bacteria; phylum Bacteroidota; class Bacteroidia; order Chitinophagales; family Chitinophagaceae; genus JJ008. The sequence continues at coordinate 748 of CANGTM010000077.1, forward strand.
ATGGGATACCCGGGCCCAGTTTCCCTCGGGTGTAAAAAAATGCGTGATCATTGCCGGGCCACATACACATTGGATGGATTTCCCGGTAGGTGTTGCCTATCGAAGTATCATGCGTATCGGGTCGGCGCACTATCTTGCCAAGAAGGAACTTTTTGATGGTCCGTTCGGTTTTTTGTTTCGATGGCTAGGGGGTATTCCCGTAGACCGGTCCAGCAAGCACAATTTGGTAGATCAAGTTGCGGATATCCTATCAAAGCACAGCGATATGATGATCGCCATATCGCCCGAGGGTACTCGAAAAAAAGTTGACCGCTTACGTACAGGATTTTATTATATAGCAAAAAAGGCCGGTGTTCCTATCGTTATGGTGGGGTTCGATTTTTTGAATCGTCGCGTGCTGGTTTCCGACGCCTTGCATACGACCGATGACCCTAAAGCGGATTTTGATCGCATCTTGGCATTTTTTACACCCATTCAGGGCAAGGTAGCTTCTCGCGGATTTATCGGCATCAATAATCAATTTGAATAATGCTATAGCCGTATGCAGCCCTATCCCAGTATTTTAGAAAAGTTCTATGCGTACGAAAAGACGCAGCCCGATAAACTTTTTTTAGCTGAGCCTTTCGAAGGAAGGTCGCAATCGCATACGTATAGTCAGGCCGGTCAAACCATTCGCCAGATGGCTGCGGCTTTGTCGGACCTTCAATTTCCCTCTGGCTCTCGCATTGCCATTATTGGAAAGAATTCGCCACACTGGATCATGGCCGATCTGGCCATCATGATGGCCGGTCATATTTCTGTTCCGATCTATCCTACCGTAACCGCCTCGACCCTTGAGCAGATTTTAACGCATAGCGAAAGTCAACTTTTGTTTGTTGGAAAGCTCGATGCTTACGAACCGCTTCGCCCCGGTATACCTTCTTCTGTGCAGCAGGTTAGTTTCCCTAATTGGCCCTGGCCCGGTTGCCCTACCTGGAACGATTTTGTGTCGGGTCATCATCCGCTAGCGCAAGATCCGGTTCCCGATCCGCAGGCCATCAACTGTATCTTATATACATCGGGTACTACCGGTAATCCCAAAGGGGTGATGCATACACACTATGCGCATGCCTATAGTTTGTTGACCGTAATGGAAGCCCTTGGGGAAGAATTAAGGAATGAGGTATTCTTTTCGTACTTGCCGCTAAGTCATATCGCGGAGCGCATGGTCGTAGAGTATTGCGGCATCTTTACGGGGGGTACCATTTATTTTCCTGAATCGTTACAGACCTTTTCGAAAGATCTACAAGCGGCACAGCCTACGATCTTTTTAGCGGTGCCTCGTATTTGGGAAAAATTCAGGGAGGAGATCTCAAAAAAAATCCCACCCGCACGTTTATCGCTCTTGCTACGATTGCCCGTAGTGGGCTCATTATTGCGCAAGTTGCTACAAAAAAAGTTGGGGCTATCTCGTGTGCGCTTTGCACTTTCCGGAGCGTCGCCCTTACATCCGTCACTACCTGTTTTTTTTAAGCAACTTGGCATCGTTATTCAAGAGGCGTATGGAATGACAGAAAATATGGCGCTGGCCACTATCAATCGAAAAGACGCTGTCAAGATCGGCACGGTAGGCCCCTCTTATCCTGGGGTGGAGTTGGTCATTGGGGCGGATAATGAAGTGCTCACCAAGAGTCCGGCCAATATGATCGGCTATTATAAAGAACCCGCCTTGACCGAAGCCAGCTTTACTAATGGATTTTTAAAGACGGGTGATGAGGGTCGCCTCGATGAAGAGGGATATCTGACCATTACCGGTCGTATCAAAGACCTGTTCAAGACCAGTAAAGGAAAGTATGTTGCTCCTGCTCCCATTGAAAAGCTGTTGTTAGAGCATGCTGAATTTGCTCAGGTTTGCGTGGTTGGTTCAGGACAGTCGGGGGCTATGGCGCTTTGTATACTGGCCTCGGGTATATTGCCGGACGCAACAACACTCTCTGACAGGTTGGCTGCCATTCGGCAGCAGGTCAATCGCCAAATTGAACTTCATGAGCAATTAGTAAAGTTGGTCGTCGTAAAGCAGGAGTGGACCGTTGCCAATGGCCTTATAACGCCCACACTAAAAATTCGTCGTAATAGTATAGATGATCATTATGGCAAACAATACGAGCAATGGCTTCGTGCAGCGGGCGAGATCGTATGGGAGTAATGGAACCTACTTGTCGTTAGGGCGCTGTCTTCTCTTTTAGCTTGAAACGAATACCTACATATATTTCCCTGCCACGCGTAGGTCCCCATACCGAGGAGGTATCGAAAAAGGGGCTAAATGGATTTTGCCAACTGATAATGGGCTGACGTTGTCTAAAGTCAAAGAGGTTTTCTACACCGCTATATACTTCGAGATTCTTCATGCCGTAGGTCAACTGAAAATTGACTACGGTGTAGGGGTTCGAAAAGTCAGGTCGTTGATAATTGACCGGATTCGATTTCGTATCGGGCAGTCGCTGTTTTCCATACCAATGAATATTGGCATCGGCTTGAAGGGGGCGACCCGTCTTTCGATAGCTGATCGTCGTCAATAACTTCTGTCTGGGATTAAAAGGCAGTAGTTGTTTACCGCTCTGCGTTATTCTAAAAACGTCGAGAAAGTTATAGCCCGTCTTGAACTCCAGCGTACTCCATAGATGTAAGAGTAGTTCTGTCTGAAGTCCATTACTGATGCTTTTTCCGGTAAAGTTCTTTATGATGGCCTTGGTAGGATCGCTATCGTAATCGGGGAACATCTGATTTTGGAAGCTGGTTCTGTAAAAATCCACACTCACGTGGCCGGACAGTTTTTGTGAGGGTGATTGGAATTTTTTTGTGATGTTGATCCCCGCATTGAGCGCTCTTTCCGGAAGCAGTGCCTCGGTAAAGAGGATGTCTCTAGAACTTACCAGCAATCCGATATTTTCGCTAAAGAGGTTTACCGTGCGCCAGCCTGTTCCTATGTTGGCTCGAACTATTGTGGAGGGTGTAATATCGTATTTGATCAAGCTGCGGGGCGTTACTTGAAAGCCGAATTGGTTATGATGATCTCCCCTTATTCCTACTATCCAGGTAATTTTTTCTTGTGCGAGCCTCCATGTGTTTTCGGCAAATACACCCGGAATTTTTTCGTACCGTCTGTAGTTACCATCATAGGTCCTCGATAGAACTTGATCAGTAAAGCCGATGTCCTCGTTCAGATGCAGATAGCGAATACTAACACCGGCCTTGAGCTGATGTTCTTGGTAGTTGAGCTCATATTGCAGGTTGAAGTAAGCATTCGTTTGGCGGGCCAGGTAGCGAACCGTTCCAAAATAAGATCGCTGTCGTTGATAGAAGGAAGAGAAAAAACCTGTTACGCTATGCTTGTCATTGAATCGATATCCCGTTTTTGTCCATAGCTCAGGTTGCTGAATAGATACCGCTTGTCCATATATGCTGGAGCTGCCCTTGTCGGTAGCAGGTTCAAAGGCCGTTTGTCCGCCTATCCTATTCTCTTGAAGTAAACGAATACCTACGCGGCTATGCCATCCCCAGCTTTTCTCGTTGCCGTACTTCCACTTGTTCATGAGCAGATAGCGGGTCAACAGGGGAAGGTCTAAAAAGTTATCTTGATCGCGATCGATCTTACTCGCCGGTTGCACCATGTGAAAAGCGGTCAAATTACTCCACTTGCTCTTTTTGATCGCATAATTGGAGTTAAGATGTTTTTCTCCAAAACTGTTGATATAGCTGTTCAGCAGCAGACGGTCGGTATTGTCGGGCTCCTTGGTTTCAACGTTGATCTGACCACTAATGCTCTCAAAACCCTGTAAAACACTATTGGCCCCTTTCGCTACATATATATTACTAACCGTCGTGCCGGGTACACTACTTATGCCATACGTGTAGGTTAGCCCTTGAATTACCGGAAACCCATCGAGCAAGATCTGATTATAAACGCCCGATAAACCGAGTATGCGTAATTCTTTTGCATTAGTCACTACATTGGTCGTTTGCGGCTGTACCGTGGTCTGTGTCTCGAAGCAACCGGCCAGATCGCAGCAAGCCGATTTTCGCAATTCCGTTTGTGTGATCTGCTCCACTTTTATAGGACTAAGGTCGGAGAGTATAACACCGCTGCGCTGACTCTCAATGATGACCTCGCTAAGGCCTTGCTTTTCTTGTAGCTGAAAATTAATACTGGTATCGGGTAGCTGAATTAGTAGTAAGGTGTCGGGCCGATGTCCAACATAACTGGCTATCAGTTTGGCCGGAAGTTGGCGGGGTCGTTGCAGTTCGAACGATCCATCTTTATCGGTTCGTGCTCCCGATGCAGCACCTGCCCAGTAAATCGTTGCCCCGATCAGTGGTTCCTGTCGGATGTTGATCACTCTTCCTGTTATTCGTTGGGCTGCGGTGGTGAGGGGCAGTAAAAAAAGCAATATGGCGGCGCACCGGGTCATGTGCCGCTACTGCTTGACCTTATACGGTTTTTCATTGGGGTTTTCGCATCCGCCGGTATTTTCTATAGCGGCAAAGATCTCCTTCTCACTTACTCGGGCAGGGTTAAAGGAGAGCTCAAAACTTGTGGTGGCTCCCGGTTTATCCGCTTTGCAGCGTTGCACCCCAATTAACTTTTCGATATTACCGGTAATGGTCTTAACATCGTTCGAACAGGTAATTCCCTTTACCTTGACGATCATACTTTTTAGACTGTCGGCTTTGGGAGTCTCAGGCGATTGTGCAAGGCACGTGCTTTCAAGAGAAAAAATGAGGATACCAGTAAGGATAGAAGGTAAATAGCGTATCATCTTTTAGATATTTTTTAAGAAGATTACTTGAGTACGGCCAGTAAAATTCTGTCCGACGAAGGTACGCCCGGAATGTGAAGAATTTGTCCGTTGTAGTAAATACGATGTACTTGACCCTTTCCGGCTGGCAGTAATTGGTCTACCCCGCCAATAAAGGGGGCCGATGCGTATTGCTTTAGTACCTGACCTGAGCTAACCCCATCTCCGTCATCAAAAATAAAACTTGTAATGACCGTTCTGGAGGCTGGCGTTAGTTTGGGAGAACAAATGTCGACCCCATTGACCGTCACCGAATCGCGTCCGCCGATCATAGCCCCCGCAGCCGAGTAAATGACCAATGCCGACTGATCTTGTTCTTGCGGAATCTTTCCCAGTAATGCACTCATACGACTCCCTTCAGGAAAGCCTCTTAGGTATACCAAGGGATCATCATGCAAGAAAGCGCCAAAGAAATACGAGATCTTCTTTTTGGAGGTATCAGAAGGTACTAGTTCGATTTCATAGGGCATTCCTCGCGTTAGCTTGACAGGACCCCAGTGTCCACTCTCGGTACTTCGCAGTATAACAGCTGATATATTTTTTCTTCGAAGTCCGTTTTGTTTATCGATTGCGTAAATAGTGATCGAGGCGTCTTTGATGGGCGCGTTATCACCCAATAAGACGGCCCTCCCCGAAATATCAACATGTTTTTCCTCATTTTTTTTCAAAGCGGGTTTTTTATGATCCTTGTTTAGAAAATCGGATATAGCAGTCAAGGCCCTGCTGCTGGTTGCCACTTGGTAGTGATCTTCTTCGCTCAGCGCCACGTTGACCGCACCTTCTATCGGACCCGCTCCCATGCCAGCCACCCGGTCACCCGATGAGAAGATGTTCATGCATCTTTCATTAGGAAACCATGCATAGGGTGTTGTCCATTTGCGACTTCCGATATGAACATAACGTCCTACTTTTTTAGCCTGGGCACTATCTTTTAATAAGCCTCTGACTAATCCACCTCCGGCTGAATGTCCAATCAGATCTACTTGTTGCGCACCTGTTGAGATCAGTATCCGGTCGATCAATTGTATCAGCGATAGCTCATTTGTCTTTCCGTTTCCGCTAACACTGTTCCAGTCAAATGCAAATAGACGATCTCTGCAGTAGCCTGCTTGGCTCAAGAAGTGAGTGGCGTTCGACCAGGTATCTCCCGAGGCCAGAAATCCGTGTACAAATATCACCGGCCGTAGTGCCGGATCGCATTGGGCATTCACCAAAAGGGAGGGTAGTATCAGTAGGGAGAGGAGTATTTTTTTCATCGTCTCAAGTTTATGTCATTAAGACCTGCGCTGGCTTATTGCTCTTTCTGAAGTTGAATTAAATAATCAAATAGATTTTCGCCGGTAGCCAGATTTAGTTTTTTTCGAAGGCGATATCGGCTGATCTCGACACCCCTTACCGAGATGTTGAGTAGTTGTGCGATCTCTTTCGAAGATAGATTCATGCGTAAGTAAGCACA
>CANGTM010000078.1 GCA_947456825.1 Chitinophagaceae bacterium
AATAAACATTAAGCACTGCAATATATATAATCTACTTAGCCGTTGGAATAATTTTAGTCACATCCATTAGGCATCAGAAAGTGAGTTTACGATTACATAACATGCCGTTAATCTGGGGGTCATACAGCTATACTTACTTTGATAAACACTGGCATGAATAAAAGACACCCCGATGTTGTTGTGTTAAGTGATATTCACCTCGGGACCTATGGGTGTCATGCCCGTGAGCTCGTTCAATATCTTAAAAGCATCTCGCCACAGCTCCTGATTCTGAATGGAGACATCATCGATGGCTGGCAGTTCAATAAAAGCTACTTTCCGCCCGCACACTTGCAAGTTATAAAGGAGATACTCTGCCTGCTCGACCAGGGTACCCGAGTCGTATACGTAACTGGAAACCACGACGAGATGCTACGCCGTTACACCGACTTGCAACTGGGCAACTTTCAGTTAACCGACAAGCTGGTCATCGAGATGAACGGAAAGCGAACCTGGATCTTTCATGGGGATGTCTTTGATGCCACTACCAAAGGCAGCGCCAAAATCATTGCCAAGTTGGGCGGATGGGGCTATGACTGGCTGATCCTGCTGAATCGATTTATCAATTGGCTCCTGGACAAACTGGGACAGCCCAAAATGAGCCTAAGTAAAAAAGTAAAAAATGGAGTAAAGAAAGCCGTTCGCTGGATCGGTGATTTTGAGCAAACGGCAGCCGAGCTGGCCATTAGCAAAGGATACGACTACGTGATTTGCGGGCATATTCATCAACCGCAACAACGGGTCATTGAGACTGAAGAAGGTTCTGTAACCTATTTGAACAGCGGTGACTGGATCGAGAATCTGACTGCCCTGGAACTAACCCAGCAAGAGTGGAACATATACCACTACAAAGAGGACCACTACCAGCAAACCCCGGTGGTGAGTATGGAAAAGCAGCTACCGCTGCTTAACGTGGTCACCGATCAAATAGGTCTTCATATTCATAGGCTTCAATCCTAGCATTCCATGAAAATATTTTATGCAGTACAAGCAACGGGCAATGGTCATATAAGCCGTGCCATGACGCTGCTGCCACACCTCCAAAAACGAGGTACGGTCGATGTGTTTTTGAGTGGAAACAATAGTCATCTAACTCCACAATTGCCTGTTCGGTATCGTAGCCGTGGTATAAGCCTTTATTATAATAATGCAGGTGGCTTAAACTACCCTAAGATCGCTTTTCAACGAAACCCGCTCGACCTGTTCAAAGAAATCAAAGAGCTTCCCGTTAATAAATACGACCTCGTTATCAATGATTTTGATTTTCTGACCTCGGCCGCTTGCCGAATCCAAGGTGTGCCTTCCGTTCATTTTGGACATCAGGCCAGTTTTCGCTACTCCGAAACACCCCGCCCTCTATATAAACAATGGCACGGAGAGTTATTGCTAAAAGACTACGTGCACGCCACACATCATATCGGACTTCATTTCGAGAAGTATCATCCTGCGATATTTGGAGCCATCATCAAAGAAGAGATCATACAAGCTAGGCCGGTCAACGGGAACTATGTAACTGTCTACCTTCCTGCACTAAGCGATTTGGCACTTAAACGACTGCTTACCCCGATCAGTGGTCCCCTTTTCGAAATCTTCTCGAGAGAAACCAAGGTCGTACATCGAGAAGGTCATCTGCTGTTTCGCCCCATTGAGCAAGATGCCTTTAACCAAAGTCTGATCGGGTGCAGCGGTATTATTTGCGGAGCCGGATTTGAGACCCCGGCCGAAGCACTGCACCTAGGAAAAAAGATATTGGCTATTCCCATTAAGGGGCAATACGAGCAATATTGCAATGCAGCTGCACTAAACCGGTTAGGCATAACTACCTTATTACCTTCCCAGTGTTTAGAGATAAATCATATTACGAATTGGCTACAGACGGCCGCTGCAGTACAGATAGATTACAGTAGAAGTACACAGGAGTCGCTGGAATATTTGTGGACAATAGGTACTAAAAAAGATGAATCGGCAATATCTACTACTGCTTGGCAAGCGGCTTGCGCTCCATGAGTCGATGCAAATAAATGCGTGAGAACTGAATCAGGTTCCATTCCTCCGGATCAGCTACTTCAATAGGATCGATGATACTTAACTCGGCACGCACCAACCTTACGAAGCCGATATAGGATTCAAGGCTATCAGCACAAAGGGGTTGTACCGTTTTATCGATGACTTCTATTACTTTTTTTTGACTACGGGCAGAACGGATGGTCTCGATCAAAACATGGTGAGACAGTACAGCAACGGCGCTCATAAAAAAGGATTGGATAGTAAATGTAGGAGAGCTGTTGTTCAAATAGGCAAATTCTATATTAAGTTTTACCACACCCCACAAAAATTAATATTGCACTTATCGGATGCCGACGGGCTCGTAAGAGAACTTCTTTAGTGAGTCTAAGATGATTGCATTACGAGGGGTGAGTTTGACTCCGTATTTTTCGCCCGTTTTAATGAAACTCAGGCGTTTGCAGCTATCAGTGGCGGCAAAATAGAGTACATATACCTCCCCCCTGTCCCCATAGTAATACATCTTACCCTCCGATGTGCAGTCGTTGAGCCCGGTAAGAGCGGGCTGGTTAGCATTGGTGGCCAGGCTGCTGAGTAATTCGGGTTTATAGACCTTGACCATCTGAAAAAACCGAGGGTTTCCCGGCGTTTTATAATACATGACCACTGCGCTATCGCAGGAATTCAGTTCAGACAACAGATTTGGCGTTCCGGAGGGCTGACAGGCAATTAATAAAAATAAAACAGGCATTACAACCCAAAAAAAAGTATATGACTTCATGCAATGCGCAATTTTACTAGAAAAAAAGAAATTTCAAAAAAAAGGCGCCCTGTATTGCTACAGCGCGCCTTGTAAAACAAGTTATTATTAATAGGATGCATTCTGAGGATCCCAGTTGGCCCATCCGCTGGTCCAATTGCTAGTTCCCATGGCGCCTCTAAATGTAGTGGGCGTAAAGAAAGAGTTCATACCAGTAAAGCTAGCTCCGCTTAGAGCAGGAGAACCAGTTTTTGGCAAGAAGTTTGGTGAAGTAGAATAGAAAGGATTGGTCAAATCTGCAGCAGCAGACGTGGCCAATGTAATACAACCTTCGTTCTGCGCTTTTGCTTGAATCTGCGCCGCACTGGCAATGTTGGCATTGCTGGAACGATACACGTTAGTGCTGGCATGTACCAAATTGTTACGAAACTCAGAGACGTTATTCATGTAGTCATTAAGAGTTCCGTCTGATTCCATCGAGAAACCGGCATCAGGATGGCCGATAAAGATGGAGTTGCGAACGATAAACTGCGTTCTTCTTCTCCAACGCATTGAAAAATTGTGGTTAGCAGCTGTTCCCGTTGCATCATTGGGCCCAACGATGGTAAAGTTGCTCATTTGAGGACGTGTAATGGGGGTGGCATTCGATCCACTAGCATCGTTATCACACTCTACCCCGTTGCCAGCATCTCCGGCATCAACGAAATCGGGTTTACGCATAGCTACAGCAAACTGGATCTTACCCGAGTATCCAAAGTCAAAATCAAAATCATCATCAGCGGTAGCCAGCGCAATCAGGTTTTTGGCATTGACAGTACCACCAAAGAACTCAAAAGCGTCGTCGTTACCGAAAGACACCATCACATTTTCGATAATGGTACCCGAGCCAACACCACCACAGGTAAGTCCGTTAATCTCAGAGCCAGGTTCAGCAGCGATACCTGCATACTCGATACGTACAAAGCGAAGTACACCGCTTTCATCAAATGGATCTGTTCCACCATATTGACGACCTACACCTCCTTCAATAACGGGAGCAGGATCGAGCGGACGATTAGTAGGGGCCTTACCCAAAAGGATAATTCCACCCCAGTCGCCGGGAGCCCTTGAACCAATGGCCTTACCACTGGTAAATACAATAGGACTTGTGCTTGTGCCTTGGGCGATAATCTTGGCACCACGCTCAATGATCAGAGCACCTTTTTCAGCTACATCGCTTACGACCACACATCCGGCCTCGAACGTAACGGTAGCACCGTCCACTACATATACATAGCCTTTTAAGATCCATTTTCCTTTGGCATAGAACTTACTCGAAGAGATCACGCCGGTAATTACGTTGCTGTTAGGATCGGTGGGAACTACTACGTTACCGCCACCACCATCTTGGAATGTTACCTTAACGCAAGAGGAGGCACCGAAAAGTAAAATCGAAACCAGTGCGCTGAAAAGAAGCTGCTTCATATACTTGTTTTTGAGTTTAGACTAGGGTTGGTTTATTTTTTTTGTGTTGCAAAGTCATAGGTAAAGCCGACGGTGATTGTTGAACCCGGGCGAAACGAATAGAACAAACGATCAGTGGCGGCTTGGTAAGAGGTCTTCTCCCCTACATTCTCATAGAAATAGTAGAACGGATTTAGAATATCAGACCAGGTAAGCCTGAATTCACCACGACCAGCAAAGGCCTTCTTGGCAATTTGAAGGTCAACCTGGTCGCGGGGGCGCTCATACACATCCGGAAAACCTAGGTCATTTAAGCCAACCAGACTCAGCCGCTCTCCGATACGGTTATACAATAGAGATCCGTTTATGCCACGTGTGGTGTTGTCGAATTGCAAACCAAGATTGATGAGATAAGGTGACTGGCCCTGCAAGGGACGATTACTGGTCTGGGCGGCTCCGCCTCCAGTGGTAGAGGCCAGGGTAACTTTCGAATAGATATACGTGAGATTGGCAAAGGTGCTTAGCTTACTTACCCCTTCGTTAAAATCGATCAAATTCTTTCTGATCTCTAACTCGACACCAAGGGTAAGGGCCTCTTGGGCGTTGTAAAAGCGATAATTGCGACGATCCAGTACACTCGAGGGATTTAACCGAAGTTCAATAGGATTGATGAACGATTTGTAGAAGCCTCCCAAGGTAATTCCTTCGCCGGCCTTAGGATAAAACTCATACCGTACGTCGAGGTTATTGATAGCGGTACGCTTAAGATCGGGATTACCATCTACGGCATAATTGACCTCATAATCAAAGAAAGAGAACGGAGCGATCTCACGAAACTCCGGGCGAGCTACCGTTTGACTGGCCGCCAAGCGGATATTATGCTTCGAAGAGGGCGAATAGGTCAAATTGAAGGAAGGTAAAAAGTCCCACTTTTCTGTGTTTACGATCACTCGCTTGGCAGTTACGTCTTTGGTCGTAAGAAATTGCTGGAAATTCTCTACGCGTACTCCCCATACCAGCCGCCAGTCATCGGCCAACTTATTATCGAACATGCCAAACATTCCGTTCAAAATCGATACCCCGAAATATTTATCTTGGTTATTGGTAAAGTCAAGGATCTTAAAACCTTGACTAGAGATATTGGCAGCGTTGAAGATCTGATTGTAGGGCTGGTAAATTAACTGACTGTTGAACTGAATAATGTTGGCAGGCTCCCAGCGCACGATACGGCTGCGAAAATCACGAATACGAATAATGGTTGAGCCTCCGGCCTTGAAAGTTTGCTTGTGCTTTCCTAAAGTAAAGGGAACAATCAGCGATCCATTGGCACCATAACTATAATCCTTAAGGTCGCTGTAGAAACGACGGGTATCGTCGTCGTTGAATTCAAAAGGGGTAGACGTGCCACGGGCTCGGAAGTAAGCATAGGTCCTAAGATCGGGCTGCGTTTTCCAGTTGTAGCCAAAGTTGCCGTTCCAATTTAATTTAACACCACTCTTGGTCAACTGGTGCGTTCCTTCGAGCTGGCTGGTATAAAGAGAGCGCTGGTTAAGTACAGAAGAACGAAAATCAAGGTCTTGAATACGATCGTAGTTGATACCAGTACGAGTATAATAAAGATCTTCGAAAAGCTGGTTGAATAAATTCTTGAACGAAATTTTGTGCTTTCCCTTTACGTAGGTGATGTTTGCGATAGCCCCTGTATTGACACTGTATTTATTTTGCGCATCGTACATCTCGACCAGCAGATCGCCATCGTCTTGATGCAGGTTACGCTCCACGTCGAACTTGAGCATACTATTCCTGTATTGGACCGCCAGAATCGTACCCAGCGTTCCCCCGTTCTTGAATTTCTTATTGACACCCCAGGTAAGGTTGTACGTCTGAATGGGTGTAGCCTGTGAAACAACTTCGCGACTTACCTCGTTATTGAATTCTTTGCTCAATGCTACTTGCTGGGCGATACCCGCGTTATTGACACTAAGTACACGATACGCCTGAGGCGAAGTAGGAAATCCGGCTGGCATAGAGCGAGTGCCATCATCAAAGCCTAACCAGTCAGTCTTATTACGTTCGTTGCTGGTAAAATCTTTAAATGTAGATTGATTATTGAATCCCCAGCTGACTCCCACCGTCAGTACACTGCGGGCGGGCACATCTTTAGTATTGATCTGTACCAACCCGCCGGCAAACTCACCCGTAAGATCGGGCGTAGCCGTCTTGTTGATAACGATGTTGTCGACCATCATCGAGGGGATTACATCGAACGAGAATGCTTTTTTGTCTGGCTCTGAGCTAGGTAATTGAGCGTTATTAATCTGGGCCGCATTGTAACGATCGCTCAAACCGCGAACTACTACGAACTTATTATCTTGGATACTGGTACCACTAACGCGCTTGAGTACCTCACCGGTGTTCTTATCGGGCGTGCGACGAATAAAGTCGGCTGCCAGTCCACTCGAAAGCGCCATATTATTGCGCTGAAAACTCAACAACGCATTAGTATTTTCTTGACGGCGAGAAGAACTGGTAATAGTTACGGCCTGCAGATTCGAACTTGCCTTCTCGATTAGCACGATCTCTATAATATTCTCCTGATTGGGCTTTATCTCGATATCGGTAATCTCTTTTCCTTCGTAGCCGGTGTTGGTTACTTTGATGGAATATTTTTTACCCGCTTCGAGATTTACATAAAATTTTCCCTCGACGTCGGTAGTAAAATTTCGAGTAGCCCCATCGGCTCTCAACGAAATGT
>CANGTM010000079.1 GCA_947456825.1 Chitinophagaceae bacterium
AGGAAGGCTTCGGGCAAGAATCCTTTTTCTTTAAATCCTTCGGTGATCTCTCCGCTGACTGGATCGGTCCAGTTCATGGCAAAGACCGGAAATCCGTACTTGGCACCATCCCTTTTGCTTAGTTTTCCCTGAGGACCCAGAATAAGAGGCAAGTGTGCCCATTGAGGCATTTGCTCCAAGCCAAACAGGTGTTTCCAAAGTAAAATATGCACGGGTGCAGACGGAAGCCACTCCTCGCCGCGAAAGGCATGCGTAATTTGCATATGATGATCATCTACTACCACCGCAAGGTGATAGGTAGGCATGCCATCAGCTTTGAGTAGCACTTTATCGTCGAGGGTAGAAGTATCGAAGCTTACCTCACCTCTGATCAGATCGGTAAAGCTGAGCGTTTCCTGCTCGGGCATTTTTATCCGTACTACGTAAGGGGTGCCGGCTTCGAGCAATTCCTTTGTTGTTGCCGCACCCAGTGCCAGCGAATTGCGAAGTTGTAGGCGTACCTGACGATCGTATTGGGGAGATGGATTAGCAGGAGTGGCCAACTGCGTGCGCATCTTTTCGAGTTCATCGGGGGTATCAAAGGCATAATAGGCCAATCCCTGCTCGATCAGTTGGTCGGCATATTTTTTATAGAGCGATTTTCTTTCGCTTTGTCGGTACGGTCCAAATGAGCCGCCGTGTTGAACGCTCTCGTCGGGCTCCAGTCCGCACCATCGAAGACAATCGAATAAATAATCTTCGGCACCGGGGACATACCGGCGCTGGTCAGTATCTTCTATTCGTACAATAAAAGAACCGTTATGCTTTTTGGCAAACAGATAGTTGAATAACACCGTTCTAACTCCACCTAAGTGAAGTCCGCCGGTGGGGCTGGGCGCAAATCGTACCCTGACCTTTTTTTCCATAGCGGCAAAGATAAACCAACCCGCTGCAACCGCTTCAGTCTTTTGTGCGGCTATCTTTGTGAGCGATGCGCCTTTATTTTTATCGCACCCCTGCCTGGCTTCGCCGGTGTTTTCCAAAGCGGATCTGGCGCATCGATACCCAGGAGCCGGTATTGTATCTAACCTTTGATGATGGACCGCATCCAACGGCCACTCCTTTCGTACTCGACACATTGGCGCGTTTCGATTGTAAGGCCACTTTTTTTTGCATTGGGCAAAATGTACTTCGTTATCCGGCGCTCTACCGGCGTATTCTCGAAGAGGGTCACCAAGTGGGCAATCACACCCACCGCCATTTAAACGGATGGAAAACGGATGACCAAGATTATGTGGCCGATATTAAAGAGGCGGCAGCGTGTATTAGGAGCGGTTTATTTCGCCCACCTTACGGAAGGCTTCGTTCAACACAGGCTAAAGCCGTGCTCGCGGCCTTATCCGTACCCTTTTCGGCTACCCACCAAGGGCGCATCGTAATGTGGGATCTGCTCAGTGGAGATTTTGATACCCGCCTCAGTGGGGCAGATTGTTTTTCTATCTGTAAAAAAAGACTAAGGCCAGGCTCCATTATCGTTATGCACGACAGTGAAAAAGCCTGGCCTCGTTTATCGGTTGCGTTGCCCCTGTTGATAGAGCATGCCCTTGGTGAAGGGTATACTTTTAAGGCAATGTGATAAGGTAGGTGACGCCATTGATAACAACTACTGCTCTGTTATCGCATTCGCCATTTCCATAGTTGATGACACCTTGCCAACGTTCGCCGCTGTTCGTATTTTCTCTAACAGTGCGTACGGTTCCTTTTACGATCCACCTGCAGTTCATTTTTTTGATTAGAGGTTCTACAATGGTGGAATTCCAAAATATGTTAGTGGTGTCTCTGCGCACTTGTCCGCGGGCAGTACCGGTCGTAGAGAAGACATCATCCATGGGCATTACGGGTGTAAGGGCTCCCTCGATTTGTGTGCGAACCTTCTCGCCATTCCAAAGGGTAAAATTTCCGTTGGGGCGAATTAGTTTTCCGTTGATGACATTGGTCTGGTAACGAGGGCGCAGCGGTGATTCCGTTGTGTTCTTTATGCGATAAGCCCCCTCTATTTTAATGCTGTCCTGGTAATAATTATCAAATGACGTTTCAACGATCGCGCCTGGAATCAAAAGACGATTGGTATATACGTGTATGATCTTTCCTTTTCTAAACTTTCCATCACGGCCTACGCAGCCGGTGCCAAAGTCGAGTACCACACGTACCGGAAAGGGAAGCTGAGCAACAGTACGTGTTACCGTTACCGTGGGGCAGGCCGTAAGCCTTCCGAAAATACCGGTTCCGCCCATGGCCACTTCTTGGTTCACGCCCATGGCATCATCAAAGATGCCGTCATATACGATCTCGGCCTCGGCATCTGATTCGCCGACCGTTCTTGAGGCCAGCGCCTCCTTTTCTTCGATCGGATCGGGGGTTTGCTGGTCTTTTTGACAAGCCATCAGGCTCACGGTTACGACAAGCGCAACCAGCGCCGTGCGTTGAAGGGTTTTCATTTGCATAGGGGTACCTTTTGCTGTTTAAAGATAGGATGCTTTGACAGCAATGGTAAACGAAAGTTTAAGGCCTGGTTTTTTTTACGGAGTTTTGCATCTTTACCAGTATGCTATTAATTGATTCTCACGCCCATTTGTACCTCGCCGACTTCGAGCAAGATCGGTCGGTCATGCTCGGGAATGCCCGTTTGGCCGGGGTAGAGCAGATCTTGCTTCCGGCAATCGATTCAGAGACCCATGCTGCCTTGGTGGCCATGGAAGAACAGTTTTCGCAATGTAAAGCCATGATGGGGGTACATCCCTGTTCCATTAAAGCAGACTATCAAAGTGAATTGTCTATAGCCCGTGATTGGTGGAACAAGAGAGATTTTATTGCGGTAGGAGAGATCGGGTTAGATTTTTATTGGGATAAGACCTTTGTTGACCAGCAATACGATGCCTTTCGCTTACAGATCGAATGGGCCCTGGAAAAAAAAGTACCGATCGTGATCCATTCTCGCAATGCCTGTTTGGAATGTGTGCAGGTGGTAAAGGAATACAAGGGTAGGGGACTTATCGGTGTTTTTCATTGCTTTTCGGGAAGTATCGAAGAGGCCCGCGAGATCATCAAACTGGGATTTTATTTGGGTATTGGCGGTGTGCTTACCTATAAAAATGCAGGGCTGGGCGCGGTGCTGGCCGATGTTCCATTAGAACATATTATGCTAGAGACCGATGCTCCCTATCTGACTCCTGTTCCCAATAGGGGCAAGCGAAATGAGTCGGCTTACCTGACATTGGTGGCCACAAAACTGGCCGAGGTCAAAGCGGTTAGTGTGGAACAGATAGCACAGATCACAACACACAATGCACGAATGCTGTTCTCCCTGTAGAACAGAGAGCTTTTTATGTCGGTGTATTCTTTATTTAAATAAGTTCGTGATCGCGTCTTTTAGAATCAGGAAGAGAAATACGATCAGCCCTACAATAATTTCTTTTCGATATTTTTTAATCATAGTGGTATCTGCATTTTGCAATTTGAACTTCATCATTTACCACCCGGTAAATGAGTCTATGTTCTTCGTCTATTCTTCTTGACCAGAAACCGGCATAGTTGAACTTTAGGGGTTCGGGTTTTCCGATACCCTCATATGGATTCCTGGAAATATCTCTCAATAGCTCATTGATGCGCTTAAGTTTTTGTTTGTCGTTCTTTTGCCAATAAAGGTAGTCTTCCCAAGAAAGTTCAGTGAATACAAACTTCATTTCTCTTCGAGTTGTTTGACGATCTTCTTGCCGGATCTTAGTGCTTCGATAGAGGCGTCCAGGCGCTGTTGATTGAGGCGAGACGCCAACTCATGTTGGGTGCTCTTTAATGAATTGTATTCTTCGAGGGACATGATGACCACACCGGTATCTTTCCCTCTGTTTATGATAAGGGTCTCAAAACTTTGTGTCACCTTGTCGAGGTATGATTTTATATCTTTTCTAAAATCGGACAATGTGGTAGTTAACATTATATGTACGTATTTATGTACAAATTTACGTACATATAATATGTATAAAAAATAAAAAAAGGATTATACGTAAAAGTATAATCCTTTCAAGGCTTTGTCAAGGCCTTAATGTCGACCTTATTCTATCGGCTTGTAGTCTTTAAAGAGTGGCGGTCTGTTGGCCTCGGCATAATTTCTGTACGAGGTCCACTTGCCAGTAAAGAATTCATTGATCTCTTTGACGACCGAGCTCACAGCCGTTTCGGCATTTGCCATCAACACATTCTCTGCGGCACCCGGTACGGCGGATTTAGCTGTAATGGCCTGTTGAGCACCACGCAGCTGCGATAGTACCGTTACCAGGAACGGATTGCGGGAAAGGCCTTGTTTCTCTTCGGTGGGACCAGAGATCTTTTCTCTGATCTTTTTTATCTGGTCTTGCACGCTTTTGGTGAGTTTGCTCAGCGAATCAGTGGCTTTGGGATCGGCTCCCTTTAACTGGGCATTGATCTTGCCGCATACTTCTTCGGCTTCGCTCAGACGTTCCATGGCCGCACTTAATTTATCGGCCGACTTTTGAATTTGCTCGAGTGCTTTCTTTTGAGCCAGTTTGATATCGTTCTTATTTCCCATGCGCGGATCATCGCTTACGGTGACCCAAGTAGAATCGCTATGATCGGCGTATTTAAGCACCACTTTATAGGTGCCGGGTAGTGCGGGTAATCCACCGGGTTCCGATCCGCCCCTGCCCATGCCAAAGCGACCGCCGCCACCGCCCTCACCGCCGCCTGCGCCGGGTTGGCGGTATCCTTTTTCTTCCATTCCCCAATAGCGGCGATTAAAGCCACTGTCTACGGCCCAGCGCAGCGACCGAATTTGGGTACCAGCCTCATTAAAGATCTTGACCGATATGGAGTCGGAGCCTGCTCTGGCGGCAGCTCTCTCTGCGCGTTGTGTGTTCGAGGGATTAACTCCAGCTGCAGGCCCTGATTTGGTTGCTGCGACCTCTTTTGCGGTAGATGTAGCGGTACCTGCGGCTACGGGACGAATCATAAATGATACGGCTGCACCTCTGTTTCTGTTCTCTCCCTCGTAAATACCCCAGGTGCTCCACTCATACCCTGTGGCAGGACGATATTGTGCTTGTACTCCACCGGGGCTGTCAAATACCATCAATGGAGCAGTGCTGGTCGAAGCGTTTCGGACGTTGGCCGCCAGTTTTCGAAGCGGACGAATATCATCGAGCACCCACAGTGAACGACCAAAGGTGGCGATGACCAGATCAGCCTCTCTTTCTTGAATGGCCAGGTCATATGTAGAGACAGAGGGGTATCCATTTTTCCATTGGGCCCAGTTGTTTCCGTTATCGATGCTCACCCATAGGCCGTGTTCGGTTCCTGCAAAAAGCAACGAGGGTTCTGCCGGATCTTGTATCATGCAAAGAGCGTATCCTTTTACTTTATTTTCATCGAGTACTCTCTTCCAGGTTTTTCCATAATCGGTCGTTCTAAAAATATAAGGCTTGCCATCTCCTCTGCGATAATCGTTAGCCACTACAAAGGCTTCTGCTGCATTATGCGGAGACGCTATTACTTGCGGTATCCAGCATCCGGCAGGTAGTCCGGGGATCTTTCCTTGAAAACTGGTCCAGGTAGTTCCACCATCGCGTGTCAGTTGAACGATTCCGTCATCGGTTCCGATCCAGAGTGTACCTTTTTCTTTTCTCGATGGGGAAATGCTCAATATGGTACAATGCGTTTCTGCACCGGTTATATCGAGCGTTAATCCACCTGTATTTTGAAAGGCAGCGATCTTGGCGCTGTCGTTGGTCGTAAGATCGGGCGAGATGGTTTGCCAGCTAAGTCCTTTGTCGATGCTTTTGTGTACGAACTGGCTGCCGTAGTAAATGGTTTTGGTGTCAAATGGATCTTGCGCCATGGGCGAGTTCCAATTGAATCGTTGTAATAATTTGGGATCGAGGGTGGGGGGCTTGATGTACCAAGATTCACCCGTCTTCCAATTTCTTTTGCCAAGGGCACCGCCTTGACTTTCGCTATAGACCCAACTGGCATCTTCTGCATCGGGCATTACATCGAAGCCGTCACCACCGCCCACATTGTTCCAGTAATAATTGCGAATGCCACCATTGGTCCAGGTGTATGCAGGGCCATGCCAGCTGCCGTTGTCTTGCATGCCACCCATTACATTA
Organism: Chitinophagaceae bacterium; assembly: GCA_947456825.1. Taxonomy (GTDB): domain Bacteria; phylum Bacteroidota; class Bacteroidia; order Chitinophagales; family Chitinophagaceae; genus JJ008. Next base: position 6,162 of record CANGTM010000079.1, read on the forward strand.
TAGGGCATTTCATTATCTACGTTCACGTGATAGAATTGTCCTACCGGGATCTTCTCGTCGAAGATCCAGGTCTTGCCTCTGTCGCGCGAAATGCCAATACCGCCATCATTACCCTCTATGATCAGGTTGGGATCTTCGGGATGTATCCACCAGGCATGGTGATCGGGGTGAATACCGGAGTAGGGAATCAGTGTGCTAAATGATTTACCTCCATCTTCACTCATGGTAATAGTGGAGTGCACATCGTAAATGCGATTTTCGTTTTTGGGATCTACATAGATCTCTTGGTAATAGAAAGGACGATCGGTTACCTGTGCAGGATCGCTGTTGACCAGTTTCCAGCTAAATCCTCCATCATCACTTTTATACAATCCATTTTTTGTGGCCTCAATTTTTGCATACACTCTAGAGGGCATGCTTCTGGCAAAAGCAATGCCGATACGACCCAGTGGATCGGCAGGAATCCCATCCTCCTTACCTAATTTTTTCCAATTCTTTCCTCCATCGCTGGTTATATAAAGTCCACTTCCGGCACCACCGCTTTTAAGTTCCCAGGGTTTTCTGCGAAACTGCCACATGGCAGCAATAATTTTATTGGGATTAGAGGGGTCCATCACCATATCGGCACAACCGGTAGTGTCGTTCACATACAGGATCTTACTCCAGGTCTCACCGCCGTCGGTGGTCTTAAACACACCACGATCGGCATGCTCTGCATACGGATTGCCTATGGC
>CANGTM010000080.1 GCA_947456825.1 Chitinophagaceae bacterium
CAAGCAGATAAAAACGCCGCCGCCTATTGGTATCATAAAACCTTGGAGGTGTCCGATCGTCTGGGACAAGGTGCACAAAAGGTGGCTACCGTCGACGCGTTAATTCAGCTCGCACGACTTATGTCCGAAAATAATCAACAACAAGAAGCGTTAAGACAATTACAAAGAGCTTTGGAGATCGTAAAGGAAAATCGCCTCTTTAACTATGTACAACCACTATATGAATCGATCATAAAACTTCAGGTAGAAAGCGGCTCACTGCAAGCGCTCCGCACAACGCTAGCTGATTACCGGGCAACCAACACAGAGCTGAATAATTTAAAAACCGAAGTAATGTTCCGCTTTACGGAAACCATGTTACGAGTCGATTCACTGGAGCAGATGTCTGCTGAGCTGCAAATAAATAACCTGAATCAAAAAAAACTGATCGAGGAAAAGAACAGTCGCACCCGCACTACGATCATATTCATGGCAATTCTTTTGATTCTTCTTGTAATAGTATCCTACAATGTATTCATGCTTAGAAAAGCCAACCGACTACTCACCGAACAGCGGGGAACGATGCGGATACAGAATCAACAACTCGAAGAACTCAATGCACTGAAAAATAAGTTTCTGAGTATATTGTCTCACGACATCAAGGCCCCTTTACAAGGATTAAAAAGTTACGTCGGTTTACTGCAAAAGGGTGGCGAACAGATTCAGCGTGGACAACTACTGCAATTCGCGGACGAGCTAGAAAAACAGCTGGATAGTACTACCAAAATGGCCGACAACCTGATTGTGTGGGCCAAACTACAAATGAAAAAGGCCAGCACCCAGCCCCAATTAGTAGCAGTGGGCAATGATGTAAAAGAGAACATACGCCTGTACGAACAGATGGCGTTGGAGAAAAAGGTAACCATGCATTACACTGAAGTTGGCCAGCTTACGGCTTGGGCAGATCGAGATCAATTTAATTTTATCGTTCGTAATCTCATTCATAATGCTATCAAATACAGCCCGGCCAACACCGCCGTGCAACTAGAGGCGCACGACGAAGAAGGTTACTGCGCATTGAGCGTTTTGGACAACGGCGAGGGGATGAGTCAGGAAACGCTGGATCAGCTCTACCGATTCGATCCCATGATCTCGAAAACGGGAACTGCCGGAGAGGAAGGAACGGGATTAGGATTGCGTATTTGTATGGAGTTCGCGCAACTCAATCGAGGAGAGCTTACGGTAAAAAATAATCCCTCCGGTCAAGGAAGCAGTTTTACGCTTCGGCTACCTGCACAACAAGCATAAAAAAAGCTACCCCAAAGGATAGCTTTTACAAGTTCAGTGTTTGCGAAGTTTAGCTCAGATGCTTACCGAGGTACTTGGCAATTTCGAACATAGACACTTGGCCTTTGTTACCGAATACCACTTTCAACTTGGCATCGGTGTTGACCATACGTCTGTTCTTGTTGTCCTGAAGTTTGTTGGCTTTAATGTAACCCCAAATCTTCTTGACAGCCTCGGTACGAGCGAGGGCCTTAGGACCTACTACAGCGGCCAGAGCGGCGCTAGGAGTCATTGCTTTCATGAAAGCCGCATTAGGCTTACGAGCAGACTTCTTCTTAGCAGGTTTTTTCTTTGCCGCTTTTTTAGCAGGCTTCTTCTTTGCTACTTTTTTGGCTACTTTTTTAGCAGCTTTCTTAGCAGGCTTTTTAGCAGCTTTTTTTGCCGCTTTTTTCTTGGTTGCCATTTTTCTAAATTTAGAATGTTAATGGGTAAAGAGCTTTTCCGGTATCAAATATAGAATTTTTAGCTGCACGGCAAATTCTCTGCTATTTTTTTTCTATCCACCGATGGGGATTTCTTTGAACTGCTAACAATTCCCTTGTTTTGCACTATGGATATTTCGTGGCTGTCCCGCACCTCTTTGCTCATAGGAGAACCCGCTGTTCGACACCTGAATAACGCACACGTAATGGTCGTGGGCCTGGGGGGCGTAGGCTCCTATGCGGCTGAGTTCATTGCACGCAGTGGCATAGGGAAAATGACCATTATCGATGGAGATACGGTCGATCCCTCCAATAGAAATCGCCAGTTGCCTGCCCTGGCTACAACGCACGGAATGTCAAAGGCCACGCTTATGCAAGAGCGATTACTGGCCATTAATCCTGAGTTGGAATTAACGGCAGTAAGCTCATTCGTCTCTCCTGAAATGGTGGCGACCCAGCTGGCAAAAAAGCCTGATTATATCATAGATGCCATTGATAGTATCACCCCAAAACTCACCTTTATCAAAATGGCCTATGAGAGTGGTATCGCGCTGGTAAGCAGTATGGGTGCGGGTGCCAAACTCGATCCTACCCGACTGCAAGTGGTCGATATAGCAAAGACCTACAATTGCCCATTTGCGCAACAGGTTCGCAAGCAACTCAAGCGCCGCTATGGCATCCGAAAAGGCATTAAAGTAGTTTTCTCCCCTGAGGAGCCTATCAAAGAGAGTCTGATGCTTACGGACGGGAGTAACTTTAAAAAATCTGCCTATGGCACCATCTCTTATTTGCCTGCCACCTTTGGTGCGGTAGCCGCCTCGGTAGTGATCAGAGATCTTGTGGCTGCTGCTGATTGAGCACTATCATGCCTCTTGTACAGTTACATCAGCCTTTTAGATCATCCGCATGGCTATCTTGTCTCTGGCAGCTATGTACTTTACCGATAGAAACGATGCGGCTATCCAATTGGCCAAACTGGTCTCAGCACATGCAGGGCCGCAGACCCTTGTATTGGCCATTCCCCGGGGAGGCGTTCCCATTGGGTATACTTTAGCCAATAGGCTAAAGGCCCCCTTTGACCTATTGATGGCAAAAAAGATCGGTCATCCCCAAGACCCCGAATATGCCATTGGTGCCGTGTGCGATAACGAGATCGTCGTCGATACGGACAGTGCGGCTCCTCTGGAATACCTTGCCCAACAACAAGCCAAGATCAAAAGAGAGCTCAAAGACCGTTATACAAGATTGACAGGGCGCGAAAAGGCCCTTTCAACCCATCAAAAAAAAGTGATCATTGTCGATGATGGCATTGCCACGGGCCGTACCATGATGGCTGCCATACGCGCTATCCGAAAACAGCTGCCTGCAGCGCTGATCGTAGCCGTTCCGGTCTGTTCAACAGAAGCGGCTGCCAGGTTGAGGCCTGTGGTAGATGAACTGATCAGTTGCCACTATCCTGAGCCTTTCATCGGTGTTGGAAGATTTTATTGGGATTTTCCCCAGCTAACAGACCAAGAAGTGATTTCAATGCTCTGTTCGTCGATTCCTGCCAACCACCCCACCGCCATTGAATGAAGAAGAAAAGTTTGGCATATTACCTGATCAACGGCATTACCTTGTACCGTGTAGTGGCGGCCCCCTTTTTACTGGGATTATTGCTTAGCGGACCACCCGTATGGTTCAAGTGGATGGTAGCGTTGAGCTTTTTTACCGATATGATCGATGGGGTGTTGGCAAGATTCTTTCGGGTCAATAGTACGCTTGGGGCGCGATTGGATTCCATTGGAGATGACTTGACCGTATTGATCACAACAGCAGGGTTACTCATGATCAAGCCCGAGTTGTTGACCGAGCAATGGATGTGGCTACTCCCCTTGGTAATTTTGTTCTTGATTCAGACGGCATATGCACTCTACCGCTACAAGCGAATTTCCAGTTTTCATACCCGGCTGGCTAAATTGGCAGCCTTTGCGCAAGGGCTTTTTTTATTGACCTTTTGGTTCTTTGATACGATCCACTACCCACTATTCTATACGGCCGTTATTATTACGATGCTAGAGCTGGCGGAAGAGATCGTGCTTGTGGCCTGGTTCAAAGAATGGACCACCGATGTCAAAGGTCTTTACTGGGCGTGGAAGAAACGACCATGATCCCTTTGCCGATAATATCGTCGACTATCAACTTACCATACTCCTTACCAAGCACGTCCGAAGAAGAAGGATCGAAACTTTGGCTTTGGGCCGAATAGATCAATTTGCCGTCGGAAAGATCGTAGAGGTTGCTCTCCCAGAAATAACGCGTGTTGGTCGTATAATACCCCGGCGAATAGATACGCCAATGCAGCGTGCGCGAGTACCCCCAAAAACGATCATAATAGAACCCATAGGGTGTAAACTGCATTTGTCCCGGTACATAGTAACGCTCGCGCTCCTTATCGAGCAAGACAACGGTCAAAACGCCATCAATGCCAGAGTTAGAGAGCTTTGCCAGCGCCTCTTTCTCGGTCAACTGATCGAATTCTTTAGGGCCATACAGCTCACAGGCACAGACCGCCTCTTGCCCCCGGGAGCGGAGGTGACTGGCCAGTGATTGCTCCATATGCTCTCGTAAAGTGCGGTCTCTGTCATGGATCAACCCCAGCACGATCACTTTCTTAAAAAGAACCGGAATGGTAGGTCGAGGCGACCACGAACTGGTAATGCGAGACGCCGAGGAACAGGCGGCCAATAGGGCAATGACCCCTGTTATCAAAAAAAACAGATTGAATTGCTTCATGCCAGAAAAAGATATTTCCGGTAAGCTATTATACTGCGCCGGCTAGGACAATGACAGCGGTCAGCGGCGCTCAGCCACGGTGCATTGCTTGCATTTTCCCTGCACCAAGATCTCTATCTGGTCGGTTGAATAACCTTTTGGTAAGCGAATGACCGGCGTTACCACCTCGTCGAGACAGAAGGTTTGCTCGCACTCGGTGCACACAAAATGAATATGTTCATGACGATGATGCCCATCGCCACATTCGTCTTTACACAACGCATAACGAATAGCATTGTCTGCAGAAGGTATGGTATGAATAAGTCCGCGGTCCACAAAGGTCTGAAGCGTTCGGTAGATCGTTACCCGATCGAACATCCCACCGGCCCTTTTTTCGATATCCCCATGAGAAAGGGCGCCGGGCTGTTCCAGAAAAAGTTGAAGAATACGCTTACGGCTCTCGGTTACACTCAGCGTCTGCCTTTTGAGCAGGTCGGTCACTTTCTTTTCTGTAGCAGCAGTAGCGCGGGGCATGATGCGATAAAATTAGTTCTTCTCGCTTAGAAGTTTTTTAGTATCGGATATCAGTTGCTTTACCTCTGACTCCTTTAATCCGTCATAGATCTTTTTTACGTCGCCGTTCCGGTCTACCAGCGCCCAAAATTGGGTATGTAAAAAATCATCCTCAATAGAAGTTAGGTTATTGGCCGGGTCATCAATAGTGTAGCTGATGCGGGCCGCATAATAGAGACTATCCTTACGCCCGGTCAAAAAGATCCACTTTTGGGTATCGACCCCTAGCGAATCGGCATACTTCTTGAGCTGCGCCACGGAGTCTGTTTCCGGATCGGAGGTATGAGAAAGCAATCTAAAATCGGGATCCTTGTGTAACGCTTCGTATACCTCTTTCAGATGGTTGTTCATTTTAGGACAGATCCCCTTGCATGTGGTAAAAAAATAAGAAGCCACATACACTTTTCCAGCCAGGTCCTGCTCCGTAAAAAAAGTACTATCCTGGGTTATGAACCGGAAAGGCCGCACATAGCTGACCGGTGCCACCCCCTTTTTTGTGTACCCCGGAATGACCAGCGCCAACGTGGCATAAAATAGCAAGGCCAGTGACACAAAAAATACCAGGTAGATCCATCCTCTTTTCGACATACCACAACATTGAGGCACAAAATTACGGAACACTTCCCTGCCGATCGCATGCGATCGGAGATTTTTGCAACTATGTTGCTATTTCGGTAATTTCGTACCATGCGTTATCGGATCAATTGGGATTGGTTGGGTATTGGTGCCTCGGTTATCTGCGCCATTCACTGTGCGCTGCTACCCCTGTTACTAACCAGTTTGCCGTTATTTGGCATCAATATCATCCATCACCTGGGCTTTGAATTGGGAATGATCGCGCTGGCCTTGGTCATAGGGAGTTACTCCATGTACCACGGCTACAAAAAGCATCACCACCGTTTGACCCCCTGGCTGCTGTTTTTATTGGGGGGAGGTTTTTTGGTTTTAAAACAGCTCTTTCCGGATTATCAACTTTTATTGCTGGTCCCGGCCGTAGCCCTCATCATCTATGCACACCTGCTAAACGTACGCAGTTGCCGGTCGCATAACCATGCACATGCCGATGATTGCAGGCATTAGCAGCAAATCGTATCTTTCTTCAATGAAACCCTTGTTACTGCTGCTTTTTTTAGCAATTCAAACAAAGACTGAAGCACAAAAGGCTGACCAATCAATTCGAAAACTACTCAATGAACAAACCCTTGCCTGGAACCGTGGCGATCTGGAGGGTTTTATGCAAGGCTACTGGAAGACCGACTCGCTCTGTTTCATTGGTAAGTCGGGAGTAACCTATGGGTGGAATAATACACTGGCCAATTATAAAAAAGGATATCCCGATACGGCTGCCATGGGAAAATTACAATTCACCATCCTGCATGTTCAACTACTTTCCAAGCAGTACGCGCAAGTCATTGGCAAGTGGCATCTAACAAGAAGTATCGGTAACGTACAGGGGCATTTTACCCTATTGCTAAGACAACTTAACGGACAATGGGTCATTGTTTCGGACCACAGCAGTTAACGATTGTTTTTCTGCCAGGCCTTTCGTAGATAACGAACGAGCGCCGCGAACGAAATACCCAGTAGCGCATAAAAGAGTACGGTTATCCAAGTGGCATAGCGACCTGGCACGGCCAATCCGGCATAAAGCCCCACCGTAGAGGCCGTAAGCATCCAAATGACCGTTACGGCAATGGCATTGACGATCCGAATAAAAAAAGCACTGATTTCCGAATCCCAACCCTGCTCCATACAATTGAATTAGGGGATCAAGATACGACGGAATGCAGAG
>CANGTM010000081.1 GCA_947456825.1 Chitinophagaceae bacterium
AGAGCACCTTCGCATTTTTTCTCGGTTGAGCGGTGTGCGTCCCCAAGAAAATAAATTGAAAGATCTATTGAATATGGTTGGGCTAGGTGCTCGTCTGACCAGTCGGGTGGGCACGTATTCGCAGGGAATGCGTCAACGACTGGCCTTAGCCTGTGCATTGGTCAACGATCCCGATCTGCTTATTCTTGACGAGCCTACCAACGGGCTCGATCCACAAGGGATTGCCGATATGCGACAGCTTATACTGCATCTGAGTCGCGAGCAGGGTAAGACCATTATCGTGTCGTCTCATTTACTCAGCGAAATAGAGATGATCGCCGATCAAGTCTTGATCATAGACAAAGGCAAAAAACTGATGGAGGCGAGTATGCAAACTATTTTACAAAAGGCCACAGCGCTCGATGTACAACAGCTGCCTTCGCACCGTTATTTTCTAGAGGCCTATTTTTTATCACTAACCGGTCAATGATGTTTTTTGAGGTATTACGTATAGAATTATTTAAGATCTTTCGACGCCCTCGTACGTTTATTGCGTTTGGGGCCATTGCGCTCATCATCCTGCTTATTCAATTTGCCTTAAAGGTGAATGGCAATGAATTCATCTTGTTCTTTACCGATAGCCAGACCGATACGTTCGAGATTCCTTTCGGGGGAATTTTGAATGGTTACTTTGTTTGCGTAGCGGTCTTGCATATTATTTTAGTACATGTGCCATTACTAGTGGCACTGATCGCTGGTGATATGATTGCCGGAGAGGCCAATAGTGGCACGCTACGTATGCTAGCCACCAAATCGGTAACACGTACCGAGCTGGTGTTGGCCAAGTTTGCCGCTAGTGCCGTCTACGTTATTTTACTCTTGCTTTGGATGGCCTTATTTGCACTCGTAGGAAGTTTGTTGCTGTTTGGTGCCAATGATCTGGTTGTCTTTAAGGAAACCGATCTGCACATCATTAGCAATACCGATGTGGTATGGCGTTTTATAGCCGCTTTCTTCTTTGCCGCGCTGGCTCTTATTATGATCGCTGCGCTCTCTGTGTTTCTTTCGGTATTTGCCGAGAATTCCCTGGGTCCAATTGTGGCTACCGTCTGTATTGTGATCGTCTTTACTATTTTACAGCAATTAAAGGTGCCGGTCTTTGAGCAAACCATCAATCCCTGGTCCTTTACTACGCATATGTTAGGCTGGAAAGGATTTTTTTATGTAGAGAAATCGGCAGATGGGGTTACTATTCCAGGGTCCATAGAAAATCCGATCGCATTGGTCAAGAGTGGGGCGATATTGTTAGGATACATCACCCTGTTTATTTCGGCTGCTGTGTGGGCGTTTAGAAAAAAAGATATTTTAAGTTGATGCTAGTACGATCAGTTATGAAAAAAATAATTCTTGCGTTGTTCTCTTTGCTTCTGTTGGTTGCCGCTGCGCAAGCCAGTGATCCCACGGCAGTAGCTTTGCTTGCCAGCGTCAAAAAAAAGTACGATCTGGTAAATGATTACAGTGCCCGTGCCCGACTGGTGACCAACGTTATTTTTATTAAGGCACCCGTTTCACAAGTAACGGTATATTATAGAAAACCCGATCAGTTGCTTGTTAAGAACGAAAAAGGCATTTCTTTTATTCCAAAGGGAACGGTTCATATCAATATGAACAATGTATTAGGGTTAACTAATTTCGAAGCGGTACTATCCGGCACCGAAACCGTTGATGGAGTACTTTGTACTGTGGTAAAGATCTTTCCCCTGTCCGAAGAGGAATCTATTACCCGTGCCACTCTTTATATCGATCCAACGCAATTGCTCGTACGCCGATCGGTAGTAAGCACCAAGGAGAGCGGCACTTACTCGATAAAAATGAAATACGGCAGTTACAGCTGGTGTGGTTTGCCTTCTGAGGTAGCCATGGAGTTCAATACCCGAGATTATAAATTACCTAAGGGCACAACCCTCGACTACGATAATGGTACGCCTAAAGCAAGCGGTTTACCACAAAAAGGGAAAGTGCTGATTCAATACCAAGCGTATACCTTAAACAAGGGATTGCCGGCTTCGTTGTTTCGTTGATCTTATGAATGTAGCTATTCGCCCGCGTCGCTTAGCAACTACTTAGCGATCGATCTTTGCTTTAGGATTGCACTTATTCCTCGATCGCTTCATCTTTCGCATTTGCCAGCATGGCTCTAGAGGCTTTGCGCAATGGATTTTTTCTGTTCTCGGCATAGCCCTTTCTTCTGTTGATGATATCTATGCACTCGAACAAGGCCAGTAAAAAAGAGCTGTTGTCGGCTTTGTTCTTTCCTGCAATATCGAAGGCCACTCCATGGTCAGGAGAGGTGCGCACAACGGGCAGTCCTGCGGTATAGTTTACGCCTTCGCCACTGGCCAGCGTTTTAAATGGAATCAGTCCTTGGTCATGATACATGGCCAGCACCGCATCGAATTGCTCAAAACTTCGGCGGGCAAAAAAAGCATCGGCACTGTAAGGGCCTACCACCAGCATGTTGTGGTTCTTGGCTTCTTTAATGGCAGGTCGAATAAGGGTCTCTTCTTCTTTCCCAATTAGGCCCTCATCTCCTGCGTGGGGGTTTAGTCCCAGTACGGCAATGCGGGGTTTATCTATACCAAAATCTTTTTGCAAACTCTGGTGCAGCAGCATCAGTTTGCTGACTATCTTTTCTTTGGTCAGCTTGGCGGCTACTTCTCCTACCGGTACATGTTCGGTAACGAGCCCTACCCGAAAATCACCTGAGCAAAGCAGCATCACTACGTCGTTGACCCCAAAGATCTGTTGCAGGTAGGGGGTATGTCCTGTGAAGGAAAACTCGGCCGACTGAATATTTTTTTTATGAAATGGAGCGGTAAGCAGTCCGTCGATCTGTCCTTGCTTTAGGGCGGCTACAGCCGATTGCAGCGAGATGGCGGCATAGCGACCTCCAACTGGGGTCAGTTGTCCGGGGGTGATATCGGTGTCTTCTTCCCAGCAGCTGAACAGGTTGATCTGTTTGGGATTGATACGGTTTAGCTCTTTGGTACTGGCATAGTTAAAATTATACTCAGGCAGGGTCTTGCGGTAAAAGTTGATGGCTTTTGCAGAGGCAAAGACAACCGGGGTGCAGTGATCGAGCAGACGGCTGTCCGAAAAGGTCTTGATGATAAGTTCTATGCCAATTCCGTTCAGATCGCCGCAAGAGATGCCAATGATGGGTTTGGGAGTATTCATGTGGGAGTATTACTGTAAAATTAACGAATTATCACTTCGTCAATACGTGTAGGGAGTACATTTGTAAGGATGTACACCCTTAAAAAATCGTTCGGCCAGCATTTTTTGCGAGACGAAAACATCGTACGCAAGATCATAGAGGCCTTAACGCACACTTCTTTTACGCAATTGCTAGAGGTGGGTCCGGGTGGTGGCGCCTTAACAAGGCATCTCCTTGCCTTACCCGGCATTGATTTTAAGGCCGTGGAGCTGGATAAAGAAAAGGTCGAGTATCTGCTAAAAGAATTTCCGGCGCTTAATGGCAAATTGTTGCATCTCGATTTCTTAAAGATGGAGATTCCCTTTACGGGTCCTTTTACGGTGGTGGGCAACTTTCCCTATAATATTTCTAGTCAGATCCTGTTTACCATGCTCGAATGGCGTTCGTCGCTAGAGACCATGGTTGGTATGTTTCAAAAAGAAGTAGCGCAGCGGGCTGCCGCCGCTCCCGGCTCTAAGACCTATGGGGTCTTATCGGTGTTGATCCAAGCTTTTTTTACGGTAGACTATCTTTTTGATGTTTCTCCCGGTTGCTTCGATCCACCTCCCAAGGTCATGAGTGGCGTTATTCGGTTAACCCCCCGAAAAGAGATACCTGACATGCGTAGTGCAGCAGACTTTACGTTGTTGGTCAAAACGGCTTTTGGGCAACGAAGAAAGACCCTTCGCAACGCACTTAAACCTCTTTTTGATGCAGCTGTATTGCGAGACCCACTTTTTGACAAGCGCGCAGAGCAATTGAGTGTTGACGATTTTGGGGCTCTTAGTTTTCGCATGCTTGCCAGGGGCAATGCTTAATTTTGTATTCTATTGACAGTAGCTCATCATACTAATAAAGTGATCATAACCGGTCCGTCACATCCGTTGCTGGCCGAGGGGTTGCGCACCTTAGGTTATGAGGTGATAGATGCGCCGAACATCACAAGAGAAGAAGTAGAATCGGTTATAGACGATGCAGTGGGGTTAGTCATTACTACCCGTGTTGCAGTTGATCGAACCTTGTTGCAAAAAGCCCATCAACTTAAATGGATCGGACGGCTGGGTAGCGGAATGGAATTGGTCAATACGGTCTATGCCCAAGAACGTGGCGTTACTTGTTATAGTAGCCCCGAGGGTAATCGCTTGTCGGTTGCCGAGCATGCACTGGGCATGTTATTGACAGTATTGCATCGCATTAGTTGGTCGTATCGCGAGATACAGCAAGGGTTATGGAAACGGAACGAAAACCGGGGTACCGAGCTGAGTGGTCTATGCGTAGGGATTATCGGTTATGGAAATACCGGTAGCGAATTTGCCCGACTGCTGGCTCCTTTCGGGGTAACCGTGCTTGCCTATGATATTCATAAAACGGGATTTGGATCTTTGTATATTCAAGAGGCCACCTTGGCCGAAGTGATGGCCCGCTGCCAGGTGATCAGTTTTCATGTGCCGCTCGATGCCACGACAAAGGGAATGGCCGATACTGTTTTTTTTGACTCCCTACAACAAGCCCCCGTATTGATCAATACATCGCGGGGAGAGGTGGTCGATCTCAACGCCCTGGTGCAGGCCCTCGAAAAGGGGCAATTATCCGGAGCGGCCCTTGATGTGTTGCCCAACGAAAATCTTGACAGTTATCAACCCGATGAGAATCAATTATTACAACAGTTGATCCGGCGACCCGATGTGGTGCTTACCCCCCACATTGCCGGCTATAGCCACGCTTCTTTCGAGCGGATGAGTCAGGTTTTGCTCGACAAAATACGGAGTGGGGCATAAGACTACCCACTATTCCTCTTGGCTAATTTTTGTATATTTGCACTTAAATACTGCAACGCTTCGGTTTGACTGAGGCGTTGCTCTTTTTTTGTGAGTTAAACCGTTCCATATGAGTACCATTCAGTATGTTACCCAGGAGACCTTAGAGCAAATGAAGGCCGAGTTACAGCGCATGAAGGCTGTAGATCGTCCGGCAGCCAGTCGAGCCATTGCAGAGGCCCGCGAAAAGGGAGATCTTAAAGAAAACGCCGAATACGATGCGGCCAAGGAAGCACAAGGCATGCTTGAGGCCCGCATTGCAGCCCTTGAAGGAGTTATGGCTAATGTGCGCGTGTTGGACATTTCTTCGATCGATACCAGTAAGGTTTCTATTCTTACGCAAGTAACCCTTACGAATCTCAAGACCAACAAGCAAGTGATATATAAAGTGGTGAGCGAAAAAGAGGCCGACCTTAAGGCCGGAAAAATCTCGGTGACTTCTCCCATTGGCAAAGGAATTCTAGGAAAAAAAGTAGGGGAGACTGCCGAGGTGCAAGCGCCAGCCGGTGTTTTGAATTTTCGCATCGAAGCCATTACGGCAGGTTAATTATCCAAGAGTAACTTATTTGCCATGACCCTCTTCTCAAAAATTGTTACAGGAGAAATTCCTTGTTACAAGATCGCCGAGAGCGATTTGTTTTTGGCTTTTCTCGACGTCTTTCCTTTGCGCGAAGGGCACGTGCTGGTCGTTCCTAAAGTGGAGGTCGATAAATTATTTGATCTTTCTGACGAGTACTTATCTGCCATGCTCGTCTTTGCGAAGCCTATTGCCCAGGCTATTGAAAAGGCCTTTCCCTGCAAGCGCTGCGGTATTTCGGTAATAGGGCTCGAAGTACCTCATGCGCATATGCACCTACTGCCAATCAATACCTCTAATGATCTGAACTTTGCGCAGTCCGGAAAACAAAAAGCTGGAGACGAACAGCTTCGCTCCGTTCAAGAGCGCCTGTTGGCGTATCTATGAGATTATTTTTTTTGAACCCGCTGAGGATTTTTTTGAATAAAGTCGGCCCAATCATTTTTGGTACGGCTTTTTTTTGCTGATTTCGAGGTGGTAGTAGCTGCTTTTTCTTGGCGTGTTGTACCGGAAGCGCCGGAACCACTTTTTAATTTGGTCTTTGTTGTCGCAGTATTCAGTAGCCGTTGTTTGCTTTGCTCATAAAAATGACAAAGTGCTACTGCTACCGCATCGGTCGCATCGTAGTATTTGGGGCTATCTTTGAATTGCAAAAGAGTCTGCAGCATTTTCATTACCTGCTCTTTACCTGCATTTCCATTACCGGTTACGGCTTGTTTTACTTTTTTGGGAGAGTACTCGGTTACCTCCAAGCCGTGGCGCATAGCGGCGGCAATGGCTACTCCCTGGGCGCGCCCCAGTTTGAGCATACTTTGCACATTCTTGCCAAAGAAAGGGGCCTCGATGGCAAAATCGGTGGGGGCAAATTGCGTAATGAGCCCGCTTACCGTATTAAAGATCAGCTGTAGGCGTTTGTGATTGTCTTTGATCTTGCCGGGTTTTAGAACTC
>CANGTM010000082.1 GCA_947456825.1 Chitinophagaceae bacterium
GTGCCGTATTGGGCGCCGGGCTTAATGTCAAGATCAATGCTTCGGGCTATGAGGATGCAGCCTATGTGGCTACGCTGTTGCAGCAAGTAAAGAACATGGAAGAATTGGCCATCCAAAAAGAAGCGGCAATCTTAGCGGTGGTCGCTGAAAAGATCGGATGATTTGAGTTTACTATTCTTTACTCGTTTTCAGAGGCATTCATGAGCTTCTCGAATAGCTCTTCGTATTCTTTGCTTAGTGAATCTATTTGTTGAGTCGTCTTTGTAAACTCACTCTCCGTCTTTAGAAAAAGCTCTTTGCTGGCATAGATGCCAGGATCACCGAGTTGCCCCTCTAGCTCTTGTTTTTTTAGTTGCCATTCCGCCAGGGATCGCTCTATTTGTTCAAATCGTTTTTGCAAGCGTTGAAGTTCCTTTTTCTTTTCTTTATCTACAGCGGCGTTGGGGGAACTACTCTTTGAGGAGTTGTCAACACCCTTGTTGGGGGGGAGGGTAGCAGCAACGGCAGTCGTTACAACCGATGCAGCGGGCGAAGCGGTAGCCGTTGCTTTTTGACGGGCCATTCGTTCTTTCCAGGCCACCCATTCTTCATATCCTCCTTTGAACTCCTTAATTTCTTGGTCTACGATCTCCCAAATCTTGTTCGCTGTTTTAGCGATAAAATGGCGGTCGTGACTGACCAGCATCAGCGTGCCTTGGTAGTTATTGAGGGCTTCGATCAGTAACTCACAACTGTGCAAGTCGAGGTGGTTGGTAGGTTCGTCAAGTAAAAGAAAGTTAGCCTTGCTGACGATCACTTTTGCCAATGCTACCCGGGCTTTTTCGCCTCCACTCAACACGCTTATCTTTTTATCGGCATCATCTCCGCTGAACAGAAAGCAACCCAGTAACCCTCGTAGTTCGAGATCGTTAAGCTGACTGCCGCATTCTTTCATCTCGTCCAAAATGGTATGATCGAGCTTCAAAGATTCGAGCTGATGTTGTGCATAAAAACTTTCCGAAACATTATGCCCCCATTTTCTTTCTCCGCTCTCGAAGGGCTCCGCACCGGCAATGATCCGTAACAAGGTTGATTTACCTTTCCCGTTGGCGCCGATCAGCGCTATCTTGTCGCCTCGTTCTATTTCTGCGACACCGTCTTTTATAATTCGATTATTCCCAAACGATTTCTGGATGCCTTTTAATTCTACCAATACCTTGCCGGGAGTCTTATCGACCCTGAAATTGATCTTGATATTGGGTCGAATGAGTTCTGCGGCATCGATACGTTCGAGCTTGTCTAGTTTTTTTATTATACTCTGCGCCATGGCTGCCTTGCTGGCCTTTGCACGAAACCGCTCCACGATACGTTCTTGTTGACGAATGTAGTCTTGCTGATTTTCGAATGCCTTTTGCTGCAATTCCATACGAACGGCCTTCTCCTTTTCGAAGAAATCATAGTTACCACTGTAGCTATGCAATTCTTGCTGATAGAGCTCTACGATCTTGTTGACCATCCGGTTCAAAAAATACTTGTCATGGCTGACCATGACCACCGATCCCCTATAATGTAAAAGGTATTTTTCGAGCCATTCTATAGAGGGCAGGTCCAAGTGGTTCGTTGGCTCATCGAGCAAAAGCAGATCGGGCTGTTGCAAGATCATCTTGGCTAGCAGCACCCGCATTCTCCAGCCTCCGCTGAACTCCTTATAGGGCCGCTGCAGATCTTCGTTGTTAAAGCCAAGCCCCTGTAGCACCTCCTCGGTGCGATGATGGATACTATAGCCATCAAGGGCGTCCATTTCTTGCAGACAATCACTGTATTGATGAAGGACCTTTTCATCTCCGGTCTTTTCCAGCTCTATTCCAAGGGATTCGATCAGCTTTTCGAGTTCCAAAACGCGGGCAAAAGCCCCCAACGCAACCGATAGGATCGATTCATTAGTATCGAAGCTGAGCAGGTCTTGGTGCAGGTAGCCAATGGTGGTGCCACGGCTTCGCTCAACCGACCCCTTGCTGGGCTGGTATTCGCCCACTAGTAGTTTGAGCAGCGTTGATTTTCCGGTCCCATTATAACCGATAAGGCCAATGCGTTCGCCTGGCTGTATGTGCCAGGTGGCATCTTGCAAGATGGTCCTTGCTCCAAATTCAAAGCATACATTTTGTAGTCCTGCCAGCATAATGGCCGCAAAGGTACGCAGCGCAGGGGGAGCGCTACAACCATTTTATAGTTTTTTTGTTTAAAGGCCATGATGGCAAGGTGTCTGTTGTTTATACTCTCTTGTTGCTGTTTCATGTTTGGATCGGCCCAAAGTCGTTTTACGCTTAACGGTTATATCAGGGATTCGTTGTCAGGAGAAGTGGTCTCTGGTGCTTCCATAAAGGTCAATGGCCAGACCCGTGGCATTCTCAGCAACCAGTTTGGTTTTTATTCCCTCACCTTGGAGGCCGGTACGCACTTGCTAAGCATTTCGCATGTTTCATACCAAGTAAAGCCGCTCTCCCTGTCACTTTTTGCCAATCAAACACAGAACATCGACCTGGTACCCCGATCGGCCTCCATCCAAGAAGTGGTGGTCTTTAGTAAAAAAAGAGATGGCAATATAACAGCTGCGCAACTTGGTAAGATCGATCTCTCGGTAGGTCAGATCAAGTCGCTGCCCGTTTTGATGGGAGAGGTAGACATCCTCAAGACGATACAATTGTTACCCGGTGTTCGCAATGCCGGAGAAGGCAATGCGGGTTTTTATGTTCGTGGTGGCGGCCCCGATCAAAACCTGATTTTACTGGATGACGCTGTCGTTTACAATACCGGTCATTTATTTGGATTCTTCTCCATCTTTAATGGAGATGCCATTCGCAACTTAAGTCTGATAAAAGGTGGTATGCCGGCTCAATACGGAGGCCGTCTTTCTTCGGTGTTGGATGTTTCCATGAAAGAAGGAAACGCTAACAATTACCAATTCGAAGGGGGTATCGGACTTATCGCTTCGCGTTTCTCGGCCCAGGGGCCCATAGAGAAAGGAAAATCATCTTTTATTTTGTCGGGCAGAAGAACGTATGTAGACGCCCTCATATCCCCTTTTATCAGTAAAAGCAGCAGCTTCTATGGCTCCGGGTATTATTTCTATGATCTCAACGCCAAGTTCAATCATCGTTTCTCCAAAAAGGATAGACTATTCATTAGCGGCTATTTTGGAAGGGATGTCTTCGATTTCAACAATAATAAGCGATCGTTCAGCACTAATATCCCATGGGGTAATGCAACAGCCACCGTTCGTTGGAATCATGTATTTGGCCCACGGCTCTTTTCGAACACCACAGCTGTTTTTAATAATTACAAATTTCAATTTTCGGCTCGCCAGGATAATTTTTCGGTGGGGCTGAATTCAGGCATAAGGGACTGGTCGATCAAATCGGACTTTGATTATTATCCACTGCCCGGACATAAATTAAAGTTTGGAGTTTTGGCAACGCACCATCGTTTTTTACCCAATGTAGCCTCCGGCCAACAAGACTCCGTGGTCTTTGCCCCTAATAATGAAACTGCCAAGTATGCTATAGAAACAGCTATTTATATCCAGGACGATTGGGAACTGAATGAACGCTGGCAGGTAAACTATGGATTTCGTTACAGTCGATTTACGCAGGTGGGTCCGTTTACTCGCTACAATCGAGATGCCTTCGGCAACAAGACCGACAGCATTACGTATGGAGCGCTTAGCCCGGTGGTTAATTATGGCGGCTTGGAGCCTCGTGTGTCCATGCGATATGCGGTAAAGCCCGATCTGTCATTTAAGGCTTCGGTTAGTCGTAATATACAATACATCCATCTTGTTTCAAATGCCGGAACTACGCTACCCACTGATCTCTGGGTTCCCAGTACGTATCGTGTCAAGCCTCAACTCAGCTGGCTTTATGCAGCTGGACTTTTCAAGAATTTTTTGGACAATGCAATCGAAACATCCGTGGAGATCTATTATAAGGACATGCAAAATCAGATCGAGTATCGCGAGGGATATACACCATCGATCAGTGACCCAGAATCAGAATTTGTTTTTGGAAAAGGCTGGAGTTACGGATCTGAGTGGTTCGTCAACAAGGTAAGAGGTCGTCTGACCGGTTGGGTAGGGTATACGCTTTCTTGGACATGGAGAAAGTTTGCGGACCTCAATGAAGGAAGAAAATATCCGGCCCGCTTCGACAGAAGGCACGATCTTTCTGTGGTCAGCAATTATGCACTTACCAAAAAGTGGAAAATGGGTGCGGTCTTCGTATACGGAACCGGTAATGCCATTACGCTGCCTGAAAGGTTCTATATCATGAATGGCGTGCTGAACCAAGAATATAGCCGCATCAATCAATATCGGATGCGATCTTATCACCGTATGGATGTCTCTATGACCTATACTCCTACACCCAAAAGAGTTCGTCGGGTTAAGAGCCAATGGGTATTCAGTATATATAACCTGTATAGTCGCTTCAATCCCTATTTCATCTACTTTGACCAGGAGGGTACCATTGCAGCTGGCGATGTAAAAGTATCGGCGAAACAGGTGTCGCTATTTCCGATCTTACCCTCTGTAACGTGGAATTTTAATTTTTAGGCGTATCCTTTTTCTCTTTGTAGATAAAGCGAACCAAAGCGTTTTGCTTTTCATCGGCTTTTAGATGAAGCTGGTATCTTTCTTCTCCTGCCAGTACGATCATTAACGCTGTATTAGGTGGAATGCTTCCCAAGTTTTCTCCAACCATTACAACGTCTTGAATGGGTCTTTGACGATCTATCGAGACAGAAAGGGCTACCGCCTTTGACTTAAGCATCTGTCGGTACACCATGGGTTTCTCATTGACGTAGACAGATATGGTGTCTCCATCAATTTGCCCGTTATCGAAAAATTCGATCTTCACAACACCACTATCGACCAAAATTTCATGAAAGAGCGTATTAGTTTTGTTACGTAATTGCGTACGGTTACTCTGTTCGGTTCTTTTCGTGGTCAAGCGATTTAGTACCAAGGTACCCGGATCGCAATGTGTCTTTCCGTCCTGCGCCAGACCACCAGGGGTAAACCAGGTGCCTCGTATTTGCTCATCGGTTGTGTTATTGCCGGTTGCCCTGTGATACGTTAGGCGGTAGTGCTTGCTGCAGGGAATACAATCAGGTTTTAGTTGCAAGCTGGTAATGGCGGTCTCTCGTAGAAGTAAAAGCTGGCTATCCGCGCGATAAACTCCCTGCAAGGTTTGTCTGACAAAATTCAGGGAGTCAGAATAGTGCCAAGAGGTTCCTTTAATGACCGAGTCAGTAACCTGTAATTCAAACTGAAGATTATAAACAGGAAAACAACCATTGGGGGCCATCACGAGCCTGCCTTTCCACGTTCCGGATAGCTCTTGTGCCGACAAGTCCGGCAAAACCAAAAGAAGTGATAAATAAACTAGAAAAAACCTTGGCATGCACCGAAGATACCAAAAGCAGTATTATCGGGCGAGCTGAAATCGAAAACGAAATACCGCATTTTTTTTATCGGTCGAAAGTACTTGCAGGCGGTATTGCTGGGCTCCTGTATCAACGATCATGAGTGCTGTGTTGGGAGGAATGCGCCCCAGATTTTCAGCTACAAAGGTGAGGTCCTGGAGATCTTGCTGTTCATCCAGGGTAAGTTTTAGCTGTAGCGGCACTGTGCTAAGTCGTTTTTTGGAGAGTACCACCTTTCCGTTAAGATAGACGGATACGGTGTCGCCGTCGATCTCTCCATTGTCGTAAACGGTAATAGAGAGCTGTTTAGAGGAAACAACGATCTCCTTGACAAGCTCATTTTGCCGATTATTTTCAACGGGTTCTGGCAGTGGCCTGGCAACTGCAGAAATTATGTTGTCTGTGTTTTTTTCCGTGGTTGCAGTGGAATTTTCGATACTACTGGCTGATGCCACTTCGTTCTTCTCGGCTGACTGCTTGTTTATGGATGGGGTAGTAGAAGAGTTACGTAGAGTAGAAGATGTAGTTGAATTTGCAACCCCCTTGTTTTGTGTGTTTTTGGTTACAGCCTGTGGAGCTGCTGCATTGGTAACGGTCTTACTGGTCGAACCCGGTTTATTGGTAACAGTTGATCTATTGGGAATGGCTCCTTTGTTGACCACTGCCGTCTTATTGACAGCGATCGTTTTAGTTGACGGGGTTGTAGCAGCTGTACTGCTGTTCTTGGTGCCGGCCACAGGAGTTGTGGTTGTGCCGGTTTTTTTGGGGGGTGGGGCTTGATTATAAAAGACCTTCTTGGCAGGTGAGTTCGATGAGGCCATGGGCTTAGTATCAAAATCGGAGCTGTTGACTCTTCTTAAAAAAACGATTCCGCCTCCGCAATCTTGACCCTTTTTGGTGTCAACCCCATTGAACTCGTACTTAGAGCTGTAATTTCCTTCGAGATATTCCTCATTGCCTGATCGGCTGTAATCAAGTTGGTAATTCATGATACAGGTTTCGGAGCTGTCTGAAGTTTTTACCTCTACCGTCTTGATCTCTTGAATCGATAGCTTA
>CANGTM010000083.1 GCA_947456825.1 Chitinophagaceae bacterium
ATCATCGTGTTGATCTTGATTCGAGGCGTATTCAAAGACATGACGCACCTAGACCTGACCAGTGGAAACTGGTCTAGCGCCAGCAACCTTGAGCTATGGTATGATTTGGGCGCCGTAATGGCCTTATTTGGCCTGATCCTTTTGTTTTACCGCGTGAGCGGTCGACAAAGTATGGAACCGGGTCTCCCAACAGAATCAATGCTGAAAGATCAAAAAAAGCAGCGCTTTATTGTCGCAAAAAAGAACCTTTCTGCCGTCTTGTTTTTGGTGACCGTAGGACTAGGGGTATTTAGCTTCGTTGACTGGCTGTATGGGTTACAGGCCGGTGGTGACTGGGTGGCCACCCCCAACGTAAACGCGATCTTCTTCGATCACTTTTTTACCCTGCTTATTTTAGGGGATGTACTAATTCTGCTGTTCTCCCTTTTTTATACCGACGACTTTCCGGTCATTATTCGTAATTCGAGTTTTGTGATCTCGACCATCTTGCTCAAGCTCTCTTTTGGAGCTGAAAGTGGTATTGCCCAAGTATTTATTGTGGCGGGGGTAGGTTTTGGCGTGGCCATGTCGGCCATTACCCAGCGCTACCAGCGCAGCTTGCACAACCTCTCGCATGATGTTCTGAAAAATTGAAAACCAATTTTTTGGGGATATCCGGAATATAGCCCCGCGCCCTGCCCCTTCTTCTGTTTCTTTCGTATTTTCGCGACCCCGATGGCCGAAGGCCTTTGTGGAAAGGAGACTTGTCCGAGTGGTTGAAGGAGCACGCCTGGAAAGTGTGTATACCCCTAAAGGGTATCGAGGGTTCGAATCCCTCAGTCTCCGCAAATAATGCAAGCCTGTGCAACGCACGGGCTTTTTTATGGGAAGCGAATCTGAGCCGAAGGCTCAAGTGAGCTGGTCAGGCCTTGACGAAGGCTTAAACTTATAAGATTTTTACTGGCTGATCTGAAAAGAGGAGTCTTACCCTAATCCAACTACGGCTCTCTGAAAGCATTTAACGCTCGAGTGGGCTTACCACTATCATCAAAAGCCCCCAGCCCGTACCCATTCCATCTGGCATAGCTCTGCGGCTCCCAGTAAAAAATACCCAGTGCCATAAAATTGGGGATACTATTCAGCTGACTTTTAAAGTAACTAAGAAAGGAGTAGCAAGTATCGGGTTGATCAGCAGGCATACCAACCTCTGTAATCATTACTGGCGTTTGATATTGACTAACGACCCACTGCAGTGTAGAGATACACTGATCGGTGAGCGATTTCCAATTTGTAACACTGGGGTAAAGCGACATACCTACCACATCCCACTTGGCACCAGCCTGTTTAAGACCGTTAAGATTCCATTCATACAGGGCGCGGTCGTATCCATTAGAGAGATGTACCATCACAAGAATATTACTATCGACCGATTTGACCGCTTCGTATCCCGCACGAAAAAACGAAGCATAAGTTGACATCGATACCGAAGCCTTACCCAACGGCCACAGCATGCCATCATTAGTCTCATTACCCACTTGTACCCATTCGGGTCGAATATTCTCTGCTTGCAATGCCAACAGTACTTCTCGGGTATGGCTACGGACTGCAGTTGACTGCTGCAATGCATCGAAAGAAAGCCATTGAGCCGGTGGGTTTTGCTTACCCGGATCGGCCCAGGAATCACTATAATGAAAATTGATGAGCAGCTTTAGTCCTAATTGATGAGCCCGCCTTGCCTTAGCGATTAGATCGGCAGTTCCATTCCAACCTCCAGCAGGATTTACCCATACACGCAAGCGAATGGCCTTTGCACCCAATTCCTTCATCAATAAAAAAGGATCTTTTTGCATTCCATCTGGTGCATAAAACCTTTTACCCGCCGCCTCCATTTCAGAAACCCAGCTTATATCTGCACCCCAGATGGGCATACTGGGATTATCATCTACTGAAGTCTTGCAAGAAACACAGGCAAGTAAGCAGAAAAGGCCGATGACTTTATTCATAATTAGAAGCTTCTCATTTAAACGCTTACTGGCAACCACCAAGACAAAAGTAACCTGCATTAGAAGTGATGGTTTAAAATTACCGAATTTTGCACCGATGAAAAGGCGTTTCACTATCCAAATCGAAAAACGGATCCTATTCCTATTATGTACGATTATTGGCTGGTGGATACAATCGCTGCAGGCACAGCCTGTAGTATCTGCAACCCCGCAACATGGACAGATCTATTTACATCTCGACCGATCGGTGTATGCCAGAGGCGAGACCATCTGGTTCAATGCATACCTGAGAGCAGACGAGGGCCTATCGGTGGGCTCTACCTTGCAAGCGGAGTTATGGAAAGAAGATTCATTATGCCTGCGAATGCAATACCCTGTAGCCTTGGGGGTTAGTAGCGGACAATTTACTCTTTCTACTAAGTGCGCTACGGGCTGGTATACAATTAAGGCCTTTACCGAACAAGCGCACCTGACTCCATTTCAAACCTATGTTTATATCGTTGGAAAAGAATC
Source organism: Chitinophagaceae bacterium (assembly GCA_947456825.1). Classification (GTDB taxonomy): domain Bacteria; phylum Bacteroidota; class Bacteroidia; order Chitinophagales; family Chitinophagaceae; genus JJ008. The sequence continues at coordinate 2,496 of CANGTM010000083.1, forward strand.
GCCGGGGCCGTCAACGTTCACCACAAAAGATAGCCTGCAACTACTTTTCTATCCCGAAGGCGGCCAACTGGTCGTAGGCATTGAATCACACATTGCTTTTAAGGCAATGGACCAAAACGGAAGACCCGCATCAGTAACAGGCGTAATTCGCAACGAACAAGGCATCGCTATTACCTCCTTTTCTACGTGGCACCATGGGATGGGTGAATTTTACCTGCGACCCGAACTTGGTCACACCTACTATGCTGAGTGGAACGAAAAAGGTATCACCAGACATCAATCGCTAACTCCGGCCAAAGTGACTGGTACGGTATTATCCCTCATCGATCACCCGGAGGGATTTATGTTCGAACTAACCACTAACGAAAAAGACCCGCTGCAACTGCGTCGCTGGCTGCTTGGAACAAGAGGGGGCAAGGAAGTATTTCGACTACCCCTTTCACCAAAGACCACTACCGTTCAAGGAATACTCAAAACAAAACAACTCTCGTCGGGAGTGTTACAGGTTTCCGTTGTTGATTCGGGTGGCAGTGCGGTGGTAACTAGAAACATTTTTGTAAATAATAAAGAATACCGAACAACTTTCTCTCTTTTCACCGATACATTAAAAACCGGCAAAAAGGAAAAGAATAGGTGGACGCTTCAATGGCCCGACTCGCTGACAGGCACCCTATCGATCGCTATTACCGATGCTGATCTGGACGAAAGCCCGTATGTGCATCCCTCTATAGTGGCGCACACGTTGCTAACGAACGAACTCTCCGATCAGGTATATTGCCCCAACTGGTACTTTACTACGACCGAAGATAGCGCCAGCATTGGACTCGATATACTGATGATGACCAGCCAAGGCCACAGCGGTCGCGTAAATAAGCAATCAATCATCGGCGAATCGAATAGTGAAAAAAATAACAAGAAAGGATACATCACCATTCAAGGGCAAGCCTTCTTTAGAGATACGCGTCAACCACTCGCCAATGCAAAACTAATTGTCGTATTATCGGCACCTCGGATTCGCAATAACATTTTATTTACAGAAACAGATCAAGCAGGTCGATTTAGCATTGACTCGCTACTATTCTTCGGCCCGGCTCGATTTATTTTTGCCGAGCACCGGCCACAAAAAAAATCAAGACCTATTGACATTAGACTCGATGCGACATCGCTGCCCCCAATGGTGGCAACCTCTATTTGGAAACAACCTAGCGCCCCGCCGCTACAGGCTCCTTTGCAGTACGGTGATGCCGCCTGGTTACAAAAGATGAACGAGCTTGTTCGAGAAGCGGAGGGCATAACACTCGAAGAAGTAACGATCAAGACACGTATAAAATCGCCCTTAGAGAAACTCCAAGAAGAGTACACCCGAGGCGCCTTCGAGACAGATGCTTTTGTAGAACGCGTTATCGACCTGGTCAATACCGACGAAGCCACCACTTACCCCAATATCTTCGAGTACATCCGCTTTAGGATACCGGGACTTCAAGTAGTAGACCCGGACTACTCAAAATCGCCCCCTAACCCAAGTCAATCAGGCGGGTTCGAAATGCAAAATGATCCAACGAAGTATCGCATTTTTTATCGACAATTACCCAGCGCCAGCGGTATGGGCAACCCTCCAATGGTGATTTACCTGAACGAGGTAGAGGTAGATGCAGATGTTTTATTGACCATCCCTACTGCAGAGATCGCGCTGGTAAAACTATTTAGCAGTTTTGCCGCAGCCCAGGGCGGAGGCCCCGGCGGTGCGCTGGCGATCTATACCAAAAAGATAGAATTGCTCAAACAAAATAGTGGAAGCGCCGTAACGTTTACGGGCTATTCCGGCATACAGACATTTCCCGAGATTCGCTACGACAATAGCCCCGAATTACGGAACAACTTCGATGGCCGCATTACACTTTTCTGGCGCTCTGCCCTTTTTCTAAATGGCAACCAAGGTCGATTGCCCATCGAGTTTTACAATAGCGACCGAACCAAGCGTTTTCGTGTCGTGGTAGAGGGCCTAACCCCAACAGGCAGACCACTTTTTTTTGAAAAGATCCTCGAGTAAACAGTCCTTAGCCAATGTAGGTGTCAACCACCACTATTTTCTAGCCTTTGGAGGCATAAGAGCCATTCTTAGGCTGTAAGTCACCCGTTATGATGCGGATAAGATCAATTAGGGCCCAAATACCAAAACCACCAAGTGTAAGCAGTTGAACAACGCCCTGCCAGGTATATCCCAAGTAAAATCGATGAATTCCAAGACCGCCTACGAATAAGGCCAACAGAATGGCTGCCGTATGACTTTTATCACCACCAGGAGGCACCGCCTTATCGAGCGACTTATTGATTTTCTTGTTAAAAACCTTAAGTGCGATCTTGTCTTTCAAGCGCAACTCCGAACCTGTTTGCTGCTCTACCAGTGAATACATTTGCTTTGCGGATAAATTCGTAGAGGGGGCCTTTGCTGTCTTTGGAGCAGGAACAGACGAAGTTGTCAATACAAAGAGAGCGGCCAGAAAAATAGTCAGCACAGAAGAAGTAAGCTTTGACATAGAGGTTGGTTTTTCTAAAATTAGTAAAGTTGATCGAGCAAAGAAAATCAATTTTCTTACGGCCGAAGCGTCATCCCGAATTGCTGCATCACAAAACTCCAGATATCGGCCGCCTCTTCGATCTGCTTGCTCGTAGGCTTACCGGCACCATGCCCCGCCTTAGTTTCAATACGGATTAGCACAGGTGCTGCACCGCGATGAGCCTCTTGCAAGCGCGCGGTAAACTTAAAGGAGTGCGCCGGCACTACCCTATCATCATGATCAGCCGTAGTAACTAAGGTAGCAGGATAAGAGACACCATCTTTTAATTGATGCAATGGCGAATACTTGATGAGGTAGTTGAACTGCTCGGCATTATCGCTACGGCCATATTCCACGGCCCAGGCCCACCCGATGGTAAACAAATGATAGCGGAGCATATCGAGTACCCCCACTGCCGGAAGCGCAACTTTAAACAGATCGGGTCGCTGCGTCATGCAAGCACCCACAAGCAACCCTCCATTGGAGCCACCTCGAATAGCTAACAGATTCTTGTTGGTGTAGCTATTAGCAATAAGATACTCGGCAGCTCCGATAAAATCATCAAACACGTTTTGCTTATTAGCCAGCATTCCCCCCTTATGCCAAGCCTCGCCATACTCACTACCACCGCGCAGGTTAACCACCACATACAGTCCACCCTGCTCTAACCAAAAAGCATTCGAAATACTAAAGCCCGGCGTCTGTGCGATATTAAATCCTCCATAACCATAGAGTAAAACAGGATTGGCCCCATTTAGCTGAAACCCTTTTTTACCGGTAATGAACATAGGTACTTTAGTGCCGTCTTTGCTGGTAAAGAACACTTGCCGGGTTTCGTAGGCCTCACTATCGAAGGCTGTCTCAGTCTTTCTAAAAACGGTAGAAACGCCGGTAGCAATATTATATCGAAAGATAGTAGGCGGATACGTGTAAGAAGTAAACGTATAGAAAAAAGAAGATTGCTCGCGCTTTCCGCCAAAACCGGAGGCCGTTCCAATACCGGGTAGCTTTATCTCTCTGACCAACTTACCCTCGTAGGTGTATTGATATACCTTTGTTGATGCATCTTTTAAATAAGAGCAAAACAGATAGCCCCCTCCGGTGCTAACACTTTGTAGCACCTCCGCTTTTTCGGGGATAATGGTGATCCAGTTAGCGGCATCGGGCTTTAAAGGATCGATCAACACTACTTTATAATTAGGGGCCTCCTGATTGGTCTTGAGCAACAATAGCCCTTTTCCATTATGATCAATTACTTCGGGTTCTGTTTTAAATCCCTCGATCAAACGAGTAAAGGAAGCAGCCGAGCCAGAGAGATCTTTTACCCATAATTCATTGCCACTAGTCCCC
>CANGTM010000084.1 GCA_947456825.1 Chitinophagaceae bacterium
CCATAGCTTCTGCCAACATAATCGTTTTCATAACCCCACCCATAGCGCCGCCAAAATTTCCGGCATTAATAAGACTAGCCTGGGCTTGGCATTTTGATGGTAAGCGGTGCAACTGCCCAAGAAAAAAGCGAGAGTAGTTGCACCACGGCGACCAAAAAGAGCGTGTGGGGCTAAAGCTAAGATTCATGAACGAAAGATAAAACTATTTGCAATACAGTTAAACACTTCTAGCTCCTAGCTGGTAATATAGAGCCAGGAGTTGGCCTCCTTGCTCAAATAATTTCTAACACTAATGATGTCTTTGGGAAATCCTACGGCAATAAACTTTACACCGGAGGTGGATTGTTTAAGTTACAGTGAATGCTCGTAAAAACTCGTTCTCGATATCGAGCATCACCAACTGCTGCGCATGTCGCAATACATCGAATTGTAGCAACTGCTGTTGCAGCGACGTAAATTGTTCGTGATGTCTTAGATGAATATCTCAGCCTAAATTCAAAAGATTTTCGGAGGCCCATTTCTTTACAAGAACAGGCTTCAACCATGTTGATAGCTATACTAACAAAAGCAGGATAAGGATTGTATACTCATTTATTATTCTAATGGTATTCAATTAGTAGCTTATACTAAAAGTAATATCTCTGCGTTTAACACACATGAACTTGACCCTATTCTTGCGAACCTCATGCTGGGTTTTTTTGGGGACCCTAACACTGGCTTTTAATCAACGTTCCCCGGTCCTTTTGGCCCACTCCGGTGCTGCCAATACCCCTCTTTTTTTAGCGGCAAATCACGGTGCTGCCACCGCCTGGCAGGAGTTGCCGACCCGGGCCCTGGCCATGGCTCTTGAGGGCTACCAGACCCTGATAGAACAGGGTCGCCTTCCCAAAGGGGCGCTGCTGGCCCTGGCCGACCTAAGCCAGCCCAGCGACCGCGAACGACTGTACCTGCTAGACCCGCTTCATCAAGAGGTCCTACTTAAGACTTTGGTGGCCCATGGTAAAAATTCGGGCCAGCGCTATGCCAACCTGGTATCAAACAGCCCCCAATCGCACCAAAGTAGTGCGGGCTTTTTTCTGACCCGGGGGGTATACCAAGGCAAGCATGGCACGGCGCTGCGGCTACATGGCATCGAAAAGGGTATTAACGACAATGCGCTGTCCAGAGGCATCGTGCTGCACGCAGCCGACTACGTAAACAAGGGGCTGGCCAACACCCGCGGGTGGATCGGACGCAGCCAGGGCTGCCCTGCCGTATCGCCAGCTATCAGTGGCCTGCTCATAGAACAGTTAAAAGACAATCATTGCTTATTTGTATATCATCCTACTTACAAGTTGCAAACAACCCGACTGTTCAATACATTTGCGCCATGAGCGAACAGCTAAAGGTCGGCGTGATCGGCGCGGGCTACCTGGGTAAATTTCATATTCAAAACTGGAAGAACATTGCGGGGGTACAACTGGCCGGGTTCTACGATCCCGACCACGCGAATGCCATTGCGGTATCTGACCAGTACGAATTGCCTGCCTTCGATAGTGGTATAGACCTTATAGACTATTGCGATGTAATAGACATTGCCGCTCCCACCGACCACCATGCGTATTGGTGCGAACTGGCCATAAAAAAGGGCAAGCATGTTTTTGTAGAAAAGCCCCTTACGGCTACCATGCAAGAGGCTCGTCATATTGTAGAGCTTACCCGCGAATCGGGCATTCGCCTGCAAGTGGGTCATGTGGAGCGATTTAATCCTGCGCTGCTGGCCGTGCAACAAATGGATCTGCACCCTATGTTCATCGAAGTGCATCGCCTGGCTCAGTTCAATCCGCGCGGCACCGAGGTAAGCGTAATACTAGACCTAATGATCCACGACATTGATATTATCTTGAGTATTGTCAAAAGCGGGGTCAAGCATATTTCGGCCAGTGGTGTTGCGGTGCTAACCGACACGCCCGATATTGCCAACGTGCGCATAGAGTTCGACAATGGATGCGTGGCCAATTTGACCAGCAGTCGCATCTCTATGAAAAAGATGCGCAAAATGCGTCTCTTTCAAAAGGATGCCTACATAGGTATAGACTTCTTAGAAAAGAAGGCCGAGGTTATTCGTCTGAAGGGCACCGACGACGAAAAGAGTTTTTCATTCGACATAGACACCCCTGCCGGAAAAAAGACCATTGCCATTGCCAACCCAGTTGTGCCCCAGGTCAATGCCATACAGCAAGAGTTAGAGTCCTTCGTTACTGCCATACGAAATCAATCTAGACCCGTGGTCTCCGAAACCGACGGACTTATGGCCATGGAAGTAGCTCACCAGATATTAGAAAAAATTGCAGCGGCCGCGGTCAATCGTTAAGACCTACCCGATTGGCTTGGCAGCGGCACTACTCAACTTCTCTCTTGTAAATAGCGCTCGGCAATAAGCAGATCGATGGGGCGGGTAATTTTTATATTGGTCTCCTCTCCTGCTACGATCGTAACCATGCGCCCCGCCTGCTCCAGCACGGTGGCCTCGTCGGTAAAGGCCTCGCAATACGGAAGCGTAAAAGCCTGATGCAACCACTCGCCCAAAAACGTCTGTGGGGTTTGTACCAACAACACGCGATCTCTGTTAAGCACGGTGGTGCGATCGGCAGGGGCCTCTTCGGGTGCAGTGGCAGCAGAAGAGGCTGCGCGCAGCCGAATGCTATCGCTGGCGGTAATGGCAGGTACCACGGCTCCGCTTTGTAAGGCGCCCTCGTAACACCGTCTGACAAGCTGCGGGCTCACCAAACAACGAACGCCATCGTGAACAAAGATCACTGCATCGGTTGGAGTAAGTGCCAATCCGTTTTTTACGGAATCAAACCGTGTAGCCCCTCCGGTCGTAAGAAGAATATTTTTATCGGCAAAAGCACTGTCTATTAGCGATTGCCCCAAGGTCAAATGATCGGCCGGCAATACTAACACCACCTGCATATCAGAATAAGCCGCAAAGAACGCATCGATCGTATAATACAGCAACGGTCGATCGTTGAGCAACAAGAACTGCTTGGGAATGGGAGACCCCATGCGCTGTCCACTGCCGCCGGCTACGATAATGGCCCATTTCTTCATTTGGTAAAGATACTGATTGCAAGCAGCCTTTAAGCCTGCTCGGGTGCTGCCATACCCAACACCCTATACAGCTTCTCGGCAATGGTCGCGGGGGCTATTTGTTGCATACAAGCATGGTCGCCTCGGTAGCAGCTCTTATTGCCAAAGACCGAACAAGGCCGGCAACTCAGCGATATTTCTACCGCATGATGATCGGGCTGCCCCCATCCCATAAAACCGGCATAGCGATGCGTGGCTCCCCATACACTAATAACGGGCACATTGCATAGCGAGGCCAGATGCATATTGGCCGAATCCATACTGATCATCAGATCGAGCTTACCTAGCAGCACCAACTCCTCTGCCAGCGAAAAGCGGCCGGCTATTGAGTGAACCCCGGCAAATTCTTTTTCGAGTGCGGCTAGTGCCATGGCCTCTGCACCCCCTCCGCCTACTAATTGAATGGTCAACCGACTATCGACATGCAAAATGGCGATCAGTTCCTTTAGTAGCGAAACCGGATAGGCTTTTTCGTTGTGCCGGGCAAACGGGGCAATGCCGATGGTATAGTTCGATTTTGCTGTGGCAAGCGAAGCGAACGTGGCAGTAGTGGCCGGTAAGTGGCAAGAAAGACCAAGGGCGGTAAACACCGCTTGCATACGCTCAAAGGCAGTAGGCAGTTGCCGAAGTTCTTTATGAGAGCGGCTGGTGAGTTTTCTTTTTTCGGGGCGTCCCTTATTGAGACGAATAGATCTGGTTCCACTAATTGAAAACAAGAATGCAAGAAGTCGGCTGCGAAGAACACTATGCAAATCAGCTATACCTCTGTAAGGGCCAGCCTTATGCAGGGCACGATAGAGTTTGAGAAGACCGATTATACCCCGGTGCGCTCCTTTCAGGTCGGCTCCCACAAAGGTCAAGCGCTCTATATTGCTGAACAAAGGAGCATATGCCTGGTTAGAGACCATACAAATGCGCAGCGAAGGATTTTGCTCTAACACCAGCCTTAGTACAGGTACGGTCATGGCCACGTCGCCCAGAGCAGAAAAGCGCATTACTAATAAGGGAGCAGCGGCGTGCAATTAGTTTTTCTTTTGCTGATACAAAACAGGATTTAACGACTCGTCGTTGTACATCTTCATCTGTCGGTATACTTTCATGTACTTTTTACCGTGGGCAATATCGCTGAGCAACTGGTCAATGGCCAGGGTCAGGTCTTGCTGCTGTGCAAGTAGTACCTGTAACTTTTCTTCGCAGCGCTTACGGTGCATCTGATCGGCATCGGTGCGGTCACACTCGGCCTGCATATGATAGATCTTGAGTGCCAAAATGCTCAGCCGGTCAATGGCCCAGGCAGGACTCTCGGTATTGATGGTAGCGTCGGGCTGTACAACAACATCCTTATAAAAATCGTGCAGCCAACTATCGATCTGTTCTACCCTGTCGGTACGGTCTTGGTTAGAGCTATCGATCTTACGTTTAAGAGTGAGACCCTCCATGGGATCGATCTGCGGATCGCGAATCAGATCTTCTAAATGCCATTGCACGGTATCTATCCAGCACTTGTGATAAAGCAGCGCCTCAATGGAGCCGCCCGCATATGGTTGCGAAAGCGGAGCATCTACGCGATCGTGCAGATGATACTCTTGCACGCAACGCCCAAAAATGCTATTACAAAGTGTGGCATTCATGATAAAACGTTATGGAAACAGCAGCCCAGCGGTAAGGCCCTGACTAGTTTTACTTTTTATACTTTTCGTTGAGCCCCTTTACCAGATCGCCGGTTATGTCGTAGGCCTTGTCTTTGTAATAGAACAGACCTGGCTCGTACGAGATTATGTACGAGAACTGATGCGACTGGTTGTAATCGGCCAAAAATGCCTCGATCTTTGATTTGATCTCGTTTTGACGGCGCATTACAAAATCGCCATACTCTGCATCGAGGGCTTGTTTGCGATTCTTTATTTGATCATCGAGATTTTTCATGTCGCGTCCGGCAGCCTCACTCTGCGCCTGGTTCATGACACCGGTATTGGCTTGTTCTTGGTAGTAGTTATATTTCTGTTGCAGGTTACGGGCCAGCTTTTCCATCTCTGCATTGATGGCCTCCTCGCGCTTGAGCATCTCGGTCTTTAACTCTTTGACCAACTCGAAATTAGCGGCCACCGAATCCATTTCAAAATAGGCCATACGAAACGGACCGGCCGGTGCATCGCTACGTGTTTTAAGCAGTTTACCGGTAGCACCTCCGCCACCCAACTGCAAAAACAATAACCAACCTGCCACTAGAGTCAGTACTACATTCCAAACGATCATTCCGTTTTTTTTCATATTATTTCTTTTTACAAAATTCCCTGATAGCTCTCAACAAATATAACGATTAGCCCGGTTTGGGAAAGGCTTAACGAACTATAGGCTTAACGAGCTAGTGATCATCATAAAAAAAAGGCCGCGTAAAAGCGGCCTTTTGAAGTAACATATTGGCTGAGAAACTAAGCTTACTCTTCTTCGTCGAAGGCCATGGCCTCGCGGGTCGTTTGGAGCAACTCGTACTCTTCTTTGCTGCCCACGATGATCTGATCGAACTCGCGAAGACCGGTACCGGCCGGAATAGGATGTCCGGTAATAACGTTCTCTTTGAGGCCGAGCATTTCGTCGGTCTTTCCGTTGATGGCGGCAGAAGAAAGTACCTTGGTGGTCTCCTGGAACGAAGCGGCAGAGATCCAGCTTTGTACGCCGAGCGAAGCTTTGGTAATACCCAGCAAAGTGGGCGAAGAGGTAGCGGGTTTTGCATCGCGATACTCTACCAGCTTTTTATCGGAGCGGCGTAAAATAGAATTCTCTTCTCTCACCTCACGAAGGGTCACGATCTGACCGGCGCGCAACTTGGTGCTATCACCGATCTCGGTAACCACCTTCTTGTCGAAGATGTAATCGTTCTCTTCTACGAACTCGAACTTGTCGGTAAGATCGTCCTCTAAGAAGCGGGTATCTCCGGGATCAACGATGTTGACCTTGCGCATCATTTGACGCACGATCACTTCGATGTGCTTATCGTTGATACGCACCCCTTGTAAACGATATACCTCTTGAATTTCGTTGACCACGTACTCTTGAACGGCAAAAGGTCCTTTGATCGATAAGATATCGAAAGGTGCCACCTGCCCATCGCTGAGCGGCGTACCGGCCTTTACAAAGTCTCCGTCTTGGG
>CANGTM010000085.1 GCA_947456825.1 Chitinophagaceae bacterium
ATATCTCAACGGCTGCGACATTGGGCAAAACATAGGATCCAAAATTAGTTCAATTTACCCGTTACAAATTGGGTGATCGCGGAGACCAGCTCGGTCATTACCGGCAGCTTTGGATTAGAGTAGCTGGCAATATTTACAGCGGGAACCGGGCTATCGATCTTTTTTAATACATGATTCATTTGCTGAAAAATGACCAATTTTATCCTGGGCTTGGCACTGGCCAGCATCCGGGCGTCTATTTCTTTTACCTGTAGGTCATTGGTGCCTTGTACGACCAAGGCAGGACAGTGAAGCGTTCGCATCAGCGCTTGCGGATCGTAGCGAAGCCACGAGATCATGTAGGGTTGTACCGAAGGCCGAAACACGGAGAATAAAAGTGGATGGGGCTTGGCGATGCGCTGCTCCATTAACAGGGTGTCGAGATAGCGGCCGGCTAATTTTTTGAGTGAATCGGGGCCGCCTCCGGCGGCAAATTGTTCGCGCAAAACGGCGTCGATCGGCCGCCCTACGCCTGCGATACTTATAAAACCGCTGATCTTTTCGGTTTGCGCTGCACTGAGCCCCACTAACGATCCCTCGCTGTGTCCTGCTATATAGATCTTTCGAAAACCCTGTTGACGAAGCCAACGAATCCACCCGATGGCATCATCTACCCCATCACTAAATCGCATTTCCTCCTCTCGAAGTTGTTTGATCTGACTTTTAGCTATACCTCGTTTATCGTAGCGTAGCGAGGCAATGCCATGTGTTGCGAGGCTATCGGCTAGCTGTAATAACGAGTTATTTTTTCCGGGTAGCAGCGGACTGTTCCCGTCTCGATCGGTAGGGCCCGACCCTGCGATGATCAGCACCACAGGCGGTCTTTTCATAGTAGCGGGGGTAAACAGCGTTCCCTTTACTATTCCGCCCGTAATGGCTAACTCGGCTTCTTGTTGCCGGTACAAAGCGGGTTGAATCGAATCGGTTTGTGCAATGGCGCTCGGTAAATAGGAGAATGGCCCTTTAATGACCCGTGCCGAGGCGATCGGGATAGAGGCAACTAAGAGGCTCACTATCCCTGCAATAAAACGCTGGGGACTTTTCATAGTAGCAAAGTTGCGTGTATTTCACTTCTGATGCATCCTTTATCTTTGCGGCTCCCGCATAGTCTCACCCTTTTGTGATCTGAAGGCGGATCAAACCCATCCTCCATGCAAAAAGGACCCATCTCTCAATTTGTTCAACACCATTATCGTCATTTTAATGCTGCCGCATTGGTAGATGCTGCCAAGGGCTATGAGCAACACCTCCTCGAGGGTGGTAAGATGATGATCACCCTTGCAGGCGCCATGAGTACGGCCGAGCTGGGCGTTTCGCTGGCCGAAATGATCCGCCAGGGTAAAGTAGATATCATTAGTTGTACCGGTGCCAACCTGGAAGAAGACGTGATGAACCTGGTGGCGCATTCACACTATAAGCGAATACCTAATTACAGAGACCTTACGCCACAAGAGGAGTGGGACCTTCTGGAAAATCATTATAACCGTGTTACGGATACTTGTATTCCCGAAGAGGAGGCCTTTCGTCGGTTACAAAAACACCTTGTCAAGCAATGGAAAGAGGCTGAGGCAAAGGGCGAGCGCTACTTTCCACACGAGTTTCTTTATAAAGTCGTGTTGTCGGGCGAATTAAAACAATACTACGAGATCGATCCTAAGGACAGCTGGATTGTAGCGGCTGCCGAGCGTAACCTGCCAATTGTGGTACCCGGTTGGGAAGACTCCACTACTGGTAACATCTTTGCCAGCTATGTGATCAAACAAGAGTTGAAAGCCTCGACCGTAAAGAACGGGATAGAGTACATGGCCTGGCTCACGGAATGGTATCGTGCCAACTCCGGCGGAAAGGGCGTCGGTTTCTTCCAAATTGGCGGAGGTATTGCCGGTGATTTCCCCATCTGTGTCGTGCCCATGATGTACCAGGATCTTGAATGGCACGACGTGCCATTCTGGAGTTATTTCTGCCAGATCAGCGATTCTACCACTTCCTATGGTTCTTACTCAGGGGCGGTTCCCAACGAGAAGATCACATGGGGAAAGCTTGATATCCATACACCCAAATTCATCGTAGAAAGTGATGCTACCATTGTAGCACCCTTGATCTTTGCCTGGGTATTGGGTTGGTAAGGCGCCTACTGCGCTACCCATCGTATCACGAGCAGTAATTCGATGAAACTATTTATTTGGTTATCGACCAGGAGGCATTCCCAGCGGCATATCTCTTTTTAGCATCTCGTCGCGGTTAGCCATCTCCCATGCTGTATAAAATACCAGCTGCGCGCGCTTGGCCATCAGCGGGTAGTTGATCTTGTCGGGGGTATCGGTAGGCTTGTGATAATCGGCATGTACCCCGTTAAAATAAAAGATGATAGGGACACCCTTTGCCGCAAAATTATAATGGTCGCTGCGGTAATAGAATCGATTGGGATCTTTGGGATCGTTGTATTTGCGATCAAGCTTCATATTAAGATAGGTCTTGTTGACCAGATCGGTAATAGGCGCCAGGTCGGAACTTAGTTTATCGTCTCCGATCGTATAGACGTAATTGACAGAATCTTTATCGTTGAGATAATCAGAGCCTATTCGCCCGATCATATCGATGTTCAGGTCCACGCTCGTTTTCTCTAAGGGAAAAACAGGGTTTTCTGAGTAATACTGGCTGCCCCAAAGTCCTTTCTCCTCTCCACTTACCGGCATTAGCAGGATACTACGGCGAGGCCCTTTTCCTGCTGCTTTGGCAGTCATGAAGGCTTCGGCCAATTCCAAAATACCGGTTGTGCCACTACCGTCATCATCGGCGCCATAGTAAATGGTTCCATCGCTGCGTTTTCCAACATGGTCGTAATGGGCGGTGATGATCACATACTCATCTTTCTTGTCACTGCCTTCGATTACACCCAACACATTTGAAACAGTAGCAGTAATGGTCTGTTTGGCATAGCTTATGGCGGTGAGGCCACGATAGGGCTTGTGCGCAAAAGCGTTGGCTTTTATTTTTTGAATAAGCGACTCGGGCTCACTACCCAACAGTGCGGCGGTTACTTTGGCAGAGATGTAGCAACCAAACAACGATTGCGACGCCTTAAATCCATTCAAGCTCCAATTGCCGGCGACCGCTGCGGCACGGCGCGGAAAATTGCTATGAGCGATCAATACGCCCGCTGCGCCTCTGCTCTGTGCTGCGTTCAATTTGCCGTTTAATGAAGCCGGTGAGTTAAATCCGCTCACGCTGGGTTTATATCCATCGGGCATTCCGTCCATGATCAGCACCAGCTTTCCGGCAACGGGGAGATCTTTGTAGTCATTGCGTAACTCTCCGTCACTGATGCCAAATCCGGCAAATACGATATCTGAAAAGCGCATGGAGGCGCTATAGTTACCCGGTAGTGGTTGAAAATCCTCGTTAAGGACATAGCTCGTACCATTGATCTCTAGCGAAGCTGCCGTCATTGAGTCTTTGTAGAGTGGGTAGTACTGGCGATAGCTTCCGTTATTGCCGGGTATCAATCCCAATTGACGAAAATGATTTTCGATATATCCTGCTGCTTTTTCAAGCCCGGGGGAGGGCGTGTCGCGCCCTTCCATTTCGGGACCGGCTATCGTGTACAAGTGCTTTTGCATATCCGATGCCGTAATTGTCGCAGCTGCTTGCATTGCCGCTTTATCTTTCTTTTGTGCAAAAAGCATGATAGGGCTCAGCAGTGCCAGAAAAAAAATAACTCTTTTCATAAAAGGTGCATTTATACTAAAGGTAAAAGATAAGCGATCAGCAGCCTGCAATTTTATCGACGCGGGTTTGATGACGCCCCCCCTCGAACGGGGTAGCGATAAAATCGAGGACCATCTGCAGAGCCACTTGTTCCGATACAAAGCGAGCCGGTACACAAATAATATTGGCATTGTTATGCGCACGAGCCAGTTTTGCTAATTCTTGTTCCCAGCAAAGAGCAGCTCGAATACGGGGCTCTTTATTGGCGGTGATGGCCACGCCATTACCACTGCCACATATCAGGATCCCAAACGCAGCCTTGCCTTCTGCCACTTGTTTGGCTACGGGGTGAGCCATATCGGGATAATCGACCGAGTCGGTGCTAAAAGCGCCATGATCGCTCAGGTCCCACCCCTGTTCGCGAAGCATGGTACTGATCTTTTCTTTGTACAAAAAGCCGGCATGGTCACACCCAATGGCAATCGGTAAGTTGCGATCAAAGATGGTAGACATAACAATACAGGATTAACTCCATTGCTGTTCTCGCTTGGCCCGGCGTTTATCGATACGAGCGGTAATGATAATGCTGGCTTCGAAAAGCAGATAGAGGGGTATGGTAACTATGGTTAAGCTAAACGGGTCGGTCGATGGGGTGATGATGGCGGCAGCGATCAAAATAATTACAAAAGCATGTCTGCGGTATTGCCGAAGGAACCGGGCGGAGACAATACCGATGCGCGCCAGCAAACTCATCAGCAGGGGCATTTGAAACAGCAGCCCTATTCCAGCCGTGGTGTAGATCAGATTTTCGAGGTAGTCCGAAAAGCTGGGCATGATCTGTATCTGCTCGCTGAGTTTATAATTGAAATAAAAATTGACCATGAACGGGGTCAAAATAAAATAGCCAAATAATACCCCCGTAAAAAAAAGCAAAGAGACCCAAAAAATAACACCCCTGGTTTCCTTGAGTTCTTGCGGGGAAAGGGCCGGTTTTACGAATCGCCAGAATTCCCAGAATATATACGGAAAGGCGATGATGAATCCACCGATAAACGACAGGGTAAACGAAGCGACGAACTGCCCGGTCATGGTGGTTTCCAAAAATTTCGCCTCTATCTGTTTAAAGCAAAGCGCCTCTCCAATTCCGATCCGTTGCCCAAAAGCGCAAAGCCATTTGGCAGCAATGAAATCTGGTCGGGTCGGGCCAAAGATCAACTCGCTGACCACATAGTCCGATTTAATGAAGATCAGAATGGCACAAATGATGACCGCGATGACCGATCGAATGATATGCCAGCGAAGCTCCTCGAGATGATCTATAAAGGTCATCTCGCCGGCCGGGCTATTATCTCTTCTGGAAAAAAACTGGAGTAAAGACATGGGTAGTTACAGGTAACAAATATACGAGTACCCTCGTATTGCTACGAGTCGTTACCGAAGTCTTTTTACCCGTACTGTCTCTATTCGGGTATCGGAGACCTGCAAAATCTCGAATTCGTATTCTGCAATGGTTATTCGTTCTTTCTTTTTGGGTATCTTTTCGTGATAGTTGATAATGTAGCCCGAAAGTGTCTCAGCTTCTTCGTGTCGCAGATCGAGGCCGTATTTCTGATCGAGATAGTCCAACTCTATTCTTCCGGAGAAAATATAGTCGTCTTCGCTAATTTGTTTCTCGAGCCGCTCTTCGGTATCGTACTCGTCCTGGATCTCTCCGAAGAGCTCTTCGAGTACATCCTCCATGGTGATGATACCTGCCGTGCCTCCGAACTCGTCGACTACCCAGGCAATACTTTTTCGTTCGTGTGTAAACTGGGCGATCAGATTGGCCGCACTCATACTTTCCGGCACGGCCGGTATGGGGTAAAGTACGTCACTGATACTGGCCGGGTTAGAAAAGAGATCGAGTTGGTGCACATAGCCTACGATATGATCGATGCTTTTACGATAAACGACCAGCCTGCTGAGTTTAGTGTCGATAAATTGTTGCTTGAGCTTTTCGATGGAGGCTCCTTGCTCAATGCCAATGACCTCTTTTCGGGGCACCAGACATTGTCTGATCCGCAGATTAGGCAGTTCGCGTACGTTCTCTATAAGTTGTGCATTGCGTTGTTCTCGCTCCCTTTCGTCCGCAGGGCCGTATAGTAGCTGCGACTCTCCCTTGTGCAGTGATTCTTTTGTGGGGTCTATGCGAATATTGAAAATATAGATCAACACCCATTGCGAGACG
>CANGTM010000086.1 GCA_947456825.1 Chitinophagaceae bacterium
GTAACCGAGCGAAGAGCGTAGCTAAATCCCGGATGTATCGCATACGCTCCTGTGTTGCCCTTGTTATCCATTGCCAAAAAGGCTATCTGAATATCCTTGGCCTTTTCTTTTTTGATACGTATCACTCTTTCGATCAGTGCCCGGCAAGCGGCTTCGGGTGATCTTCCTTGCCTCATGGCCTCTACCACCATACTGGCACCGGCTACCCTAATGACATCCTCCCCTTGTCCGGTAGCCACGCAAGCTCCCACTTCGTTATCGACATATAATCCGGCACCGATAATTGGAGAATCTCCCACCCTTCCTCTCATTTTAAAGCCTGCGCCACTGGTCGTACAACTCCCACTGAGGTTTCCGAACATATCGAGTGCCAACATGCCAATAGTGTCGTGATTCCATTCTCCATTGGGTAATTTTGAGGGGGCAAATGGACCATGCCCTTTTTGATTCTCTACATTGATGCGGGGCGATCGGTAATTCGATCGCTTGAGCCACTCCTCGTACGATGCTTGTGCAGATTTCGATAAAGTCTGCGGCTCAAGTGCAAACCCCTCTGCCAGGGCAAATTGCTGGGCTCCCTCACCGACCAACATCACATGCGGGGTCTTTTCCATCACTCGCCGGGCTACCGAGACAGGATGTTTGATGCGCTCCAAAAAAGCGACGGCCCCACAATTGAACGACTCGTCCATAATACAAGCATCCAGCGTAACGAACCCATCGCGATCGGGATTAGCTCCTAGACCAACACAGCAATTAAGTGATTCCTCGGTGACCATAACGCCCCTTTCTACCGCATCAAGTGCTTTTCCCTTGTTGCTCAAAACGGTCCAAGCTGCTTTGTTGGCAGCGAGACCCGCATCCCAAGTAGAGATGACAATGGGAATGGCAGATGCATCGTTATTGGCTGTTGCCGTAGCGGTGGCAGCCTTCGCGGTCGTTAATCCGGCACCCAGACCAAGCGCCGTTGTTCTAATGAATTTTCTTCGATTGTACATTGCTTAAAGATAGCGTGATAGAGTTATTAACAAAAATAACATACCCTTTTAGCAGCTTCTAAACAATCAATAACTTTACGACATGTCAAACCGAACAGTAGAAGCTGTGTTTACAGCACCCGCCCCTCACATGGTGGGAGATGGTTTTAGAGTGCATCACTTTTTTCCGGATGGCGTCATCCAAGACAAACAGCGCATGAGTCCCTTCTTTATGTTGGACTATGCTTCGCCATTCACTTTTACTCCAACCGACACCCCACGAGGTGTGGGTGTACATCCACATCGGGGTTTTGAAACGGTCACCATTGCCTACCAAGGTAAGATAGCCCATCACGACAGTGCCGGCAACCACGGCGTTATCGATGCCGGAGATGTGCAATGGATGACAGCAGGCTCAGGCGTGCTGCACAAAGAGTACCACGACAAGGAATTTGCCGCGCAAGGGGGACTTTTTCAGATGGTGCAACTTTGGGTTAATCTTCCTAAGGAACATAAAATGACGCCCCCCCGCTACCAAGAACTGCCCGCTGCAGCCATGGCGCGCTACCCGCTGCAAGGAGGCGAGGTAGAAATTATTGCAGGCGCCTATAAAGAAAAGAAAGGGCCTGCTGCTACATTTAGTCCCCTTCACGTCTATAATGTGCGCCTCGAAACCCACGCGCACTGTACCCTCTCATTTCCTTCGCATTACAATACTGCTTTAGTGGTCATCAATGGTTCCATTCTGGTCAATGACCAACCGGCAAAGGCCGATCAGTTCGTTTTACTATGCAACGATGGAGAAAGCTTTCAACTGACAGCGACCGAGAGCTGCATCGTACTGGTGTTGTCGGGCGAGCCCTTAGGCGAACCCATTGCAGCGTACGGCCCCTTTTTGATGAATAGCTGGAAAGAGATCGAGCAAGCCGTAGTGGATTTCAATAAGGGAAAATTTGGGGTATTGTCCGATCACTAGGATCTTCAAAAAACCAACTATGAAAAAAGTTCTTCGCTCTACCAGCTCTTTCCAGCTGTTCCTTTTATCGATGACCTTCTGGCTAACTTCATCAGCGCAACCTATTCTTCCGTTGGTTCCCTATCCTAATCGCGTTGTGGAGCAGAATGGAACCTTTCTTCTTCCGCAAACCGTGAGTGTTTTTGTCGAGGAGGACCCGGGCGGCCAACTTGCCTTTACCACCCTTTTAATGGAGGATATCAAAAGGAGCTGGAACGTACAGCCTAGACTTGCACAGCAACAAGAGAAAGCACTGTTACGGATAGTCACCAAAGGGAAAGACCCACAAGGCAAACCCGGCTATGAGATGAACGTGACCAAGGAGGGCATTTTGATAAAGGCAAGTAATTTGGAAGGAGCTTTCTATGCCACTCGCACGCTGCTACAACTGTTACAACGTAACAAAAATGGAAATTGGGAGTGCCCAACCGTACTTATCGAAGACTTTCCTCGCTTTTCTTACCGAGGCATGCATCTCGACGTTGGAAGACATTTTTTTCCCATCGCTGTCATCAAGCAATACATCGACTGGCTCGCCTATCATAAACTCAATAAATTTCATTGGCACCTTACCGAAGACCAGGGCTGGCGAATAGAGATCAAGCAATTTCCATTGCTGACCACCATAGGCGGATGGCGTAATGGTACCATCATTGGCCGCTATCCGGGAAAAGGCAACGATAATACGCCACACGGTGGCTTTTATACGCAAGAAGAGATTCGTGAAGTGGTCAGTTATGCACAACAGCGCTATGTAGAAGTGATCCCCGAAATTGAAATGCCCGGCCATAGCAGTGCTGCCATTGCTGCATACCCATGGCTGAGTTGTTTTCCGGACAAGCCCACGGCCATTCCCGCTACTATGATCTCGCAGGCCTCTGCCCAACAACAAAAACAAGGGGCCATAAAGCTTGTACAAGAGACCTGGGGCGTCTTTGATGATGTATTTTGCGCGGGTAACGACTCGACATTTCTCTTTTTGGAAAAAGTGATCGACGAAGTGAGTGCTCTATTCCCCTCTACTTATTTTCATATTGGTGGAGATGAGTGCCCCAAAAATCACTGGAAGTACTGCAAGCGCTGTCAGCAACGGATAGAATCGCTACAACTAAAAGATGAACATGAATTACAGAGTTATTTTGTAAAGAGAGTAGAAACTTATCTGAATAAAAAAGGAAAGATCCTGATCGGATGGGATGAGATATTGGAAGGAGGATTGGCGCCCAATGCGGTGGTGATGAGTTGGCGAGGAGAAAGCGGGGGAATCGAGGCGGCTAAACAAAAACATGAGGTTATCATGACGCCGGGAAGTCCGGTCTATTTCGATCATTCACAAAGTGAAAACGAAGACTCAGTAACAATTGGAGGATATAATCCCCTGGAAAAAGTGTATCAATACGATCCGGTTCCACTCGCGTTGGCCGGTGGTTACGAGAGCTACGTGTTGGGTACGCAGGCAAATGTATGGACCGAGTACATGGCGTATCCCTCCAAGATACAGTATATGATCTTTCCACGCATAGCCGCGCTAAGCGAAGTAAGCTGGACCGTTCCCTCGCAAAAAAGCTGGACCGCCTTCGAAAAAAGATTGCCCTTCTTCTTCGATCGCTATAAACAATGGGGCGTACAAACCAGTTTAGCCTACTTTGATATTACAGCAGGCATTACAGCCCAGCCGGGTAACACAGGGTTGGCAATTTCGCTTCGAACAAAAGCACCGGGCACCTTACTGGAATGGGTTCAAAATAATACCACCATACCATATCGCAATGCGCTACCCATTACTAAAACCGGAATCATACGCGCGCAAAGCAAAGACAGTCTGACCGGTGCAATAAAAAGCAGTTACGAGCAATTATTTCAATTACATAAGGCAGCCGGAAAAAAAATCACCCTTGCCACCCCTGCTGCCAAAAATTATCCCGGCGATGGCGCCCTTACATTGGTCAATGGCATAAAAGCCAATAAAGGATACAGCCGAACAAGGGACTACCTGGGATTCAGCGGCTCCGACGCTGAGGCCGTGATTGATCTGGGCGAACGAACCACCCTAACCAAGGTAGAAGTATCCTATTTGCAACAGCCCTCCAGTTGGATCTACCCCCCATCAGCCATAGAGATCCATAGCTCGGAAGATGGAATCCTTTTTACTAAGTTAGAGGTAGCTCGATTAAACGCTGAGGACCTTACTACAAGTGCTATGAAGAGCAACGAATTGATAATAAATACGAAATGCAGGTTTATTAAAGTTTTAGTAAAGAACTTTGGTGCCATACCGGCCGGCCGGCCCGGAGAAGGAAAACCAGCTTGGGTCTTTTTAGATGAAATTAGTTTGTATTAATTTTTCTCTGATTTACGCATAAACCCGCAAAACCCCGCACTACCCTTGAACTTAATAAATTATTTTTGTAAGTAAATCACCTTCATGCCCACTAAAAATTCCTTTACCAACCTTGCCGATAGTTTTGAGAAGATACCGGTAAAGATCGTGGAGGACTCTAAAGAAGGATCCAGCTGGGTAGCCCGGCAGATCGCTACACTCATCAAAGAGAAACAAAAGAAAAAAGAGAAGTGCGTGCTGGGATTGGCCACGGGCTCTACACCTCGATCACTATATGCCGAACTGGTGCGTCTTCACCGCGAAGAAGGACTCAGCTTCAAGAATGTCATCACGTTCAATCTCGACGAATACTACCCGATCGAACCACAGGCCTTACAAAGCTATCATCGCTTTATGCGAACCAACCTGTTCGATCACGTCGATATCTCTCCCAAGAATATTCACATTCCCGATGGGCAAACCCCAAAAGAGAAAATAAAGGAGCATTGCCGCTCGTACGAAAAAAAGATAGAAGAGGCCGGAGGTATCGATCTACAGATCTTGGGAATTGGCAACAACGGGCACATCGGTTTCAATGAGCCGGGGTCCGGACTTTACTCCAAGACCCGACTGGTTACGCTCGATAATTCTACCCGCATGGCGAATGCCTATGAATTCGCCAACATAGCCGAGGTGCCAAGGCTTGCCATCACCATGGGTATCAGTACCATTTTAAAGGCAAGAAAGATCATACTAATGGCTTGGGGTTCTGCAAAAGCACCCGTTATCAAGCAAGCCGTAGAAGACGACGACAGTGAAAGTATTCCCGCATCACTTCTTCAAAATCACGAGGACGTTCTCTTTGTTACCGACCAGGCTGCCGCTGCCGAGTTGACCCGCTTTAAATCTCCATGGCTTACCGGAGATTGCGAATGGACCCCACCAATGATAAAAAAGGCCGTCGTCAACATGGCACTCAAACTGCAAAAACCAGTGCTTAGTTTGACCAGCAGTGACTACAATGAGTTTGGTCTGGGCGATCTGCTCGTTGAGAAGGGCGATGTCTATGAGATCAATTTACAGGTATATTACATGCTTCGCGATACACTGACCGGCTGGCCAGGCGGTAAACCCAATGTGTTGATCCCTGCTCATCCCGAGCGCTCTGATCCCTGGCCCAAAAAAGTGGTCATCTTCTCTCCTCACCCCGATGATGACATAATTAGCATGGGAGGTACTTTTCAGCGACTGCACGAC
>CANGTM010000087.1 GCA_947456825.1 Chitinophagaceae bacterium
GCATCTCCCACGTACATCCGCCAAAACTTTTTTAAGAACCTATGCACCCCTTCGATGCCCTTGGTGTCCCAGGGTTTGCTCAGCTCAACGGGGCCCAAGAACATCTCATACATCCTAAAGGTGTCGGCTCCGTATTTCTCGACGAGCAGATCGGGGTTCACGGTGTTGAACTTGCTCTTACTCATCTTTTCGACCTCGGTGCCGCAGATATACTTGCCGCTTTCCAGCTCAAAATCCGCATCGGCATACTCCGGTCGCCAGGCTCTAAAGGCTGCAATATCCAGTTCTACCCCATCTACGATGTTCACGTCTACATGTATGGCATCTGTATCGTAATTATCTTTTAATCCGTAGCTTACGAATATATTCGTACTTCTTTTTCTAAAAACGAATCGAGAAGAACCCTGAATCATGCCCTGATTTAAGAGCCGTTTAAAGGGCTCGTCGTAGCCGATCAATCCCAGGTCAAAAAGTACCTTGGTCCACATGCGACTGTAGAGCAAATGGCCCACGGCATGCTCGGTGCCACCTATATATAAGTCTACCTGATTCCAATAATCGGAGACCTGTCGACCGCAAAATTCGGTCGCATTATGGGGGTCCATGAACCGCAAAAAATACCAAGACGAACCGGCGTATCCGGGCATGGTATTGGTCTCAAGCTGCTGGCTTACCCACTCCGGAATGTTAGCCAGCGGACCTTGCGCGTCGGGTCCGGGCTGGTAGCTGTCCACTTTTGGCAGCTCCAGGGGCAGGCTGGCGACATCAAGAGGTTCGGCGGTTTCTCCTTCCCAACGAATCGGGAAGGGCTCGCCCCAGTAGCGCTGCCGGCTAAAGGCGGCATCGCGCATCTTATAATTGGTCTTGCGGGTACCGATGCCCTTCTCTTCAATAGCTTTTATGGCTATCTCAATAGCCTCGTTCATCATCAACCCGGTCAAGAATCCGGAATTGACCAACCGGGCCTCTTTGGTAGTGATGGCCTCCTCGCCGGTATAGCGGTCACCTATAATATTAGTGATGGAGATCGAAAAGTGCTTGGCGAACTTATGATCGCGCTCATCGCCGCAAGGCACTCCCATAATGGCCCCGGTACCATACCCGGCCAGCACGTACTCACTGATCCAGACGGGCACCAGGCGGCCTTCTTCGAAAGGATGCTTAACATAAGAACCGGTAAATACCCCGCTGATCTTCTTTTCGGCCATGCGGTCCCTTTCGCTGCGGCTTTTGACCCAGGCAATATAGTCCGCAACGGCTTGGGCCTGCTCCGGACTGGCCAGTTGCGCGGCCCACTCGTGTTCAGGAGCCAGCACCATAAAATCAACCCCATATATGGTATCGGGGCGGGTAGTATATACGCGAATCTTTTTTCCCCTCAAGGCCTCGTTTTGCGTCGAAAGCTCAAAATCGACCTCTGCCCCACTCGATTTACCGATCCAGTTGGTCTGCATCTCTTTCATCGAGTCGCTAAACTCTACGCGGCTTAGCCCCTCGAGCAGTCGATCGGCATAGGAGGTAATGCGCAGGTACCACTGTCTTAATTTTTTCTTGACTACCGGATGACCCCCTCGCTCGCTCACCCCGTTCACTACCTCATCGTTGGCCAGTACGGTGCCCAATGCCGGACACCAGTTGACCTCACCGATGCCGCAATAGGCCAGTCGGTAGAGCATAAGTACGGCCTGCTTTTTTTCGGGGGTAAAAGCCTTCCACTGGTCAGCGTCAAACTGCAAGGCAGGGTCGCCGGGGCAAGGGTGATGACTATTGCCCTCTTTTTCGAAAGCTGTCACCAACTGGGCAATGGGCTCAGCCTTGTTAGATATCTTATTATAGAAGGAATTAAATAGCTGCAAAAAGATCCACTGGGTCCATTTATAATAGGATGGGTCGCTGGTGCGTACCTCGCGCTCCCAATCATAACAAAATCCAATATTATCGAGCTGCGATTTAAAAGTGGCAATGTTTTGCTCCGTGGTAACGGCCGGATGCTGCCCGGTATCGAGAGCATATTGCTCGGCGGGCAAACCAAAGCTATCGAAGCCCATGGGATGAAGTACGTTGAATCCCTTTAGCTTTTTATAGCGACTGTAAATATCAGAGGCGATATACCCGAGTGGATGACCCACATGCAGACCGGTACCACTGGGGTAAGGGAACATGTCGAGTACATAGCATTTGGGCTTACTCGTATCATTGCTGACACGATAGACCTTGTGCTCTTTCCATAGCTGTTGCCACTTTTTTTCTATCCTTCGAAAATCGTACTCCATAGGGCACCAAAAATACGGTATGTAGCGTTAAACTTTTATATTTGCGAGAGCACGACGATCTTCAAATTATACTTCATGTCACAAGCCGGCAAAGCATCCATCAAACGCGGTAAGCCCTCTTACTTCATGTCTATTTTAGGGGTCACCCTGGTATTGCTGTTGTTGGGGATCATCGGTTGGCTGGTCATCAACGCTTCCAAGCTGGGCGACTATTTTAAAGAGAGTGTCGAAGTGCGTGCCGAACTGCGGGGCGATCTAAATCCTGCCGACAGTGCCGCCCTTTATACCTACATCGCATCGCAACCCTTTGTTAAATCGATCCAGTTCGTCAATAAAGAAAAGGCCAAGCAGATCTTTTTAGCCGATGGCAATAACTCGTGGGACGGGGTGCTCGATGCCAATCCGCTGCCCAACAGCATCAATTTTAAAATGAAACAGGAGTACATGAATGCCGACTCGCTGGCCAAGATACAGGCCCTGCTCCTAAAACAAACCTACATTACCGAAGTGGCCTACCCTAAGGCACTAGTCGATAATCTTAACAAGAACATACGCAAGATCAGTGGTATTCTGCTTGGCATTGCCTTGCTGTTATCGGCGGTGGTTATTGCACTCATCGACAACACCATTCGACTGGCCATGTTTAGTAATCGTTTTTTGATCAAGACCATGCAAATGGTAGGTGCCACCCGTTGGTTCATTGCATGGCCTATCAATAAGCGCGCCATTATAAATGGTGCGGTCAGTGGTCTTATTGCAGTGGTAGCCGTGTTCGCCTTTATTATGCTGGCCGAGGGTATTTTACCCGAACTAAGAGCCATTCACGATACGGGCAGTCTGCTTTTACTGTTCTCTGGGCTAATCTTACTGGGTATTGGCATTACGTTATTTAGTACGCACAGAAGCGTTATTAAATATCTTAAAATGAAACTCGACGATCTCTACTAATAATATTATTGCGCTTACTTAAAACATTGCTGTATGAAAACTTCCACCGGATCGCTGTTCGAAAAGAAAAACCTTGTCTGGATGCTGCTGGGCCTGGTGCTGATCGCCCTTGGTATGTTCCTGATGTCGGGCGGGCAAAGCAATACCGATCCGGCCGTTTTTAACAGAGCCGAGGTATACAGCAGCACGCGTATTACCGTAGCCCCCCTGCTAATATTGGCCGGACTCGTCATTGAGATCGTCGCCATCTTCAAGAAATAAGCATGGGTCTTCTCGAAGCTATTCTCATTGCCATTGTAGAGGGCATCACCGAGTTTCTGCCGATCTCCTCTACCGGGCACATGATCATTACCGAAAAACTATTGGGCGTTCCCGACACCGATTTTACCAAACTCTTTACCGTAGGTATCCAACTGGGGGCCATCATGGCCGTTGTGGTTCTTTACTGGAAAAAATTTATGGCGCCGCTACAGCAGTTGGGGCGAGGCCTTCAGTTCTATTTAAAACTACTAGTGGCCGTATCACCCGCACTTGGCTTGGGCTTTTTACTCTCCGACTATATCGACTCGTTGCTCGAAAGCACATTGACCGTTGCCATCTCGATGATAGCTGGCGGTATTGTACTTCTTTTTATTGACCGCCTCTTTACCAAAGAGACGATACAAGAAGAGGAGCAGATCGATTTTTGGAGAGCCTTTAAGATCGGTTGCTGGCAATGCGTTGCCATGATACCGGGCGTAAGCCGCAGCGCCTCGAGCATCATTGGTGGCATGCAACAACAACTAAGCCGCAAACTGGCTGCCGAATTCTCTTTCTTTCTGGCCGTTCCTACCATGGCCGCTGCTACCGGCTATAAGCTATTAAAAGGATATAAGCAGATCAGCATGGCCGATTGGCAACTCTTTGCCGTTGGCAACCTAGTGGCTTTTATCGTAGCAATGCTGGCCATCAAATTCTTTATTCAATTTCTGCAGCGTAACGGATTTAGGGTGTTTGCCTACTACCGCATAGTAGCGGGCACTTTACTCTTGGCCTTGCTTTTCTCGGGGTATCTAAAGGCATAATTACTTATATTTATCAAAACCAACCAATGCAAACCGCTCCCAAAAAAGTGGTGAATGCCTGGGCCATGTACGACTGGGCCAACTCCGCTTACAACCTGGTCATTACCTCCACGATTTTTCCGGCTTACTTCGAGGCCATTGCGGTCGATGATCGCAGCCAATCTGCAACAGCCGTTACTTTCTTAGGCAGAACATTTCAAAATTCGGCGCTGTATAATTACACGATCGCAGTAGCACTGCTAATTGTGGCTTGCTTGTCGCCGCTGTTATCTGCCATTGCAGACTTTAAAGGAAACAAGAAATCGTTTATGCGATTCTTCTTGACGCTGGGCAGTCTGGGTTGCAGCGGACTTTTCTTTTTTGAAAGAGACACGCTAGGCTGGGGCTTACTCTGTATGATACTAGCCTGTGTGGGATTTTGGGCCAGCTGGGTTTATTATAATTCATTCTTGCCCGAAATTGCCGCCCCCGAAGACCGCGATCGTATTAGCGCAAGAGGATATGCGTATGGATATGTGGGCTCCGTACTCTTACAATTGATCTGCTTTGTATTCGTTTTTATGCCTTCTATCGTAGGCGGAGGCGAAGGCACTACCATTCAATTTAGAATTTGCTTTTTGCTGGTGGGGCTCTGGTGGTTCGGGTTTGGCACCTACTCGCTCAACCGCATGCCGGGCAGCACCGCTCCTACACAGCCGGCCCTTCAACAACAACTTCTATTAAAAGGATATCATGAACTACGAAGCGTTTGGCAGCAATTAAAGACGCAATACAAACTGCGTAGGTTTCTGTCTGCCTTCTTCTGCTATAACATGGGCGTACAAACCGTTATGCTGGTAGCCGCCATCTATGGCAAGAGCGAACTTCAAATTCCCACCACCAATCTGATCGGTGCCATATTGATCATTCAGCTTATAGCCATTCCCGGGGCCTTTACCATAGCCAGGGTATCTGCCAAACTAGGTAATCTGCGCACCCTGCAAATTTTAGTAGCGCTTTGGTGCGGCGGATGCATCATCGGCTATACCCTACCCGTAGGCGGCATCAACGAATTCTATGGACTAGCCGCCCTGGTTGGCTTTATGATGGGGGGTATTCAATCGCTCAGCCGCTCTACGTATGCTAAGTTGA
>CANGTM010000088.1 GCA_947456825.1 Chitinophagaceae bacterium
AGTCTTGCGCTACCCGGTTGGCATCACCGATCGATCCCACCTCTTCTAAAAACCGCTGTGAATAGGAGTGGCGGTTGTTGAGTCCGCGGTACAGTAGGTTACTGCTAAACGTGGTCGTCTGGTTAAGCGCAATGGCAAAGGCGCCTGTTCTTTTTTGCTCGCCCCTCTTTCCCGTTCCGTGGTCCTGAAATTGGGTGCCCGTCACCAGGCCAATGGTGCCAAATCCAAGATTGCCACGCTGATCGGACTCAGTTCTTCCCAGATAAGTGCTTTTATTGCGAAGGCGCTGGTAGGCCGGCGATAAAATCAGGTCACCGGTCTTGTAAAATCCCAGTCCGGCCGGATTAACGAACAACGCAGAGAGATCGCCACCGAGCGATGCCATGGCTCCTCCTATAGCTTGTTGACGGGCGGTGCCGTTGGGTTGGGTCCAGGCATAGCGAAGGGCATCATCGGGCTCTTGCCCATGCAGGACCCGCGAGAGCAGCAGACAACAGAAGAGCGAGAGCGTATAATTCTTCAAGCGTGGCATGTGGTGTAGATCAAAAAAATCCAAAAAAAGATCAGAATCTTCTAACAGGAGCACTGCTACCCGAAGAGGAATTTGATGAGTTGGTGTTGACGGGAGAGGATACGGGTGATCCGCCCGATACCCCGCCGCGGTTGCCTTCGTTAAAGGCTTCTCGCAGTGCATTGCCTCTGTTGGAGGATCCGGAATTTCGCGACGTTCCAAAAGGAATATAACTGCTGCCGGCACTCGTGTTTTGCTGTATCATCTTTAAATTAACGGGCGCTTGCTGATAGCTGCCCAGGTTATAGATGCGAGGGCGCGTATAGATATTTTTTACGGGTGCCTGTGCAAAGGCCACCGGAAAAAAGTAGGGGTTGTAGAATTGATTCCAAGAAACGTACGGATTTAGTGTGGGGGTAAAAAACTGATTATACCCCAGTGACCACCGCTCAAAGGTGTACCAGTCATCGAGGTCGTCCCAACGATTGCGATTACGAACACGCATCCGTAAGAATCGATCTTCCTCATCTTCTTCGTAGTAACGAACTCGGCGTGTCTCAGTTCGCTGTACACGTACATACTCGGCTTCGGGTCTGACAGGGGAGTAGTAAACGTCGTCAGGGGTCTGACCCGTTTTATAAGTAGTGCTGCAGCCAGCCAGCAACAGCATGCACAATGCTAAAAGAAGCGAGGTTGTTTTCATAGCCGAAGTGGTTAATTTTGCATTCCTGAACAAAGTTCGGCATCTTGCGCTGATATCGCAGGCCGGGCTGTTAAAAAAAAGGTAAACCCGGCCGACGCCACTATCCGATTATGAGTAAAGAGATAACATCGAGAAGCACCGACTACTCCCAATGGTACAACGATCTCGTGATAAAGGGAGAATTGGCCGATTATTCTGCAGTGCGAGGTTGCATGGTCATAAAGCCTTATGGCTTTGCCCTTTGGGAAAATATGCGAGATGTCTTAGACAAGATGTTCAAGGACACCGGTCACGTTAATGCCTATTTTCCGTTGTTCGTTCCCAAGAGTCTGTTCGAGGCCGAAGAAAAGAACGCAGAAGGCTTTGCCAAGGAATGTGCCATCGTTACCCATTATCGCTTGCAGGCCGACCCTGATCGTCCGGGTAAGTTAATGGTAGACCCCACCGCTAAACTCGAGGAGGAACTAGTGGTTCGACCTACCAGTGAGGCTATCATTTGGAGTACCTACAAGAATTGGATACAATCCTATCGCGACCTACCCATTTTGGTCAATCAATGGGCCAATGTGGTGCGTTGGGAAATGCGCACCCGTCTGTTTTTACGAACGGCCGAATTTTTGTGGCAAGAAGGCCATACTGCGCATGCCACCCGGCAAGAGGCCCTCGACGAAACCGTCAAGATGCTACATGTGTACGCCGATTTCGTTGAAAATTATATGGCCGTACCTGTCATAAAAGGGATCAAGACGCCGCAAGAGCGTTTTGCCGGTGCCGAAGACACCTACTGCATCGAGGCACTGATGCAAGACGGTAAAGCACTGCAGGCAGGAACCTCACATTTTTTGGGTCAGAATTTTGCCAAGGCCTTTGAGGTAAAATTCAGCGACCGCGACAATAAGCTCGATTATGTTTGGGCTACCAGCTGGGGGGTCAGTACCCGCCTTATCGGTGCCTTGGTAATGGCACACAGTGATGATGACGGATTGGTGCTGCCACCTCGAATTGCTCCGTTGCAGGTGGTGATCGTTCCTATTTACAAGGGAGATGAGCAAAAAGCGGCCATTGATGCGTGCGTGCAAACCCTGGTACAATCGTTAAAGTCAATGGGCATCCGTGTTAAATACGACGATAACGATAACGCTCGTCCGGGATGGAAATTTGCCGAGTACGAGATGAAAGGTGTTCCTCTGCGTCTGGCCATTGGAGCACGTGATCTGGAAAATAAAGTAGTTGAATTGGCAAGACGCGATACCCGCGAGAAGTCAACGGTGCCGCTAGAAGGTCTCGCCGTACGAATACAGCAATTGCTAGAAGAGATTCAGCAACAGCTCTTCAGCAAGGCACTGGCTTATCGTAACGAGCATATTACCCCGGTAGATACCTGGGATCAATTTGTTTCAATGCTCGATACCAAGGGCGGTTTTATGGCGGCTCACTGGGATGGTACGTCCGAGACCGAAGAGGCGATCAAAGAAAAGACCAAGGCCACCATTCGTTGTATTCCATTAGACAACAAACAAGAAGCCGGCCATTGTATTTTAACAGGTAAACCTTCTGCGCAGCGCGTTCTCTTTGCCAGGGCCTACTAGAAATGATAAATGCTGAATCGCCATTTGCCTCCGGCAAAGTATTACTGATAGACAAACCCTTGGGCTGGACCTCTTTCGATGTGGTCAGAAAGCTCAGGAATCTCATTCGTATCAAAAAGATCGGTCATGCGGGCACGCTCGATCCCCTTGCCACCGGACTGTTGATCGTATGCACCGGTAAATTTACCAAGCGCATCAACGAATTTATGGCGCAAGAAAAGGAATACACCGGTACCATTACGTTGGGAGCAGTTACCCCTAGTTACGATCTTGAGACCGAGCCTGTCGATCATCGCGACATTGGTCATCTCTCATTGCAAAACATTCAGGAAGCCATGGTGCAGTTCACGGGTTCTATATTGCAGGTTCCGCCCGCTCACTCTGCCATTAAAGTTAACGGCAAGCGTGTGTATGAGTTGGCTCGAAAGGGGCAGTCGGTTACGCTCGAGCCACGGCGTATCACTATTTCTACTTTCGAGGCGACCCGATACAGTGAAGGTGTTTTGCATTTTAGGGCGGTCTGTTCTACCGGAACCTATATTCGAAGTTTGGCGCACGATCTGGGAGCTGCGCTACAATGTGGTGCTTATTTGAGTTCGCTGCGAAGAACTCGAATTGGGGCTTTCGCAGTAGAGCAGGCTCAAACTCCCGAGCAGTTCGAACGATCGCTCAGCGCCTAATGGTAATAACGCACAGACGGCAATAATCTATAGAATAAAGGGGTAGTTGATGCCCAACTGAAACTGGTCCATATCGCTCCATCTCTTATAGCCAAACCATTTGTTTTGATAAGCCGCATTGGCAGGCGACGGACTTGGATCTTTTGCTTTTACCGAGTAGTCAAGTCGAATAACGAAATAAGTAAAGTCTATACGAAGCCCACTACCTACGCCCACCGCCAGGTCTTTGCCCAGTCGTTGCAGCGAGAATACCTCCTCTGGTTTTCTTCCGGGTGCCTGCTTTACATACCATATGTTTCCAATGTCGGTAAAAAGCGCTCCATTGACCTTAAAGCCAGCAATGGTAAAGAAGGAAAAGCGATATTCGAGATTGGCCTCTAGTTGCAAGTCGCCATAGCGCTCGGGTAAGCCATTGTTGCCGTATGATTGTACCGACGAGCCTGGACCCAGCTTTCGGAGTCCCCAGGCGCGCATGCTATTGGGCCCGCCCGCAAAATATTGGCGGTAGAGCGGTAAGTTGAAACGCTTGTTGGGGTTGACCGTGTTGTCGAATTCATAGCCTGCTCCGGCAAAAAAGCGCATCGCAATGGCAGCGCGTCGAAAACTGATCTTAGTTGCCACGTCAAGATCCACTTTTACAAAGCGAAAAAGCTGGCTGTCCAGCAGTGGGTTCCGAATCAGTCCGGTCAGCAATCCCGATTCTTCTATGTTAAAACGAAGGTTAGTTATCCGGTTCTGGCGTTGGCGCGAATGCAGCACGCCGGCCGTGACGGACGAGATGAGACCATCCACAAAAATATTTTTGAGAAGTGCATTAGCCGCAATCAGCTCTTCGAGTTTAGACCTTCGTGCAATGGCATTGTACTCGATGTTGGGCAGGCGCACCGTAAAAAGTGAGTTTCGATGTCTAAAATCATAGCCCCATGCAGCGCTATACGACGACAAATTAAAGAGTTCTCTTCTCTCGGTATTGGCCACGTTAAAGGAGAGGACCGATTTAAAGTTTTCTCTCCACTCGGCCGGTAACCAGTTGATGCGGGGAATGGCGCGCGGAAAATAAAGATTATGCGTAATGGCGAGCTGACGAGTTTGAATGAAATTGATATCATTGACGCGGTCACGTCCGGTCTCTACTCCGAATCGAATACTGGTATTCGATTGTATGGCCCTGCGAGCCCAGTTGCGATTTTGCAATCCTAGGTTGAGAGCAATACCAAAGAGGTTGCCCGATATCAAGCTTTGATTGCTGCTACCTTCTAGAGTGGCATTGTTGCTGTACTTGCGTGCAGGGGTTAGTCGAATAAGCAGGTCGGTAGTGTCGGTGCCGGGTCTGGAACGAGGCTCTATGTTAATGAGTCGCCAAGCCCCCATGGCGCTTAATTGATTTAAGGTCTTAAAATAGTTGCGTTGATCATATAGGTCGCCTTTGTAAAAAAAGATCTTCTCTCTAAAAATACCGGGATGAAAGACGGGGCGATAGGTGATCAGGTTGAGCCCGCTGCGCTGGGTGGCCTGTGTCGTTAAGCCGGCAGTATCACTCGTAAAATCGGGGTAGATATCGATAGCTCCTATGTAGTATTTCGTGAGTTTACTGCTATCGAAGCCCGGACGTAGCCTGATCTCGAGATTAGCCTTAGGATGCAGTCGGTTGTTGTCGATGTCGGCCAGTATACGTAATTGTTCAATAGGGTCTGTCGTAGGTGCCAACAGGCGAGCATCGAGCGTATCCCACACACCCAGCAGCTCTTCACGGGTAAAGCGCAAGTAACCGTTGTTTCTATAGAGGTCGACCAGTCGGTCTAATTCGGCAGAGATCGTTGTTTTAGAGAAGGGCTCTCCTTTCTTGATCTTGCTTTCTGCGAGCGAGGACAGGGTAAGTCTTTGCAGGG
>CANGTM010000089.1 GCA_947456825.1 Chitinophagaceae bacterium
GCATGGGGGCAGGGTAGCAGAGATCGTTCCCTCGCAAAAATCCGTAAGCCGCAGTGCCGGAGCAACCAGTGCCCCACCACCTGCGTTGAATGCTTTTTCTTCTACCGCCTGTTGAAAGCGCAGCAACGAGAGCGCATCGGTCGGATCTGGTTTTTTCGACTCTCTTTTTTTGCGATGGTCGTTTAGCAGATCCGGCAAGTCGACAGCCACTACAATACCGCTGTTAGCATAAGGATTGTTTCGCTTTGACGGGCTCCACCCATTTACCACTACTTCGCCTGGAGCAGTGGCTGCCGGCGCAATGATGCCGCCCGGGCACATGCAAAAAGAAAATACGCCTTTATCTTGTACTTGCTGTACCCAACTGTAGGCGGCCGGTGGTAGCCACTCGCCTCTGGTTTCGCAATGATATTGGGCCCGGTCTATCAATTGTTGGGGATGCTCCACGCGTATGCCCAGCGCAAAGGGTTTAGCCTCCAGTAAAATTTCGTGGCGATGCAGTAAATGAAATATGTCGCGAGCCGAATGTCCGGTAGCCAGTATACAGGCAGCGCCCTCAAACACATCACCGCGGCTTGTCTTTACCGCCTTGAGTTTTTTTTCGGTGATAATGAGATCAGCCACTCGCTGTTCGAAATGAATCTCACCTCCGCACTGCAAGATCTGCTCCCGCATAGCGGTGATGATACCGGGTAATTTATTGGTGCCGATATGCGGGTGAGACCGGTAGAGAATACTCTCGTCGGCGCCAAATTGAGCAAACAGTTGTAAAATACGATCAATATCTCCACGTTTATTGCTGCGCGTGTAGAGTTTTCCATCGCTGTAGGTGCCTGCACCTCCCTCACCAAAACAGTAATTGCTGTCTTCGTTGACCACGCCCTCTTTGTTAAGTCGGGCCAGATCGCGTCGTCTTGCCCGCACCTCTTTTCCTCTTTCGAGGACGATGGGTCTGATGCCTTGTTCGATCAACCGAAGGGCCGCAAAGAGTCCGGCCGGTCCGGCTCCAACTACCACTACGCGGGTTGCTCCCGCAGGCAGCGGCTTAAATAATACAGGATGCGAAGGACGGCTACAAAAAGGTTCATCGATGAATGTCTGTACCGTTAAGTTGACCCAGGCTTGTTTTCCTCTGGCATCTATGGATTGTTTGGTCAGGTAAAACCCGTTGACCCGATCGGGGGTAACGCCCGTTGCGGAGGCGAGCAACGCCGTGAGGGTGTCATTATCCGCGGCTTCGGAGGGTAGGAGTCGAAGCGAAATTTTTTTTTGCATGTGTCAGGTGTTTATCCTGAAAAACTTAAGCAAAGATGCGTTTTTACCCGATAAAAGTTGATATCTTACTCACCTCCATTTATGATTCGACCCTTTTTCTTGAGACTTTCCTTACCAGTGCTGCTGATCAGCTTTCTGGCTGCCTGCCGCACAGGGTATGCTCCCACGCAAGCCAACTATGGCAACCAGCGCATAACCCGTGATCTTGCCACCGATTCAGCTTTATTCTTTTTGATAAAGCCCTACGGCGACAGTGTTGACAAAAGTATGAGCAGGGTAGTAGGTACTGTTCGCAATACACTAGAGAAAGACCAGCCCGAGGGAACGCTTGGTAATTTTATGGCCGATGCCTACCTGACCATGGGTGCTCGTCAATTTCAGCAGCCTATAGATGCAGCTTTTGTAAATTATGGGGGCATACGGTTAAATCAGCTCCCCGCCGGCCCACTCACCCTTGGAAAAATCTTTGAGCTGATGCCTTTTGACAATGTTCTGGTGCTGCAGCAGCTTAGCGGAGTAGAGCTTCAGTCTTTTTTAGACTTGGTCGCTGCCAGAGGCGGATGGCCCGTAGCCGGAATTAGGTTTACCATCAAAGACAAAAAGGCCATTGATGTTTATGTAAAGGATAAGCCTTTGCAACCAACGGCTCAATATTGGATCCTCAATTCAGATTTTGTGGCTTCAGGAGGCGATAATGCTGAGATGCTGAAAGTTTTGCCGCAACGCTCCACCGGCTACCTGGCTCGAAAAGCGTTAATCGATTATGTGCTTTTTCAAAGCCAGCAGCAAGGTTTTGTTGGGGCTGTTCTAGAAAATAGAGTACGCTATGCTCAGTAGAAAAAACTTTTTACGGCAATCGGCCTTACTGGCAGGGGGATTGCTATCAGCTCCACTGGTTGGAGAGGCGCTGGAAGGCGCTTCTGCGTACCGGCTGGTCATCTTGCACACCAACGACACCCATAGCCGCCTGGATCCCTTTCCCATGGATGGAAGCCGTAACCAAGGTTTAGGCGGTGTTGCAAAAAGAGCTCAAATCATTAAACAAATTAGGGCCCAAGAACCATATGTACTCTTGCTGGATGCCGGAGATATCTTTCAGGGCACCCCTTATTTTAATTTTTACAAGGGGGAGCCAGAGATCAAGGCCATGTCTTATATGGGTTACGATGCCACCACTATTGGCAATCATGATTTTGATGCCGGAATGGAAAGCCTGGCCACGCAACTGCGCCTGCATGCCCGCTTTCCGATGCTGGTCTGTAATTATAAGGTAGATGGCACCCCTTTAGAGGGAAATGTGAAGCCTTATCAGATCTTTAGAAGAGGGCCGTTGAAGGTCGGCATATTGGGGGTTGGTATAGAAGGTAAAGGGCTGATACCCGATCAACTGTTCGGTTCTACCGTCTATCTCGATCCCATAGCCGAGGCTAATAAGGTGGCCGATACCCTGCGAAAAAAGGAGCATTGCGACCTGGTTATCTGTCTTTCTCACCTCGGAAACCGTTATACGACAGAGCGTAAGGTCAGCGATGAGGACCTGGCCAAGCAAACGGAAGAGATTGACCTGATCATAGGAGGCCATACCCATACTTTCTTGGATAAGCCCCTTGTCTATACCAATAAAAAGGGTAGGGATGTACTGGTCAATCAGGTGGGTTTTGGAGGGATCTTGTTAGGGAGAATTGATTTCGAATTTTCCAAATTTTCGGGCCAAAAAATTTTAAAAACAGAAAAAATCTTGATTTCCTCAAAAACAGTTGGGTAAATTTTTTTTGTTTGATGCGGATTAATGATATTCGCCTTCCCGCGCAAGTTTTTTTATTGACAAATGTGGACATGTGGATAAAACCTGCGCGACCTGTTACTAACTACCGTTAAAACACGATAAACTGTATTGCAAGCGATGGACAAGAACGCGGAAAAAGTCTGGAGCAATTGTTTAAAGATCATCAAGGATATAGTAGAATGGCAACATTATAAAACCTGGTTCGAACCCATCACACCCGTTTCACTCAAAGGGAATGTGTTGGTGATTCAGGTGCCCAGCCAATTCTTCTTCGAATATCTTGAGGAGCATTATGTAAATCTGCTGGCCAAGACACTCAAAAGAGAGTTGGGCAAAGAAGCTCGTTTGGAATATCGGATCATGGTCGATAGCGGCAACAGTCGCAGCAAGCCTGTTACCATGGACGTGAGCGGGCAGGGGTACAAGTCTTTTTCTAATAACGAAATGGATTTTCCCCTTGTGATCAATAATCCCGTCAAGAATCCATTTGTTATTCCGGGTCTTAAGAAGATGCAGATCGACCCGCAATTAAACCCTGCTTATACATTCGACGCTTTTATAGAGGGGGATTGTAACCGTGTGGCGCGTCGTGCCGGTAAGACCGTAGCCGAGAAGCCCGGGGCAAATTCCTTTAACCCGCTGGTGATCTATGGAGGAACAGGTTTAGGCAAGACCCATCTGGCGCAGGCCATTGGTAATGAGGTCAAGCGTGTTCATCCCAATAAAGTGGTATTGTACGTGAGCTCCGAGAAGTTCATCAACCAGTTTATGGATCATAGCCGCAACAACGCCATCAACGATTTCATTCATTTTTATCAGTTGATCGATGTGCTGATCCTGGACGATGTTCAATTCTTTGCCAAGGCCGAAAAATCGCAGGATGCCTTTTTTGCCATCTTCAATCACTTGCATCAATCGCAAAAGCAGCTGGTACTTACTTCCGATAAATCGCCCAAGGATCTCGAGGGTGTCCAGGAACGCTTACTCAGTCGTTTTCGCTGGGGATTGAGCGCCGACCTCCAAGTGCCCGATTACGAGACCCGTATAGAGATTTTGGAAAAGAAAATGAAGAATGATGGTCTTGATATGCCTAAAGAGGTGGTCAAGTACATCGCCTATAACATCAATAACAACGTCCGTGAGCTGGAAGGCGCCTTGATCTCGCTGTTGGCCCAGTCTTCGCTCAATCGCAAAGAGATCGATCTGGACCTTGCCAAGAAAGTACTGCGCAATTTTGTAAAGTCATCGAGCAAAGAGATCACCATCGATACCATTCAAAAGATGGTTTGCGAATATTTCGATGTGCCTTACGACAAGTTATTGCAAAAGACCCGCAAGCGGGAGATCGTACAGGCTCGTCAAATTACCATGTACCTGGCCAAGGCCTTTACCAAAAACTCGCTCAAGACCATTGGCGATCATTTTGGCGGCCGTGACCACACTACGGTGATACATTCTTGCCAGACCGTCAAGGACCTGATGGACACCGACGGTATCTTCCGCGAAAATGTATTGGAACTGCAGCAGAAAGTGCAGTTGGCAGCCATGTAAATTCTGTTTATTTTTGCCCTCCGCCGGTAAATAAGGCGGTAACGGAGAGGTGCCTGAGTGGCCGAAAGGGCCGGTTTGCTAAACCGTTGTACGGACTTAAATCTGTACCGAGGGTTCGAATCCCTCCCTCTCCGCCAGTTTGAATCGATGCCCCCTTGGGGGCATTTTTCATTAGGTGAGCGTGGAATGCTTGCATTCCAAAGTGAGCATAATGAAAAATGAAGTGGGGCGAAGCCCTGCATCGATTCTGATTGTCGGAGTCTCACGTTGTCCGAGCATGCGACATCTTTACTTTACTCGCACGGGCTTTACCCCACCGATCGAAATAGCATGATCGGATACTGCATGGCCTTTACAGAGTGGTACTACGTACACGTGATCGTTTCCCTCTTCAAGAATTTTTACCAGGCTAGCCACTAGCGCTACTCTTTTGCAGTGAGCCTCTGCGCACCAAATGACCCACTGGTCCGACTTCATATGCCAGTGTTCCATCCAGCTCTCGTACGGGTATGGGCTTAGGGGTAAACCCTTGAAGACTTGAATGATAGCCATAGCAATGCTGTTGATTTCACTGGTTTAATGAGCCAACTGCAAGATCTTAGTTGTGCGAAGGGGGTTTATAGGTATTTTATGTAGTGAGGCTGCGTATTTTTTCGTTTTTAGCGACCGTTTTGTTGTTACTTTATATTATCCTATAAAGACCTAAC
>CANGTM010000090.1 GCA_947456825.1 Chitinophagaceae bacterium
ATGATTTGTTAAAATTTCTGCTTCATGCAGCCATTTGGCATTTCCGGTTACCTCGTGCAGGCCAATCAGGGCATTTCCCAGGTAGGCCAAGTCTTCTAAAAAAGCTGGATGGCGGGCCTGCCGCTTGAATACGTGAAACCAATTTCCGTCGCTGTCTCGAAAATGGCTTAGTAAAAAGTCCATGTTCGAAATAGCCAACTCCAAATAGTTTTCGTACCCGGTCATCGCATAGGCACGAGTACAGGCTTTATTCATGAGAGCATTCCAGCCTAAAATGATCTTATCATCCAATAAAGGGCGGATACGCTTGTCTCGCACCTGCATCAATTTTTTCTTACAGTCTGCCAGCCAAGCACGAAAGGTTTCTTTCTGTAAGCCTTGCTGTGCGCAGAAGGCATCTAGCGGTCGTTGTACCCACAAAATGTTGGTGTGCTCCCAGTTGCCCCCCTCTTGAACACCGTAATAGGCATTGAACAGGGCAGCGTCGTTACCCAATATCTCTTCGATCTCCGCTACCGACCACGTATAGAATTTTCCTTCTACTCCTTCGGAATCAGCATCGAGAGCCGAATAAAATCCCCCTTGCTCACTCAAGAGTTCGCGGCATACAAACTCCATCGTCTCTTGTACAATGGCTCGATAATTCTCGTTCTTCGTTAGCTGGAATGCTTCGGCATAGGCTACTACCAACAGCGCATTATCGTAGAGCATTTTTTCAAAATGCGGAGCCAGCCATTCCGCATCGGTGGAGTAACGGGCAAAGCCACCTCCCAATTGATCGAATAGCCCGCCTTGCATCATCTTGTCAAGCGAGAGCAATGCCTGCTGCAGTGAAGCATCGTCCTTGGTAAAATGATAGTGACGCAGTAAGAACAAGATAGTAAAGCTCTGCGGAAATTTAGGAGCCTTGCCAAATCCGCCCCATGTGGTATCGGCCTGCTGCAGGATGGTGGAAGCAATTTGATTCAGTGAAGCCAACGAAATAAGTTGAGCTTGCTTAGGCAGATTCACACCAAAAGAATTGGATTGTTGCAGATGCGCCGTAAGATTCTCTGCCTGTGCCAATAACTCGTGCTTTCTTTCTTTCCAAGCCTGCTGCACACCCAACAATGTCTCTTGCCAAGAGGGCCGGTTGAAGGCCCGTACTGGCGGAAAATAGGTGCCCCCATAGAAAGGTTTGGCAGCAGGGGTCAAAAAAATATTCAATGGCCAACCTCCCGAACCGCTGATTGTTTGCAACGCATCCATGTAAATGTGATCCAGGTCTGGCCGCTCCTCGCGATCGATCTTTATATTGATGAAATGATCGTTCATGATCGCGGCCGTAGCCTCGTTCTCGAAACTCTCGCGCTCCATCACATGACACCAATGACAGGCTGCATAACCAATGCTCACCAATACCGGCTTGTCCTCTGCCTTGGCACGATCGAAGGCCTCCTGGCACCACGGATACCAATCCACAGGATTATGCGCATGCTGAAGTAAATAGGGTGAGGTTTCCTCGGCCAGCCGGTTTGTAAAATGTGTGGACATACTTCGAACAACGAAGAAAACAATGATTGGTTGGCAACAAAGATTATTTCTTGGATTGACGGGCCGACAAATACAGATCGAGGGCCGCAACCATGCTGGGTGCCTTCTGGGCCGGAGCCGCAATGGAAAGTGCAAGACCACTTTCCTCTACGGCACGAATGGTGTTACTGCCGAAGGCGCCGATGAGTAACTCCTGCTGTTTGAACTTGGGAAAATTATCGAAGAGACTTCTGATCCCACTGGGAGTAAAAAAGCAGACCAGGTCATACGTCTTTTTAGCGAACAGCGGCTTGACGTCACAACTTACACTGCGATACATGAAGGCCAGCGTAAACTCACATTGGTGCGCTTTTAACCAACTGACGATCTCGTTGTCTTGCTGATTTTCGGAGCAGACGTAGAGAAATCTTTCGTTGGCCTTATGCTTGGCGATGACATCGAACAGACTCTTATTGGTGCCATCGGCGCCGAAGAAAACCTTGCGCTTGCGGTAAAGAATAAATTTTTGCAGGTAAAGCGCTACCGCCTCCGTGATACAGAAGTACTTGGTGTCTTGAGAAATGCTCACCTTCATCTCTTCGCAGAGACGAAAGAAATGATCTATGGCGTTGCGGCTGGTAAAAATAATACCGGTGTAAGAAGCTAGATCGATCTTTTGTTTGCGGAAATCCTTGGCTGGAATACCTTCAAGTTTAATAAACGGGCAAAAATCGAGTTCAAGATCAAACCGTCTCGCCAGTTCGAAATAAGGCGACTTATCGCTCTCGGGGCGAGGCTGTGTGATCAACACATTCTTGATGGTGCGCTTCGCCGCCGTGCTTTTACCCCCTTTACTACTCATATTCTCACTGGTAATTGGGTGCAAAAGTAATTTTTTTTATCCAAAATTCAGCAGGATCGCCTTGTAAATGATTAGCAAGGGCGCTATCTCGAACCCGGCTACATACAGCAAGAAGTGAAACCCGGAAAGCTGTACTTCTTTACGAACGACCCTAAAACTCAGCAATAACCGATACAGCAGCAAGGCTATCAGCACTATCCACGATAACAGGAGCGTAATGGCAAACACCGAAGGAATGGCAAAGGCCATGACCACCACTAATGGCAATAAAAAAATACCTGTCATTTTATTGATGGTAAATACGGTAAATAAATAAGAATTGGCCGCTTCTTTGGCCCTAAAGAGCCAACCCGTAAGTCGAAGTATACTGTATTTCGTCAGGTAGGCAGCGGCTACCGCCAGCAACAGATACCCGAACAAGGTCCAAAAATCAGCAAAGGGGTTGTGGGCTGTTTGCTCGATCCATAAACTCAGGTAAAACCCAGCCAACATAAAGAAGAAAACATTGAGTAAAAAAGAAGGGAGTGGCGTTTGGCTTAATTGCTCGGATAGGTGACGCTGCTTGAGCGTTGTTCTAAAAAATAAACGAAACAGATCTTGCATATACTTTGGGAAAGCCCTTTGTATGATGGCATAGGAAAGCACTAATGCCACCATGGCATAAAATACAAGGTCTTTGTTGTCAGGATCGTGCACTATCATCTGCCGCTGCAATAAAACGGGGCCTGCCACATTAAAGTAGGGATGCGCCCGAAGTGCCTCGCGCGATGCACTGCTTTCGTACCAAGCCAATCCTTCTTGTGACAGGGCTACAGCACTTGAAAACAGATACATGATCAAAAAAAAATATCGACGCATCGCATACAAAACTAATAAACCAACGGCAAAAGCGATATTTGTAGTTCTACTCTATTTTTATGGCAGGCATCTATCTTCATATCCCATTTTGTAAACAGGCCTGCCACTATTGCAATTTTCACTTTAGCACATCGCTGCGTAACCAATCGGAACTGGTAGCGGCATTAGGTAAGGAGATCGTACTGCGAAAGGACTACCTGCAACACCAGCCGATCAATACAATCTATTTTGGAGGGGGCACCCCAAGCTTATTACCCGCAGAGGCCTTAGCGTTTATACTCTCTTGCATCAGACAAGAACACTGGTACGATACCGAGGCAGAGATAACGCTCGAGGCCAACCCCGACGATATCACCGAGGAAAATTGCCGTAACTGGCAGCAAATGGGTATCAATCGGCTCAGCATCGGTGTACAAAGTTTCAGGGAAGAAGAGCTCCGCTGGATGAACCGGGCGCATTCAGCCGCACAATCGGTGGAGGGGCTAAAAATCGCAAAGCATTTTTTTGATAATATCTCCATCGACCTTATCTACGGGCTTCCTCACCAAACCCAAACGCAGTGGCAAGGTAATATTGAGCAGGCCATCTCACTGGGCATCCCACACCTGTCTTGTTATGCACTGACCGTAGAGCCTAAGACCCTGTTAGAAAAAAAGATCCTGGCAGGCCATTTCAGTCCCGTAGAACCCGACAGACAGTCGGAGCATTTCTTATTGCTGATGGACCTCCTCGAAAATGCCGGGTACCG
Organism: Chitinophagaceae bacterium; assembly: GCA_947456825.1. Lineage (GTDB taxonomy): Bacteria > Bacteroidota > Bacteroidia > Chitinophagales > Chitinophagaceae > JJ008. Next base: position 3,981 of record CANGTM010000090.1, read on the forward strand.
CCACTACGAGATCTCCAACTTTGCCTTGCCTCAAAAAGAAAGTCGCCACAATAGTGCGTACTGGGAGGGCGCTCACTACTTGGGAATCGGTCCATCGGCCCACTCGTACAATGGCATCTCCAGGCAGTGGAACGTTTCGAACAATACGCAGTACATCAAAGCCCTTGATAAAGATCAACTCCCCTATGAACAAGAGATACTGACCCCGGTACAGCGACTCAACGAATATATCATGACCGCTCTGCGAACGGATACAGGCATAGATCTACTAAAGATCGGCGACTACCGATCGCGACTACTTCGCATAGCAGACCGCTATACCGAAACAGGGCATTTGATGAAAAACGAACACCATATTTGGCTTTCTAAGGAAGGAAAATTACTGGCCGATGGCATTGCGGCTGCGCTCTTTAAAGAAGCTTAGGTAGCTCAATGATACCGACTCGATACGTCGATCGCTCAACTCTAAAAGGTGAACTGCTCAGATGAGCGTTTGTTCGAGCGATTTGAATCCATCGACGGCAGGTACCTGCTCCCAGAGGATCTTGTAGATCATCGATGCAATGGGAATAGACGATCGCTCATTGTCATTGATCAAATAAATGCAACGGCTGGCCTGGTAGCCTTCAGCCACCATGTTCATCTCTGTCTCGGCGGCCTTTACAGAATAACCCCGTCCGATCATATTCCCGAACCTTCGATTACGGCTGTGGGGGGAGTAGCAGGTAACAAGCAGGTCGCCCAGGTAGACCGAGGCTGCATAGTTGAGCGATTTGCGATGATTGAGTTCGTCCTCTCGCTCATGCACACCAACCACCACGTGCTCGGCACCGAACTGCTGTAAGAATCCGGCCATCTCATCGGCTGCGTTAGCAATGTAGACACTCAAAAAATTATCCCCATAATCGAGTCCGTGAGCAATGCCCGCTCCGAGCGCATAGATATTTTTAAGGACCGCAGCGTATTGCACGCCCAGGATATCGCCACTTACGATCGTATTGATATAATCGCAAGAGAATAACGCTGCGATCTGCTGCGTAGCCTTTAGATCGATACCCGAAAAAGTGAGATACGAAAGTTTTTCTTCTGCAACTTCTTCGGCATGACAGGGCCCCAGCACGGCAAAATAATCATCGAGCGCGACGCCGAATTGATCTTGTAAAAAGTAATTCAGTAACTCGTTCTTATCAGGTAACAGTCCCTTTATGGCCGATAGTATTTTTTTCCCCTTAAAGTCATCGGCAGAGAGCCCCTGCAAGCTACTCTTTAAGTAAGCCGAAGGAATGGCCATCACCAATAGATCACAAG
>CANGTM010000091.1 GCA_947456825.1 Chitinophagaceae bacterium
GCCCCATTCCCCGTCCTCCACATTGGGGTGGTTTTATCGTGATTCCGGAATGCGTTGAGTTTTGGCAAGGAAGACCTAGCCGCATGCACGATAGAATTCGATACAGCTTACTGCAAAATGATGCATGGAAGATCGAGCGATTGGCGCCCTGAATGATTGGTGCCCTAATTGATCGAGGCTCCAATATGCACAGGGTGATAGGACCGTCAATTCTTTAAACTAAGCTCTGTGATGAGATCCATTACCTCAGAGAGGGACTGCTTAAAGCTAACACCAGGCGGAAGCGTTTTCTTATAATACAAGGTCTGAGAGCCTGATACAACCGTGGGGGTACCGGTAAAATGCATCGAGATCTTGTTCAAAAATTTATCCATCGAAAAATTAGAGGCCGTGGAGGTAAGATGAGAAAAGATAATGGCAGGTTGTTTGAGGCGAACCACATAGGCTACATCCTTAATGGGAACATTGGCTCCCAGGTAAATCGTAGCGATTCCCCGACTCTTCATCAAATAATTCAAGAACAGTAGCCCCAACTCGTGATACTCGCCCTCCGGCAAAAACAGCATCACCAATTGTTTGGAATTTACCGGCAAAGGGGTTCTGTCGAGGGCGACCAATAATTTTTGTCTGATAACATTGGTAACCAAATGTTCTTGCGCGGGATTGATATGTCCGGTCAGCCAAAGAATACCGATCTTCTCCAAAAAGGGGAATATAAGTTTAAGAACGGTGCGCTCTACTCCCTTTTGCTCAAAGTGCTCCCCGAGTACGCGATCGATCTGATCGACCTTTAGATCGATCATCTCTTGCACCAATTCATTCACGTTTCGCTCTTGTACCGCTTGTGCGTCGGTAAGTTGCAGGATGCGCTGCTGCATCTCGGCCGCGTCCATCCGATCGATATGCGAGATCTTATAGCCGTATTTATTGAGCAAGGCAATATTGAGTACTGTCTTAAGCTCTTCGTTGGTGTAGTATCGAATATTCGTCTCGGTCCGCTGGGGCTTTAAAAAATTATAACGCTGTTCCCAGATGCGGATCGTGTGCGCTTTGATGCCCGTCAGATTCTCCAAGTCCTTTATAGTAAACGCATTCATGCCACTACTACAATCCCTGCGCAAAAAGGTTGTAAGATCCTTTATTAAGAAAGGGGTTTAAGAAAGTTTAATATTGATTATCAGCTTTTTATATATAAAATAAGTTTTTAGGGGTTGGGGCGCTTCATTGCAATTGAGCAAGGGGGACCCGTATCTGGGGATCAGGTACTGAGGCAGATCAGGCCCGATACTGAAATGTATCATTGAAAAGGGGCAAAATAAAAAGTAGCTTAGTATCATCAATTCGTTACTAGTAAACAATCACAACATGAAAAATATCACAAAACTATTGGTGGCCCTCGGTGCAGGATTGGCGATCGGAGGGGTATTAGGCGTACTTTTTGCACCCCGAAAAGGAAAGGAAACCCGCGAAAAGCTAAAAGAAGACGGGGCCAGGCTAAAAACGCAACTCAGCGATAAGTTGTCTTGGGGCAAGCAGAAGATGGCCGAGCAACTTAGCAAGGCAGATCGCCAGGTAGATGAGTTGATCTGAGATTTGCTTACGCACTCCCCCAAAAAACCACCCTTTTAAAACCGCTTATGTCCGAAGAGCTGCACCGAATTGAAGCCCTGGTAGAGAAGTTAAAAAACTATCTCAATACCCGACTGGCTGAATTAAAACTGGCCACAGCCGAAAAAACAGCCAAAGTAATGGCAGTAGTGGTGGCCGTATTATTGGCAGCCTTGATGTTTTTTCTATTCCTCACCCTACTGATGGTAGGTGTCGCTTTACTGATAGGAGAATGGCTACACAGTTATTGGCTGGGATTTTTTATAACGGCCGGTATAGTGCTGATCTTGGCATTGCTCGGATGGCAAACCAGAGACCGTTGGCTGCGGATCCCCATCATGAATTTGCTATTGACCGTTTTTTTTAACGACAAGAATGATGAAACGCATTAGAACACTCCAAGGACTGGAGTACGAAAAAATGCGACTCCGACTACGACGACTGGAGCAGGAAAAATCCATACGACAAGACTGGAACGATCTCAAACTATCCGTGGCAGGCAGGTTACTGTTACAGAAGACTTTTGACCAGGCTACCAGCGAAAAGTCGACCGCTCCCGGTTGGGTAACGACACTTTTACAAGTCGGTACTGCCGCCCTTGGAGAAAAATTGGGGCAATTGACTGGGCAAAAAATAGAGAATACCCTTAATCAGGCGCTACGGCTGGCCCTGCATACGTGGACAAAAAAGAGAAAATCCTAAAAGTGGCAGCGGAATTGAGTTATTTTTAAGGTCCAACCTTTTCCACTGATGCCTCGTCCTAAATCATCCTCTCTAAAAAGTCGAAGTTTACAGGAGACAACACTTTCTGAGCTTAAAGACACCTCGCGGTCATTGGCGCTGCAAAAGAAAAGGCTGGAGCAAGAACTTTACGAAGCCCGATTTCACCTGAATACCTTACTCGAGATAAACGATACTATTCACTACATCATCTATCCTCAACGTCCCGAAAAGAACTTTTTTTCGCCGCGTTGGGATAAAGCGCTAGGGTTCTCGCCACATCAAACCAAGTACCCCTTGGTGGAAAAGAAGAATGGGATAGTGGTTGATTCTCTCTCGCACTATGAGGAATGCATAGAGCAGCTACAAAAAAATAAAAAGATCCAATTCAGGTATCAGTATCAACATCCCCGATCCGGAAAAATCCTGTCATTTCAAGAAGAGATCATTATCAAGTATGATGTATTATCCGACCAGGAAGTCTGGTCAGGTACCATTACTGATATCAGTGAAACGGAGTTTTTCAAAGAATATATAGCAGAGAGCGAAAAACGATTTAAAAGTATCACCGACAGATTGCCCATCATGATCTGGATAACGGACGAGGAGGATAATATTACTTATTTCAACGAAAAATCCTATTCCTTTTTCGATTTAAAAAAAGGGCAGCCTTTACAGCTGGGCGACTTTGGGCCCATCGTGAATCCGGCCGACAAAGAGCGTGTATTTACCGAATGGGACCGGCAAAAGGAAAATCAACGCCCCCTTCAATTCGAGGTACTGATCACCGACCGACACGAACAGAAACGCTACCTGGCCGTCGAGGCCATTCCACGCATTCTTCCCGGTGGTCAGTTTGTTGGTTATATAGGAGCCGCCTTTGACCTCAGTAAAGAATATCAGTACAAACAAGGCATGGAAAGCGCCTTCTCACTTCTTAAGGACAGTGAGGAAAAATACAGAAAGCTGTTCGAGAATATGCAGCTCGGGGTTCTCGAGGTAGATGACATGGAAAAGATACGCTACGCCAACGAAGCATTTTTGACAATGAGTGGCTACAGCCTGAAAGAACTTTTGGGAAAAAAAGCCGGCCGTCTTTTATGCGGCAATAAAGAAAGCGAAGAGATCTTGAGAAAACAGAAGCAAGTCCGACAGCAGGGAATTGAGTCGGGGTACGAGATCCTATTCAAAAGAAAGAATGGCACTTTGGCAACGGTCATTATCAGCGGAACACCCTTGTTCGATAATAAGGGTAAGGTAAAAGGATCGGTCGGCATCCACTGGGATGTAACCAGTATAAGGGCTATGGAGAGAGCCTTGGTAGAGAACAAGATCAATACAGAAAAGGAGCTTATAGAAGCCAAGTTGCAGGCAGAAGAGGAACAGCGGGTTCAGATCGGCCGCGACCTGCATGATGGTGTCGGTCAGCTACTGGCTTATCTGAGTATGCAATTAGGGGTGGTCAAAATAAAAAAAGCCTTCAACGAATCCGAGCTGGAACAGCTAGAAAAATCAGCGCGTAGTGCCCTAGAACAGGTACGATCACTTTCCAGGATCCTGGCCCCTCCTGCACTTCGAGATCTCGGACTACGCGACGCCGTCAGAGAGTTGGTAGACAGCTATGCCATTTTGGAAAAACCCATAGTGGAATTAGATATTTACCGACAATCCGAAGATTACAATCTCGCCATGGATAAAAAGATCGTCACGTACCGGATCTTGCAAGAACTATTATCCAATACCTTCAAGCATGCCCATGCAGAAAAGATCCAAATTCGCCTTTACTTCGACCAAAAGCAGTTTAATCTGGAATATTGTGATGATGGAATTGGATTCGATCCTGCCGGTATTAAAAAAGGAGTGGGCCTTGAGTCAATCAAATCAAGGGTCGCCTTCTATAAAGGGTCCGTTCGCATTGACGCTATTCCGGGCTGCGGAAGCAAGACCTTTATTCAACTTCCGCTTAGCTAATTCCCTTGAACATGCAGTATCTCAACCCTAGAGGCCACCACCACATCAAAAAGATCATCGTTGTCGTTGTACTCGTATGGATCCAGGTTGCGGTTGTTCGGGGTCAAGATACACTTGATCGGTTTTTGAGTAGGCTGGACATTCCTGTTGCCGCCAAAGTAGATCGGCTCAATGGAATGGCTAGAGATATTTCGTATGTAAACCCGCTGCGAGCAACCGATCTTTCGTATAGGGCATTACAGCTTAGTCAAGAGGCCGATTATCCCAGAGGAGTGGCGTATGCACTTCGGGGAATTGCCAGCTCGTTGCTCACAGAAGAAAGGCTTTATCTCTGCATGAAAAACCTGCAACGTTCATTGCAGATCTTTCGGTCCCTCAATGACTCGACCGGAATAGCAGGGTGTTATGTTTCATTGGGGCATCTGTATCGCAGGCTGCAGAATCGCGATCAAGAACTCCATTATCACCAGAAGGCCTTTGAGTTTTTTTCTAGACAGGGCATCACCGAACGGGTGGGCGTAACCACACACAACTTGGGAGAAACGTACTATAATCGAAAAGACTATGCCAGAGCGATAGCATTGACACAGCGTGCTATTAGCATCAATGATTCACTGCGTAACCTTACGGTATTGTCAGCCTGCTACCGGGTAATGGGAAATATCAAACTAGCTCAAGCAGATAAAAACGCCGCCGCCTATTGGTATCATAAAACCTTGGAGGTGTCCGATCGTCTGGGACAAGGTGCACAAAAGGTGGCTACCGTCGACGCGTTAATTCAGCTCGCACGACTAATGTCCGAAAATAATCAACAACAAGAAGCGTTAAGACAATTACAAAGAGCCTTGCAGATCGTAAAGGAAAATCGCCTCTTTAACTATGTACAACCACTATATGAATCGATCATAAAACTTCAGGTAGAAAGCGGCTCACTGCAAGCGCTCCGCACAACGCTAGCTGATTACCGGGCAACCAACA
>CANGTM010000092.1 GCA_947456825.1 Chitinophagaceae bacterium
ATCGGTGAGTTGTATCTATGGTATGGGTAACCCCGTTGATTACATGAATGGGATCATCCGTATTCAAAAAGGACAAGTGATCTCACGCCAGGGGTTTTTACACGCCCTTGTCAATTCACTCTACCAGCGTACTACCCTTGAATTTACGCGCGGTAGTTTTCGGGTCAAGGGTGATACGGTCGACATCAACTTACCCTATCTTGATTTTGGATATAGGATTCATTTTTTTGGCGATGAGATCGAAGCGATAGAACAGCTCGATGTGAACTCAGGAAAGCGCATCGCTACCATGGACAATGCGGCAATTTTTCCGGCTAACTTGTATGTGGCACCAAAGGATATCCTACAGCAAGTTATTTACGAGATACAGGATGAATGCTTGGCACAGGCTGACTATTTCAAGCGGGAGGGGAAATTTCTAGAGGCACAACGATTGACCGAGCGCGTTAATTTCGATCTGGAGATGATCCGTGAGTTAGGTTATTGCGGCGGTATCGAAAACTACTCGCGCTTTTTCGATCGGCGCAAGCCGGGTACTCGTCCGTTTTGTCTGCTCGATTATTTCCCTGACGATTTTTTAACCATCATCGACGAAAGTCACCAAACTATCCCACAGGTAAGTGGTATGTATGGCGGAGACCGCAGTCGCAAGTTGACCCTGGTCGATTATGGGTTTCGATTACCCTCCGCGCTTGATAACCGCCCGCTCAATTTCAATGAATTTGAATCGCTGCTACAAGATGTGATCTTCGTCTCGGCCACACCCGCTCATTTTGAGTTAGAAAAATGCGAGGGTGTAGTAGTAGAACAAGTGGTACGCCCTACGGGCTTACTGGATCCACCCATTGAGGTACGCCCCAGTAAAAACCAGATCGATGATCTCCTCGATGAGATCGATCGCCGTGTTAAGCAAGGGGATCGGGTACTTGTTACCACCCTTACCAAACGTATGGCCGAAGAGATGGACAAATACCTGCATAGGATTGCCATCAAATCCAAATACATACATAGCGATGTTGATACCCTCGATCGGGTCGAGATCTTGCGCGAGCTGCGCTTGGGTAAGATCGATGTATTGGTCGGGGTAAACCTGCTGCGCGAAGGACTCGATCTGCCCGAGGTATCTCTGGTTGCTATTTTAGACGCCGATAAAGAGGGGTTTTTGCGTAACGAGAAGTCGTTGACGCAAACAGCTGGGCGTGCGGCTCGTAATGTAAATGGGCTAGTTATCTTTTATGCCGATAAGATGACGGAGAGCATGCAGCGTACCATAGACGAAACACAGCGTAGGCGCCAAAAGCAGATCGAGTATAACACGATCCACGGTATTACGCCCACTACCATTCGCAAATCGGCACAAGAAGTGTTTGCCCAAACGTCAGTGCTGGATATTAAAGGGTATGATCCCCATCAGGCTGTACTTACCGGACAAGACACGGTCACAGTCTCGCAGTTGCTCGAAGAGCAACCTCAGTACACCACCGTACCGCAACTAGAGAAAGCCATTAAGGCTTTTCGGAAAGAGATGGAAAAAGCGGCCCGGCAGCTCGACTTTATGGAAGCCGCCCGCTTGCGTGACGAATTATTTCGCCTAGAGGCGCAGCTGACCACCCTGAAACAATAAGGTTCTCGTTCGCAAATCTTACCTTAGCCACATGGACAAAAGGGTTTTTTTGATCGATGCTTTTGCACTTGTTTTCAGGGCTTATTACGCACTGATCAGAAGCCCCCGGTTAACTTCTACCGGTAAAAATACCAATGCGCAATTTGGATTTACCAATGCCTTACTCGATCTGATCAATAAGCAGAAGCCCTCGCATATGGCGGTTTGTTTTGATACGGGTGCGCCCACTGAAAGGCATACCGATTATGCCGACTATAAGGCCAACCGGCAAGAAACGCCCGAGGATATCTTAGCTGCAGTACCCGATATTAAAAAGATCATCGAGGCATTCAACATCCCCATCATTGAGTTGGACGGATTCGAAGCCGATGATGTGATCGGCACACTCAGTAAGCAAGCAGAGCTGGCGGGGTATGAGGTCTTTATGGTAACGCCCGATAAAGATTACGGTCAACTCGTTTCGGAAAAAATAAAAATTTACAAACCCGCCTACGGAGGTAACGATGCGGAGATCTTAGGTCCGGCAGAAGTATGTGCTCGCTGGAATATCAACGATGTTTCGCAAGTGATCGATATGTTGGGAATGATGGGCGATGCTGTCGATAATATACCTGGTATTCCGGGCGTAGGAGAAAAAACGGCCGCCAAGTTTTTACATGAGTATGGAAGTTTGGAAAATACACTAGCTAATGCCGATCAGATCAAAGGAGCCATGGGCGAAAAAGTTCGTAAGGGAAAGGAGTTGGCTCTTCTATCAAAGAAGCTAGCCACTATCATCACTTCTGTTCCTGTGGCTTTTCATGAGGAAGATTTTCGATTAAAGGAGTGGAATCGTGAAGACTTAAAAGAGATCTTCTCATCACTTGAATTTAAAACGCTGGGCAAGCGATTGCTCGGTGACGATTTTGTGGTATCAACTCCCGCTCGATCGGTAGTAGACATTCCGCAGCCCCAAGGCATACAGACCGACTTGTTCGGTAACATCATTGCGCAGCCAACCCCCGCTATAAAGGTGAACACGGCTGATTCCACAGAGACTTTACGCAATCAAAATGAGGCTGATTTACCTGTTAGCGCAGATAAAAATATTTCCAATACCCCACATCACTACCATTTAGTGACTGGTATAAAGGCAATATCCGAACTGGTGGAACAGCTAAAGGGTCATCAAGAGATCTGTTTCGATACAGAGACTACGAGCATCGATGCCAATCTCGCAGAGTTGGTAGGACTAAGCTTTTCGGTAACACCTTATGAGGCATGGTATGTGCCTTGTTCTGCCGATCAACAAGAGACCCGTGCCTTGTTGCAGCAATTTGCTCCTCTTTTTTGTGATTCGTCTAAGGTGTGGATCGGACATAATATCAAGTATGACCTGCTGGTATTAAAGTGGTATGGTGTTGAGTTGGCAGGCTCGCTGTACGATACCATGCTGGCACATTATGTATTCGAACCGGAGGGTAAACGAAGCATGGACGACCTAAGTGAACGATTTTTGGGCTATGTACCGGTGTCTATCGAAGAGTTGATCGGGAAAAAAGGAAAGCATCAACTTACGATGCGTGATGTGGATATCGATAAGATCAAAGAGTATGCAGGAGAAGATGCCGATATTACCCTTCAATTAAAGCAACAGTTCGTTACGCGTGTACAAAACGCGGGAGTGGTCAAGGTCTTACAAGACGTAGAGCTCCCTCTAATACGAGTACTGGCCGATATGGAATACGAGGGTATTACTATCGATAAAGATTTTTTACAGGAGTACTCGATCGCATTAGAAAAAGAGGCCAAGGTAGCTGAAGAGGCTGTCTATACTGAAGCCGGTGTTCGTTTTAATCTTGCTTCTCCCAAACAATTGGGTGAGGTATTGTTCGATAAATTGCGCCTCGATCCCGATGCCAAGAAAACAAAAACAGGTCAGTACCAGACCGGTGAGGATATCTTGACCAAGCTGGCTGCCAAAGGTCATCGGATAGCCGAAGATATCTTAACGTTTCGAGAGCTAACCAAGCTCCAGTCTACCTATGTAGATGCGCTTCCTTTATTGATCAACCCCAAGACAGGAAGAGTGCACACATCGTATGCACAGGCAGTAGCCGTAACCGGTCGTTTGTCAAGTAATAATCCGAATCTGCAAAATATTCCTGTCCGTACCGAACGCGGTCGTGAGATCAGAAAGGCGTTCATTCCTCGCGGCAATGATTTTACATTGATCTCCGCCGACTACTCTCAGATCGAGCTTCGTATTGTGGCTGCGATCAGTGGCGATACCAATATGTGTGCCGCTTTTCGTGATGGAAAGGATATACATACGGCGACCGCGGCTCGCGTTTATAATGTAGCCGAAAGTGAGGTGACGAAAGAAATGCGTTACAAGGCCAAGAGTGTAAATTTTGGTATTATCTACGGCCAGGGTGCTTTTGGACTGGCTGATAATTTGGGAATCTCCCGCACCGAGGCCAAGGAGATCATCGCTAATTATAAGCGAGAGTTTCCGGGTATTCAGGAGTACATGGACAGCACTATTAGGTTTGCTAAAGATAACGGCTATGTAGAGACATTAATGGGTCGCAAACGCTGGCTACGCGATATCAATTCTTCCAATTTTACGGTTCGGGGATTTGCCGAGCGAAACGCCATCAACTCACCCATTCAAGGCACTGCGGCCGATATGATCAAGCTAGCGATGCACAAGATCCATTCTGGAATGAGGCAAGCTGCTATGAAAAGCCGGATGATCTTACAAGTACACGACGAATTGATATTCGACGCGCATCATAGTGAAGTAAAAGCATTGACCGATCTCATCATCGAGGGCATGCAAAGTGCCATGTCTCTTCCGAACGGAGTTCCTGTGATAGCTGAATGCGGGTCAGGGCCCAATTGGTTGGCGGCTCACTGATCGATTCTTCTTCCGCCTCCTCCGCCACCCATTCCCATAGGCCGGGCCGGGCGCATGGCAGGTACTATCTGATCTTTCCAAATAGTGAATTGTTCAGGGGTAAGCACGGCCTTAATGATCTCTTCTTGGGCATCATTGTACTTTTTCATCTCTTCGCGTAAGGCCTCCGGATCGGGTCTTTCTCCGGCCATCGCCGCCTCTCTGATCTCCAGCATACGGGTATCCTGTCTTTTGTACAATACTGTAAGAGCGGTATCGATCAACGCAAGTCTTACAGGGTCTAATTTAAAGGCACTGTCTAATTTTTGATGAATGACCGCTACGCGCTCGGCCGGCGTTCTGCGTTGAAAACCGCCTCCTCCGCCGGGAGGTTGGGCTTGTGCTACCGTAAGCGAGAAAAAGGCGATGGTCAAAACAAGTATGTGCTTATTCATGACTATTGGATTTAGGAGGTAATTATTGCGTTAACTGATTTATCTTGCGCTATCTAATATAGTACTAATATGGAATATGGCAAGTTAGTGGCCGTAACAGGGCTCCCCGGACTTTATGAATTGTTGAGTAGCAAGGCCGACGGTGGTATTGTGCGCTCGCTCGACGATAAGAGCAGCAAGTTCGTTTCTACTCGTATTCACCAGTTCTCTCACCTTGAGAGCATCGAGGTCTATACCATACGTGATAATGTAAATCTGATCGACGTG
>CANGTM010000093.1 GCA_947456825.1 Chitinophagaceae bacterium
AAAAAGGACACTCCTATTTACCCCGATACCCTGGTCTGGATCCGTGATTTCTCTTATTCGTACAATGAGCCTATGACCAAGCGGTATTTTATGCATCCTTCATTTGGAGATTATCCGGTGGTGGGTGTCAGCTGGAAACAAGCGGTGGCTTTTTGCGAGTGGAGAACGCACTACCTCAATGCATATCTTGATGCTAAAAAGCGTCCGCAGGAATCTGATTTTCGATTGCCTACCGAGGCCCAGTGGGAATACGCAGCTCGCGGTGGTCGTTCTCAAACGATGTTCCCTTGGGGAAATTATTACACCCGCAACAAGAAGGGTTGTTTGATGGCTAATTTCAAACCCGGTCGTGGTAATTATCCCGAAGATGGGGGCTTTTATACTGTGCGAGCCGATAGTTATTGGCCCAACGATTATGGCCTTTATTGCATGGCCGGTAACGTGGCTGAGTGGACCTCAACCATCTATTACGAGGGACGTAACAACTTTCAACACGATATGAACCCCGATGTTCGTTGGAATGCCAAAGACGATGATCCACCGTTGATGAAGAGAAAGATCACCCGCGGCGGCAGCTGGAAAGACGTTGGCTATTTTATCCAAAATGGTACGGCGGCCTACGAATACCAGGATTCCGCCAAATCATATGTGGGCTTCCGTTGCGTGATCGACCTTCCCGCCACTTCCATGAAATAATTTCTATTAATACAACCAATCATCCTCTAAACGTTTCGAATTATGGCAGCAGCTATTCCTTCCAAAGTAAGTAAATGGGTAGACGTAGGCGTTTCATTTGGAGCCGCTCTGGTAATCTGGGGTGCTCTTCGTAAGATCATTCATGCCCCCGACGCCGACATCTGGCTTTGGATCGGTTTGACAACCGAGGCGCTCATCTTTGCCCTCTATGGTGTTTTGTATATCAAGTATCCTGCCGTCGAAGACGCCAGCCATGCCGAAGAGCAACTTTCGGTAGTGGGCAAGATGGACAAGATGATGAAAGAGGCCGATATCAACCCCGATGTATTAAGTCGTTTGGGAAAGAGTTTTCAACAGCTCAATACCACGGTTTCTAATCTGAATACTATGGCCGATGCGGCTGCAGCGTCTAGCGAAATGGCGGCCAAGACCAAAGCGGTCGCTGCCGAACTCGACAAGGTAAAGCATGCCTATACGGCTGCTGCTGATTCAGTGGGGGCTTTCAATAATGCTACCGAGGGAGCTCGTCATTTTCACGATCAGGTGCAAGTGCTCACTAAGAATTTGTCTTCGCTCAATACTATTTACGAATTGGAATTGGCCGAGAGCAACAATCACCTGAAGGCGCTAAATAATTTCTATGGTAAGTTGACCGAAGCATCGAATGCGATGGTCAGCAGCACTGAGGATGCTAAGAAAGTACAGGAGCAGATCGGTGCGTTAGCCAATAACCTGGGTCGCCTTAACAATATTTACGGCAGTATGCTGACCGCCATGCAGGGTCGTTCATAATAAAAAAATTAACCCCTGGTCTAACTCATTGCTTAATTTTTAAAGAAGAGCTTACATGGCATTACCTAAAGAACCGCGGCAAAAGATGATCAACATCATGTATCTGGTGTTGACCGCGCTGCTGGCCATCAATATATCTGCCGAGATCCTCAATGCATTTAAAACGATCAACGAGAGTCTCGAAAAGACCAACTCGGCTGTTACTGCATCAACTACCCAGGTGCTGGCTTCACTGCAACAAAAACTGACCGATCCTGCCACTCGTGACCGTGCTGCCATTTGGAAGCCTAAGGCCGATTCGGTAGCCGATCTGGCCAAGGAGGCCTATGGTTTTGTGGACAATCTCAAAAAGGAGATCATCGCAGCCTCAACAAAGGGCGATAAAATGAAGGAAGATGATCAAAACGCAACCACTCGCATTCTGGTAAAGGAAGGAAAGGGGAAGCAGCTCTATGAGATGCTCAAGCGCTACAAAGAAACAGTACTGAAGATCGATCCTAAGATCCAAGCACAATTTGAGAATTCGTTTCAAGTAAATCTAGACCCCCCAAAATCGCAAAATTCGAATAAAAAATCCTGGGAGGAAGCTTACTTCTACATGTCTCCTACGGTGGGAGCCCTCAGTATTTTGAGCAAGTTTCAAAACGATATTCGCACCTCCGAGAATAAAGTGGTCACGTTTTGCCATGAGCAGGTGGGTAAAGTAGAAGTGGTATTCGATTCTTATGCTGCGATCGTGGGACAAAACTCCAATTACCTGATGCCTGGCCAGAAGCTCGAGATTAAGGCGGGTATTGGTGCTTTTAGCAAAGAAGCTAAGCCCACCATCACCATTGGTGGATCGGTGGTACCTATTGGCGAAGAGGGATTCGCCTTGCGCGAACTCGATGGCGGTGCGGTGGGTCCCCATACCGTTCCTGTTGTGATTACGTATACCAATCAAAATACCGGACAGACCGAACGTAAAGAGGTGAAGGTTGAGTATGTCGTAGGCCAGGCGAACGCCTCGATCGGACTTGATAAGATGAACGTTCTCTACATAGGTGTTCCTAACCCCGTTACAGTCGCTGCTAGCGGCGGTGGCGACGATAAGGTCAAGCTGAGTATTGTTGGCGGCGGCGGCACTTTTGTAAAGAAAGGTCCCGGTAAGTACGATGTATTTGTCAATAGCGTTACCGACGATTGTAAGATCAATATTGATATAGACGGAAAGGTCTCTGCCTTTAATTTCAGGGTGCGTACCATTCCAGAGGCGAATGCCTTTGTAGGGGGACAGCCCAGTGGAGCCAATATCAATGCCGGATCTTTCCGCGCACAAGGTGGCGTGGGTGCTGGTATCAAGAATTTTCCTTTTGAACTCGAGTACGATGTGGTCGGTTTTACGTTTACTTGTGATACCGACGATGATATCGTATCGATCCCTAACCAGGGTGCCGCTTTCTCCTCGCAGGTACGTACGGCGATCAATCAGTATGTGCAAGCCGGTCGTATGGTCACCATCGATGACATTCGCGTAAAAGGGCCCGACGGACGCACTAACAAAGCGCCCTCGCTCGTGTATTACATCAAATAACGTTTTTAGTATATGAAGCTGAAATTATTTACATCGGTTCTGCTGCTTGGCTCCTTGGTCGCCTTGACCACGGATGCTACCGCGCAGCGTTCACCTCGGCGCCGAGGTGGTGCGCCGGCTACCACCACACCCGAGCAGCCTGCCGCACCTGTAACAACCGATACGGTACCCCAGGCGGCTCCTGTCTTTAATGCGTATGCCAATCTTCCGTTCGAGTACGACACGGCAACTGCGGATAATACCACTCGCCGGTCACTTCGCCAAGACAATGCTTACGATAAAAGCAGCCTTACCCAGCGTACCCCATTACCCTACGAGCACCTTCGTTGGGCCGATGCTTTTTATGCCGAAAAAGTTTGGCGCGAGCTCGATCTGCGCGAGAAGATGAATAAGGTCTTTATGTACGAGTCGATGGAAGATGACGGTAGCCAGATCTTTGTTAACATGCTGATGAAGGCCATACAAAGCGGCGAGGTAACTGCATTCTCGGATGACCGGTTTACGACGCCACTCTCCGTAAGCGCCGTACAGCAATTAGTAGCCGGCAGTCTCGATACGGTTCCTAAATACGACATCAAGCAGATTGATAAAGTGATTGGTTATGTGGTGACCCGCAAATCCTTCGATCCAAAATCGATCAATAAGATACGTCTAAAAGAAGAATGGGTCTTTGACCGTGAATCTAGCCGTATGCATGTTAGAATCTTGGGTATCGGTTTGCTCAAGACGGAGTATTTTCCCAATACCAATAAAGAACGCGGAACTTCTTCGCTTTTCTGGGTCTACTATCCCGATCTGCGTCCATCGTTGGTAAAATCAGAGGTGTATAATCCCAAGAATATGGGACAAAGCCGTATGACCTGGGAAGAGCTCTTCGAAAGTCGCATGTTTAGCAGCTATATCGTAAAGTCTATGCTTGACAATCCCCAGAATAAACTGATCCGCAACTACATCAAGGACCCTATATTGCAATTGCTTGAGGGCGAGAATATCAAGGAGAAGATCTTCAATTTCGAACAAGACCTTTGGTCATATTAATAATGCTCGACCACAACTACTTTAAACCGGCGCTAATAGAGCCGGTTTTTTTATACGTACTTGTTTTTTCGTGCGGGCATCTGGTAGTAAGTAATTGTCTTACTGTGCAGTTGTAGTAGTCTGTAATCTCTCTGCTCTTTAGCTATAGAGCAGTATTCGTAAAGTGCTGCTTGATCTTATCGGCCTTAGTTTTTCCTACCACAGCGGCCAGTTCTTCAGGTGATGCTTTTAGTAAGTTATTTACCGAACGAAAATGTTGAAGTAGCTGCGTGGCGGTTTGGGCACCTATGCCGGGAACTTCTTGTAGTTGATTTTTAAAGGTGCCTTTGCTGCGTTGATTACGATGAAAATTAACACCGAATCGGTGCACTTCGTCTCGGATCCTTCTGATCAGCAGCAGACTATTACTTTGATAGGGCAGTCGAAGGGGCTCACTGTCACCAGTAAAAAAGAGCTCTTCTTGGCTTTTGGCAAGTCCTACCAGCGTCATGCTCCCTTGCAATCCGAGTTCGGTAATGGCTTCCATGGCGGCGCTCAGCTGTCCTTTGCCTCCGTCTATGATCACGAGTTGAGGAAGTGGTTGTTGCTCCTCGTGCTGTCTTTTGTAGCGGCGATAGACGGCCTCTTTCATAGACGCAAAGTCGTTGATACCCTGTACGGATTCTATATTGAATTTTCTATACTCCTTTTTGCTGGGCTCCGCATTTTTAAAGCAGACCATAGCCGATACAGGGTAGCTGCCCTGAAAATTGGAGTTGTCGAAGCACTCGATATGTACCGGTAGCGAAGCGAGTTGTAGATCTTGTTGTAGCTCTAGCAGCAGTTTTTCGGGCTCGATCACTTTCTTATCGAGTTGAAGTCGCTCGCGTTTCCGTTGTTCGGCGATAGAGTAAGCAGCATTTTTTTGGGAGAGCTCCAATAATTTTTTTCGATCTCCGCTTCGGGGGACGGTAATTTTAATG
>CANGTM010000094.1 GCA_947456825.1 Chitinophagaceae bacterium
GAGCCTGACACACTCCCCTTCGGAAAGAAAGTGCTGCTTATAACACGTTATTGATAGTATATCAAGGACTTATCCTTCATCTCGAATGGATCCTTTCAAATAAAATCAGCCCTTCTTTGACCCAAAAAAATACAATTTCTAAGGTACATTGAAAAATATACATAAGTATTATACGTTTTGGTAATTTAAGTAATAACTACTATATTTATGCTGTAAACCAATTAACCACTATGGAATTCTCGAAGTTCATTAAACAAATGATAAACGGCCAGAAGTCCAATTCCAATGAAAAACTAAGTAGAACTACGAGACCTAACAAGCCGCTGCTGAACAACGAAGCAGCCCTCAATAACCATACGCTCCGCCTAGCCAAAATTTTAGGCTGGGAATATCTGATAGCCGAAGATTGTCTTTACTATACCCCCGGAATCATGGATTGGCTCTTTGTAAACGAGCCCGGGCAAGCCAGTCTTGATGAACTGAGCAGAAGCACCCAAAAACTGCAACAAGAAACACTCAGAACAAAAATCAATAAAGCAATAACAAATGGTATCGGTTTTGAGGCGGAGATCAAAAAACAAACAGCGCAAGGCGAAGAAAGATGGATAAGAGTGTCCTGCTATCCTGAGAGAAGTAACGGCCATGTTATCAAACTGTTCGGCACCGCACAAGACATCACCCTTCAAAAAAAGAAAGAGCTACGCAGAGTACAACAACAGCTGGTAGTGCCCCACCAACTACTGCAACGCTCCCAGTGGGAGCATGAAAATGAACTAGGAAGGATCGCAGTAGAAGTGCATGAGAACATTTCTCAGGTGCTGATCGTGGCCAGAAACTATTTGCAGATCGATCTGATCGAAACGTCCACTGAAGAGCCAAAATTAGAAAGGGGAATCAAGATCGTAGAAAAGGCCATACATCAATTAAAAGAGCTCTATGAAAAGATCGACATCCCTCCCCTTCTGTTGCTGGGTTTGGAGGGCGCCCTCGTAGAACTTATCGAGCGAACTAACAGACAAACATCTGCGCAGCTAGTATTGACAGAATATGATGAAACGATCGAACAAACAGATGAGCTTACCAAACTCACATTGATCCGTTTAACAAAAGAACTTCTCACTAACGTCAGGATACATGCGCAGGCGTCGGAGGCATGGGTCAGTCTTGAAAAAACAGAAAAAGGTATACTGCTAATGGTAAAAGATGACGGAATAGGATTTTATTCCGATAAAGCACAATGGAGAAGCGGACTTAGACGAGCGGAGATCACTTGCAATATGCTTGGCGGAGAGATACAAGTGAACTCTTCGCCAGGAAAAGGTTGCGATGTGATAGTTACCTTACCCTTTTCAGCTGGAAGAAAATACATCAACTGACAATAATCATCGATAGCGTGCGCTATGTCATTTCTACAAAAAGCTGTTCGATGTTACTTTGATCTTGTTCTGGGTTTGTATTCTTACAGACCGAACATAAGCAAGCAGGGTTGGTTTTAATAGGTACGGCGATGCAGCGAAAGTTGCATCGCCACTTTTTTACAGCTAATTAAAGAAGCGGTACCGGATGATCAGCCGGCCAATACTTGTAATTTCTTTTCGTTGACGATACGAATAACGCCATCTCCCCCTACCTCGATAAGACGTTCGGACTTGAAATCACTTAGCGTTCTGATCAGCGATTCCTTGGCTGTGCCAGCAATATTGGCCAGCACCTCGCGATTCATTTGTATACTATAATCACCTTCTTGCGCAGGTGCATATTTATTTTTGACCAACAATAAGGCCTCCGCTACTTTTTGACGTAGCGAATTGTATGCGATACCGACCAAATGACTATTCTTATGTGTAAGCGTACTGGCCAAGATCAGATTGAACTTGTTGCTTAATAATACATTCTCCTTTAATAACTGCAAGAACTCGGCACGCGGCACCACGACCAGCTCCGTGCTGTCCATTGAGGCCGCTGACTCCCTATAGTGTGTGTTTTGTATCAGTGCCGTATGCCCAATAAAGTCCCCCTCCCCACAAAGGTCAATAACCAGGTCCTTTCCATCGCTACTCGACTTGAACAAACGAACCTTACCTTGCTTTACGTAATAGAGAAATTTTGGTAATTGCCCCTCCGTGTAGATAGACTGATGCCGACCATATTGATGATGACTTCTCCCGTGTAAGAACGCTTCGAGCAACTGCTTCTCTGTTACTTGGTCTTGTAAAGCCCCGTTAGAATGCTTAGCTAAATATTGCCTGATTAGATCGGATTTCTGCAACCGACACTCCACCACATAAAGCAACTCGGTATCTGAGAACGGCGCTGCCATACAATCATCTGCCCCGGCCGTCATTACCTTCCTAATCTCCGCTAATTGCGGAGCTGCCGTTACAAAAATGATCGGCGTGCATACGAATTGCGGCTGCTTTCGAACTACATGTAGCAAACTCAGTCCATCGAGGTAAGACAATTCGATCATTGAGATGATGAGATCGGGCTGCTTATCCATTATCAAAAGAATGCCCGCCTTTCCATCCTCGGCCACAAACACCTCGTAACCGGCTATGCTCAGTACATCGGGGATGTTGGGCATAGAAGGCGCAGTTTTTCCTACAAAGACTAGCTTTCTCATGAACACAGTTTTCGGTATCAAACAAAAGACGATACAATAATAAGAAATTATACTTACTTATTGTACAATAATACTCTTATTTTTATCTACCCTACCAACTGTGCAAGACGCTTTTGATTGACTACTCGAATTGTTCCGTCCGTCTCCAGCTCGATCAACTTTTCGGACCGAAACTCCCCCAGCGTTCGGATGGATGACTCCGTAGCCGTACCGGCTATGCTGGCAAAAATGCTGCGATTAAGGTTGATCTCAAAAGACTCCTGCTGACCATTCCCGTATTTATCCATCAAATGTAGCAACGCAGCCGCTACCTTCTGGCGCAGCGTGTGATAAGCCATCCACAGCAGGCGTTGTTCCATCATCTTGGAGCGTGTCACCACCAGTTCGATGAAGCGCTTTGCGAAAACCGCATTTTGAAAAACGAGCTGCTCAAATTCACTTCTGGGTATTACGGCCAACTCCGCATAGTCGATAGTCTCAACCGATTCCACATAGTTTTGATTCTTTAAGATATCGGAGTACCCTAGAAAATCACCCGGCCCAAATAAGTCGATGGCCAAGTCTTTACCATCCGGATGCGTACTAAAAGAACGGGCCTTCCCATTGATCAAGTAAAACAACTTCGTGGGGCGGTCTCCTCTTTTATAGATCAATTGCCGGCGGTTATAGCGATCGATGTTGCGATCACTGATAAGCTGTACCATCAACTCCTTCTCGGTTTGCGTCGGCTGGCTGACAGGTGATCCCGCATGCCCATTTGACTTAACCAGACTTTCTCTTTTTTTTGACCTCACCTCTATACAGCTCAATAATTCTGTGCCGTCAAATGGCTTTATGATAACATCATCGGCGCCCATGCTCATGGCCCTGCGCAATTCTGCTTTATCGCAGGACGCACAAAGAACAATAAAGAGCGTATTATAAAACCATGGATAACTCTGAAGTAGATGCATCACCCCATAGCCATCCAGTCCCGGCATGGCCACTTCGGTTATGATTACATCCGGATGTTCTGCCTCCGCCAATTCTACTCCGTTCTTCCCATCTTGGGCCAACAGCACCTGGTAATGTGCCAACGCTAGAATATCGGTCGTCATGGCCCTGATGGCCGGATCACCGGCAATGAGTAAGATCTTTCGCATAGTGTTCTACAAATCACTTAAACTTACAGCACTCAATCAATGATTGATATCACTTCGCCTATGATAGTATTGTAAAAAAATAGGGAAGAGTCGGTGCGACTCTTCCCTATTGCTTGCGTCGAATATTAACACTACTGCAGTCCAGGCAACAATAAGCCACTAGTCACGGTTCGACCATTGCTTACACGATAGAGTACCGGTACTGCCGTTCTTGGCATCAAGTGGTCTATGACCTTAGGAACACCACCTGCAACTTCGCCCTCAAAGATCAAGGACAGCAATTGCCCATTAATATCGTAGAGTCTTAGCGCCACTTTTTCTGTGACAGAGGTCGTGATCATAAAACGTACGACCTCTTTGTAGGGATTGGGAAATACCCTGACCGTGGGAGCCATTATTTTCTGTTTGGCCACAGAAACAGCATCCATAGCCCTTGAAGCACCATTGGAGGAAACGAGCTGCAAGTCGGGCTTCTCTTGCAACGAAGTATCTGCTACTTGTTGCGTATAGGAGCGGAGAGCGGGCTCCTCACATTCACGTACTACTATGATCGCCTCTGCACTGTTGAAACAACCCGTAACTGCAGTATAGCTGTATACAACCGTATGAGTGCCCACACCCGCTGTAATGGGGCTAAATTGATCGCCCTCAACACCGGTGCCACTCCAATCTCCACCAGTTGGTGATCCTACCAGGGTAATCAAGCCTTGGTTGATACAAATGGGGGCATAAGAACCGGCATTCACTACAGGCAGAGCGAGTACTTCGATAGTAGCTGTGCTTGTGAGAGAGCATCCGCCGGGAACTTGATAGGTGTAGGTAAGAATATGCGTTCCAACTCCTGCCTCCATAGGATCAAAGCTGCGACCGGCAACGCCAGGGCCACTCCAGGTTCCACCCGTGGGTGTACCACTCAAAAACACAGGAGAAGAGTTCAGGCATACAGGTCCATAGCATCCTGCATTAACAACAGGTTTATTTTTTACTACTATCTTGGTAGAGGCTGAAGCCGTACAACCATTTTCGTCAGTATAGGTGTAGGTTACAGAATAAACACCAGCC
This sequence comes from Chitinophagaceae bacterium, assembly GCA_947456825.1. Taxonomy (GTDB): domain Bacteria; phylum Bacteroidota; class Bacteroidia; order Chitinophagales; family Chitinophagaceae; genus JJ008. The sequence goes on from CANGTM010000094.1 coordinate 4,828, forward strand.
ACTGCAGGATCGAATGAACTACCACTCACCCCACTACCAGACCAAGTACCTCCGGCAGGAGTACCACTCAAATTAACCACTGAAGCACCTGCACAATAAGGACCATATGAACCAGTGCTTACCGCAGGCAGCGCATTGACGGTAATGGGATACGTGCAAACCAAATTTTGCAGCAGCGGATTCAAATAATCAAGCGTTAAAGAAAGATCGAA
>CANGTM010000095.1 GCA_947456825.1 Chitinophagaceae bacterium
AAATACACGCTGCGAGAAGCGAGGTTAACAGCGCTGGCGCGGGCCAGGGCCAGGTCGTTGCTGCCAGACATGATATAGAAGCGAGCAGCGAGAGCGATCAACGTATTACGCACGTCGATCTCAGATCCTACCTGGCTTAAGAAAGCAGCGGGCAACGGTGTGGTACCGATCAGGGCAGCAGCATCATCCAGTAATTTGGTAGCTGCGGCCAGTGCCTCGGCACGGGTACTAAAAGTGGCATTGGTCCCTGGCGTTACAGGAACACGCTCCCAGAACTGGGCCATGGTACCAATGGCAAGTGCCTTATACAAGTGGGCATAGGCTTGCACAGCGTTGCGGTAATTAACATCAGAAATAACTCCAACGTTAGCGATGATCTTGGTAGCCTCGCTGTTTACGATATTGGCAGTGGTCCAAAACGAATTAAGCACTCCATTATTGGGGGCCAGGTTCGTACCACCATTTTGCAATTGCGCCAGATCGGCATTACCGGCATTGAGTACGGTCAATTCGCCGGTGCTGAGACCAGCAGCAGAGATAGCTTGATAGAGACTGCTAACGCCAACGCCGTTGACGGCCCAGCGTTGTTTGATCCCTACCACGGCTTTCGTTAATCCGTCTACGGTGCTAAACACCTGGCTGTCGGTGGGCGCATTGGGATTAGTATAATCTTTTTTACAGGAGACCATTCCCATGGTCAATACTGCAAGAAGTAGAATGTATTGTTTCATGTGCATTCAATTAAAAGTTGGTGGTGATGGAAAGTTGAAGTACGCGGGGAATGGGGAAGGCACCAAAATCAGTACCGCGCACAATGCTTTGTCCGGCGGAGTTAACCTCGGGGTCGAATCCTTCATCGTACTTGTCGAAGCTGAACAGGTTACGACCCACCAGAGCGATCTTCATATTCTGGCAGAATTTCAACTTATTGATCGTATAACCAATGGCCATCTCACGCAATTTGGTAAAGCTTCCGTCTTGCACGTGATACTCCTGAATACGGGGTCCGATAAATCCACCAATGGCAGCTACCGTACCGCGAGGCACTTCGCCACGCAACTCAGACTCAGCCAAAGGACCTACACCTACGTTGTTACGGGTAATGCGGTCCCAGTTGTATACCTCGAATCCATACACGCCATCGAACTGCAAACGAAGACTCCAATTCTTAACGGTGAATTCGTTGACGATGGTCATGTTGAAATCAGGATTGGGATCGCCAAACACCTTGCGAAGCGGCGTGCCGGTTGGCTGACCATTCGCATCGCGCTGGGGAACACCAGTAGCCGCATTACCGCGCTCTACCTGGGGCAAACTAAAACCATTTACATCACGCATCAACCAGCTGCCGTCGGCATTGCGGGCAAAATAATTGATGAAATAAACGCCCACGGGTTGACCCACCAGTACTCCTTGTGTACCGCTGGCATCGAAAGAAATAAAGGGAGCGTTATTATAAAGTTCGGTGATCTCGTTGCGGTTGCGATTGTAGAGCACGCTGGCATCCCAACGGAATCCTTTGCGCTGTACGGGTGTACCGGTCAGCATCAACTCAATTCCCTTATTGGTCATGGCTCCTACATTGTCCAACAAACTAGAAGCTCCGGTAGAAGGTGCTACACTAAAGGGAAGTACCAGGTCGGTGATCTCTTGGTTGTAAACACTGAACTGCAATCCCAAACGTCCTTTTAAGAAAGACATCTCGGCACCGGTCTCGAACTCTGTTTTAATCTCGGGGCGAATGTTAGGATTACCTACTCTGTTCTGGGCAACTACCGCACCTCCAGTATATACTTGTGGGCGATAAGTAGTAAATCGATCGTACGCACCAATACCGGTCAGGTTACCGGCCTTACCCCAAGAAGCACGCAGCTTGAGGGTATTGATGGTCTTAGAAGCATTCTTAAAGAAAGCCTCATCACTCAAATTATAAGAGAGTGATGCTTTAGGATAAAAAATGTTGCGGGCATCGGTGCCAAAGGCAGAAGAGCCATCGAAACGACCGGCCAATGTTAAGAACAATTTGCTCTTATAGCCCAATGTCTGTTGCAAGAAGTAACCGAAGATGCTTTGCTCAGAGCGATTATCAACAGGCAGGTTAAAGAAATTCTGCGCAGCATTGATGGTCGTTACAAAAGGAAGCAGGTCACGTCCTTCTTGTGCCTGAAAATTATTGCTGATGTATTGTGCACTATATCCAACAGTGGTAGTGCTTTGAAGATCGTTATTGGCAGTGGCCGTCTTGTAAGAAGCGATCGCATCGCCCGTCCACTGAAAATAATTAAACTTAGCAGCACTCACATAGCCATCGGGGAAGAACGCCGCACTCACACCCGTATAAGGAACTCGAGGTTGAATGGTAGTTCCTTCTTGTGCATAGGTATCAAATCCAGTAGTCAGATCGATGCTGAACCCTTTAAAAGGAGTCAGTGTCAACTTAAGATCACTGAGCATACGGTTAGTGTTCTGGCGCATGTTGTACGTCTCGATAACGGAGTTAGGATTCATCCGCACCAACTCAACGTTCTTCAGGTTACCAGCAGCATCTCGTGCTGTGATGTCCCACACGTTATCGATGATGTTCATGGTAGAGATGGGAGAAAAGAAGTTGTTTCCGTTGGGAAGATCCTTGCTGCGGCTGTTAGAGAACATCACACCGCCGGCCAATTTAGCCCATTGACTTAGACGGCTATCTACGCGAGCCTTGAGACCATAACGCTGAAAGTTCGTATTGCGAATAATTCCACCGTTGCTGGTATAGTTAGCACTCAAATAGTAATTGGTGCCTTCGTTACCACCATTAACGCTTAAGAAATTATCGGTTCCATAGCTGGTATTAAAAATTTGATCTTGATAATCGTAACGCGTTACAGGATAAGTGACGCGATCAAGACGGCTACCCAAAGCTAATGGTCCGGTACCAGGCACAGCAGCTACATTGGGGCGAAGGTTACCCACCATAGTCAAACGATCACCGGCGGTGAACAGATCGGGTCCACTGGCAATACCAAAGCGAAAAGGATAGTCGTTGAGATCAAGACGCTTGCGCAATGAGTTGCTGTTTACGCTCGTGGTAAAGGTCACTTGAGGTTTACCAGACTTACCGCGCTTGGTAAAGATCTGTACGACTCCGTTAGAGGCGCGGCTACCATAAATAGCGGCAGCGGCAGGACCATTGATCACCTCAATGCGCTCAATATCGTTAGGGTTAAGGTCAGCCAAACGGTTGGTACCCGCCTGAATACGGCTACCTTGCGCATCGGCATTCAGGTTAATCACGTTGGCAGAGCTATTATCGATGATAACGCCATCTACTATATATAAAGGCTCAGAGCTTCCGAAAATAGAACCCACACCGCGAAGACGTACGGAGAATCCACCAGCGGCATCACCGGAGTTCTGCGTTACTTGTGCCCCCATTACGCGACCATTCAAAATACCGCTCAAATTTTGAGCACCGGTATTTTGCATTTGGCGAGCATTGATGGTAGAGATGGCATTACCCAACTCTTTTTTAGAAGTTCGAACGGTAGCACCAGTAACTACCACCTCATCTAATCCGAGTACGTCGGCGATCAGGTCGGCATTGGTAACCAACTCACCCGAAGCGGGCAGTGTAATTTTCTTTTCGATTGTTTTGAGACCTGCGCTAGAAAAGACCAGCACATAGTTGCCGGGTTTTACGTTGGCAACAAAAGAATAAGCACCCGATTCGTTGGTAGTGGCACCAAGATCGGTAGACTTGATGGTAACGGATACTCCGGAGAGTGCGTTACCGCCCTGATCGGCCACCTTACCCTTTACTACCACCTGGGCAGAAAGAGTAGCGCCGATAAAAATAAAACAGATGAACAGCAGAGAAGACAAGTACTTTCTGCGTTTGGAAAGTAGACGCTCCTTCATAAGCAAGCAATTTTTATGTTAGAGAAAATGGATTTGAAAACACAAAAGTAACAGCGGACCTTAAAGTTTGTTTACCAATTTATTATCTGGATGTGAATAAAAACCCCGCAAAAAAACGCAGTACCTAAATCAATCCTGGCCAACACACCTGAGCAGATTGACAGGCGGGCGTTGGAAGTAAATGGCAATAAATTGAAAATCACTTAGTAGAATTACTAGGCCGACCCCCCACTTGGTTTCGATACTCCTTGTCCCAAAAGATTCTATCTTTAAATAATATTGGGACTATGAAAAAAGGTATTCTTCTGGTTTGCGTGCTAGCACTAGCCTCTTGGGCATGGGTAGGAGCCAATGCTCAACCGGTCTTGTCAGAACGTGAGCAAAGTAAAATCATCGATGAAGTTTTAGAAGAGCGTTTTACAACGATACTGCCCGCACTAATGAAGCGAACTGGCATCGACATGTGGGTCCTCATCTCTCGCGAATACAACGAAGACCCGGTACTGCGCACCCTGCTTCCGTCTACCTGGCTTAGTGCCCGTAGAACGACCATGCTTGTATTCTCTTACGACCCCGCTCAAAAAAAAGTAGATCGCTTGGCCATTGCCCGCTACGACGTAGGCAATGCTATAAAAGCAGCTTGGGACATGAAGAAATTCCCCGATCAGTGGGATGCGCTTGTCAATTTCATCGAGCAAAAAAAACCCGCAAGAATCGGCATCAACACCTCTGCGCATTTTGGACATGCCGATGGATTGGATCACACCCACTACGAAATGCTGATGCGTAAACTGCCCGCTGTTTACCAATCAAAAGTAGTATCGGCCGAACCGCTGGCCGTGGGTTGGCTCGAAACACGCACGCAAC
>CANGTM010000096.1 GCA_947456825.1 Chitinophagaceae bacterium
AATTCGCGGTCATGGCGATACGCAGCTTGCTTATCGATCGTTCGAAAAAGTCTTTACTATGAAAAAAGTCCTGGTTTGTGGCGCGGGCGGTTTCATTGGAGGTCATTTGGTAAAAAAATTAAAGAAGCAAGGTGCCTGGGTCAGGGGCGTCGATCTCAAACATCACGAGTTCGCTGACTCGGCTGCCGATGAATTCGTCATTGGAGACCTGACAAGCCAGGAAGTCGTTCGCGACGTACTCGATCAGCCTTTTGATGAGGTGTACCAGCTAGCCGCTGACATGGGTGGCGCCGGTTATATTTTTACTGGCGAGAATGACGCTAATCTAATGTATAACTCGGCCTCGATCAACCTGAATATCATCAGAAGGTCATGCGAGGTGGGCGTTAAAAAAATATTCTATTCCTCCTCAGCCTGCATTTATCCTGCCTATAATCAAAGCGATCCCGATAATCCGAACTGTGCAGAAGGGTCTGCCTATCCGGCCGATCCTGACAGTGATTATGGCTGGGAGAAACTTTTTAGTGAAAGACTTTTTCAGGCCTTTGCAAGAAATTATGGTTTGAAGGTCAGGATCGCCAGGTTTCATAATGTGTTTGGTCCGGATGGAACCTGGTCCGGAGGTCGAGAGAAGGCACCTGCGGCCATTTGCCGTAAAGTAGCGGAGGCTCCCGAGGGTGGAAGTGTGGAAGTGTGGGGTGATGGAATGCAGACCCGTTCTTTTTTGTACATCGATGAATGCCTGGAGGCCGTAGAGCGTTTCATGCAAAGTGAATTCGAGGGGCCTGTCAATATTGGATCGGAAGAGATGATCTCTTTGAACCAACTTGCAAAAATGGTCATTGAGATTTCCGGAAAGAGTTTGACCATCAAGAATATTCCCGTTACCTGTGAAGGGGTCAGAGGTCGCAGGTCCGATAATCAGCTTATCAGAGAAAAATTAGGCTGGGCACCATCACAACCGCTTCGTGCCGGAATAGAAAAAACCTACCAGTGGGTCAACCAACAAGTCAAAGAAACATGTTCCCTACCCATTTCCTGAGCAATCGTAAGAGCGCCGCTTGCATTGTTATCCTCTTTTTTCAATTGGCTGTGGTCTCCGTCACGAACGCGCAACCCATCTTTGAAAGACATAACTACGAAGTGTATCCCTTTCTTAGTCGTATGGCACAAAAGGGATTGATCGTATGGGATGATAACATTCAGCCAGTGCTTCGTCCGCAGATCTTGGCCGCACTCGATACATTGTCTGCACACAGTACTCAACTGACTAGTGTAGAGAAGGCTGAGCTTCATTTTTATAAGAAGCAGTATGACGATAAATATGGTAAACTACCCCTCGGCTACGCCAGCGATCAATTTACGCTCAAAGGGCTTCCTGTTATTGGCGGGTCGGTAGTGACCACGCCCGATGGTATGATCTTGAGAAGAAGTATCGGAGCCAGGGCCTGGGGCCAGATCTCTAAAAGGTGGGGATACCAACTCTCCTTCCAGGACATTACGGAAACGGGCGATCGGGTAGATACCTCAAAGAAAAGTTTACTGGCAGGACCTGAGACAGGCGCTGTTCCTCAGGGATTTTTTACTGTCAATGAGTTCAATTATGGCGAGTTCAGAGGACAAGTGACCTATAGCTTCAATAAGGGATCCGTATCGTTGGCCCACGATTACCTGATGTGGGGGTACGGGCAAGGCGGGCGATTGGTGCTGTCCGATAAAGCGCCTACGTATCCTCAGATACGCTTTGATTTTGCTCCTTTACCTTGGTTGCGCTTCAATTATGTACATGCATGGCTTAAGTCTGATATTCCTGATTCGGCAAGGTCTTATACAATTCCCAATGGATTATACGGAGGTGTGCGTGAGGTTTTTGTTCCCAAGTTCATGGCCTCGCATTCCATCGACCTGCGGATCATGAAAGGACTTAATTTCAGTTTTGGCGAATCCATCATTTATACCGACAATCTCAATATTGCGTATCTGATTCCCGTCATGTTTTTTAAGGCATTCGACAACTACGCCGGCAGCCGAAGCATTACCAGGGGAAACAATGGTCAGTTCTTCTTTCAACTCAGTTCACGCAATCAACTTCGCAATACGCACCTATATGCTAATTTGTTGATCGATGAGATCAAGATCTCGGAGGTATTCAATCCAGAACAGCAGCGTAACCAGCTGGGTTATACACTAGGTGCTTCGGTTACCGATGTGGGGGTATCTTATCTGACGATCGGAGCCGAGTATACTAAGGTCAGGCCCTTTGTATATCGAAATTTTTTACCAGCTCAGAATTACACCAGCGCCTCTTACCTGTTGGGCGATTGGATCGGCATGAACGCTGACCGTATCTTTCTTTTTGCTCGCTATACCCCCATTCCTCGTCTTAAATTGACAGCTTCTTACATGCGGGTTCGCAAAGGAGCAGACGGTACGTTAGACCAGCAATATTTTCAGCAGCCTCAGCCTGCTTTTCTCTTTGGGCAAACAGCGGATTTCAACGAACTGTCTTTTCAGGGCAGCTACGAGCTGTGGCCACGGCTTTATTTACACGGAGGCATTCGTGCGGTCGATGGCCAGCAACGAATTTCTGCCGGTATGCATTTCGGTCTCTAATTTTTTGCCACAGATGAATGGTATTGATTATTGCAGCGAGTCAACGCGCAGGCACATGGCCTCTTCTTCTTTGGCTATCTGCGGTCTGGCTCGCGACTGCGCTGCCACCTTGCCCCAAAATAAGGCGCTGATCGAAAAGTTGCGTACTTTTTTCGGCAGCTCCATGGTGGTAATTGTAGAGAATGACAGTAGCGATCAGACCCGCCAGCAATTGGATGGATGGGCTAGTGAGTGTGATGATGTCTTTATTATACAAGGCATGCCGCTCCAAGACGAAATGTCTACTAAAAAAAATCGGGCGTCCGTCAATCCCTTTTACTCCCTGCGCAGGGTCAGTAAAATGGCCTCACTAAGAAATCAGTACATTAATTTCTTGGTCAATTCCGGTTCACTCGTTGATTATCTGTTGGTGTTGGACTTAGATGTCAGTCAGATAAATCTGGGCGGAGTCATGGACTCTTTCGAGAAAAGAGAAGCTTGGGATGTGATAACAGCCTATGGATATTCGTTATCCCCGTTCCTCAAAGAGCGTTATCATGATAGTTTTGCGCTGGTTCCACTTGGGGAACAATCCATGGTTAAAACAGAGCGGTCTATCAAGAAATTACAAGGTCGGTTTAGGCTTGAAAAGAACAGCGACCAGCTTGTTTCGGTAACAGCGGCCTTTGGCGGACTTTCCATTTACAAGACAAGAGGTCAAAAGCTACCCTTGTACAAGGCAGAGCCCAACGCCGATGCCCGTGTAGAGGCAAGGTGCGAACACATCGGGTTTACTGCCAGCTTTGTACAATCGTCCGCACCAGGTGTTAAGATCAATCCGCGTATGCATTTGCGTTACCAGACCGTTATTGATGCGTTGAAAAGAAAAATTCCCCTCACACTAAAGAAAATAAGATGAGTCACACTCCAATTGATTGCGTCTTGCCAAAGGTCTTTGAACCTCCTAAGCAGGCGGATTATATCCGGCTCGGAAAGAGTGGCGATGGGGGGTATATTATCGACCGCCAATCCATAGCCGCCTCTGAAAAGTTGCTAAGCTTCGGGATCAACTATGATTGGAGTTTTGAGTCTGATTTTCTGAGGCAAAAGTCGATGCCTCTAGCCGCCTTTGATCACAGCATTGGTAAAATGGCATTTTTAAGGAAATTTCTCATTCATTCCACGTTTGATTTCTCGCCACCGCTGGCTTACCGTCACTTATCGGCACTGGTTCGCTATGGTCGTTTTTTTAGCGAAAAGCGCGTTCATCTGCCCTTGCATGTTGGCTATAGCTCAATTGATAGGATGGTCGATTTTTCACAAGCGCTTACACTTGCTTCGTGCGAGAGCACGCCTTTTTTCTTAAAGGTCGATACGGAGGAGTGGGAGTATGGTATTTTGGAGGATCTCATAAAACATGCCGGCCTGATGCAGGGTTTGGTCATTGAGTTTCACCGGCTTGACCTTCATCTAAACAGGGTCATGGATTTTATAGAGCGCTTTCCGTTGGATCTGGTGTACACGCATGCCAACAATTATGGCCACGTACTTTCGGATGGCACCCCCCTTTTGATCGAATGCACCTTTAGTGCTTTTGGAATTGACCGGATGGGGCCCTTTACCCCTCTTTCGATCGATATGCAGAACTCCCGAAAGTTGCCGCCCTACGCACTCCGCTTTGCTTAAGATTGGTTTTTAAAAAAATAAGGTATTACACTTATTTATTTTTATTTCATATTTTTTTCATATTCCTCTCATTTTCTTTGTGTATTGTCTATTTCTTACTCCCATTTGCTCAAAATTTTACCTAATTTTGCAAAGTTCGTTTAAGTATGATTTCCCCTGCCTTAAATCGGCGTCCTATCTATTGGATGTGACCGACCTGGCGAAGCCGTCGAATTAGTGTACCTAAAAAACAATAAATAGAACGTCCAATGAGCAAATGGCTCGCCATTTATACAAAGCCCCGCTGGGAAAAAAAAGTCAATCAGCTGTTGAAAGATAAGGGCATCGAGTGCTACTGCCCACTCAACAAGGTGCATCGTAAGTGGAGCGATCGAATTAAGACCGTAGAGGAGCCCCT
>CANGTM010000097.1 GCA_947456825.1 Chitinophagaceae bacterium
ACGATAACCTAAGTTAAGAATTTATCCCTTAGGCCGTTGCGCGCAAAGATATTTAGGTTTTGCTAATCTGCAATCGATGGACTGAAAACACCCAAAGACTTTAACTAATTGAAAACCATGGTTTTGTAGTAATTCGGTTTATAGTATACATCAATTAGGCCTACTTCGAGCCACTATCCGGCCAATAAGATCTGCCAAGCTGCCGCGGCCTCACCCTTTTGCAACCTCTCTTTTGCATATAGATGAAGCTCCTTTTCCATCTCTTCGGGGTTGATCGAGAAGTATTGGATGATCTGTTTAAGGTGGGCATCGTCAAAGGCCGGATCTACATCGGGTATTCTGGTAAAATTGGCGAGCTGACCAAGGTCATTGCCTGAAAAAAACCGGCTGTTACGAATGGCGGCCGGGAGAGCGTCTATTCCCATCCCAAGTTGCATGTTTGGCTTAGCCACCTGAAAGAGACTTTGCTCATTGACCACGGTGTACCAGTCTCCCCCTAAGCGAGCTACGAGTGGTAAGCGGCGCGGGTCCATTTTTTTTTGAGAATCCAACAAGCTGTCGTCGATGTGGAGCATCAACACCTCACAAATAACTAGATTGCCCGCTCCGCCTTCGCTACCCAGGGGCTTGATCTCTTGCACGCGACATTCCATCTTGACCTTACATTCCTTGATCATAGGGGGCCGCACCTTATGCGCCGGTTCGGGCGTAAAGCCTGCTTTATAAAATTCATCGACAGCGCGTGGGTATTCACAGCTAGCGAGCGATTGTTGCTGAACCATGTCTTCGGTGACCATGTGTATGACTACCTCCGGAACTTCTTGTACGTTCTCTAGCGTATGCTTGGTGGTATTGTCTCGTACCCTTCGGGCAGGAGAAAAAATAACGATGGGCGGTTGCGCAGAGAAAACATTGAAGAAACTAAAAGGACTCAGATTCACATGTCCCTCTTTATCGATGGTAGAGGCGAAACAAATAGGTCGGGGCGCCACGATCTGTTGCAGATAGTATTGCTTGTCAACCGTGGTCAATTGAGACAGATCGAATAGCATATTACCGGGGCTGATTTTTTTTCTGTCGTAAAATACTCCAGTCCGTATCTTCTTTTATGATGCTGTTGGTCAACACACCCAATGCATCGATGGTCATCTCGACCGAGTCGCCGGGTTGTAGCCACTGCTCGGCATAGTTAGGGTCCTGTAATTTTCCGGTGCCATTCAATTCCAGAAAGCAACCGGTTCCTACCGTTCCGCTGCCGATAACATCGCCCGGGTAGAGGTCTACTCCGTAAGAGGCGCGTTCAATGATCTCCGCAAAGGTCCAATCCATATCGCCTAGATTACCTTGGCTTACTTGTACCCCATTCACTGCGCAGCGCATTTCGAGATTCCAGCTTTTTCCGGTATGTCCGGGTTTGGGCTCGATCTCGAAGGGTTGCAGCTCATCGAGGGTCACCAGCCAGGGCCCAATGACCGTAGAGAAATCTTTTCCTTTGGCGGGACCCAGATTCAATAACATCTCCTCCATTTGCAGGGTTCTTGCGCTCATATCGTTCATGATCATCAGACCGGCTATGTGCTGGTCGGCTTCGCCGGCACGGATATTTCGACCGGATCGACCGATCACGATGGCCGCTTCTAGCTCAAAGTCTAGTTTTTCGAAATGATCTGGCATACAGTGAATGGGGCCGGGTCCCTGTATACTATGATGATTCGTAAAATAAAATATGGGGTACTCGTCGAATTGCGGGATCATATCTACTTTTCGGTTACGACGGGCCGCAGCGACGTGCTGGCGAAAGGCATAGCCATCACGACAAGAGGGAGGATAGGGAACGGGGGCTAGCAAGTTTACGTTTTCGATTGCTATTCCTTTTTTGGCAAAAGGGCCTCCTTCGCGTACCATTCGTTCGGCGGCTTGCGCAAGGGGAAAAAAGTCGTCCCAATAATTGAGGAACATGTTCATACTGCCCGGCAGCTCGGGGTGCAGTAACTCCATATCGTACACATGCCCATCGATGAGCACGCCTAATTGTTCTCTGTCTTCTCGCTGGTAACTGAGCAGTTTCATAGGGGGCAATTTCGCTGGTGCTAAGGTAGCAAGGTTAATGCGATTTTAAGAAGTTGTTATGACCACCGTCATCTTAAAATTTTCGTTATGCGTGTTATCTTTGCGCCATGGAATTTGAAAAAATACACAATAAGGGGCAGGCTCGTCTCTTTAAAAGTGATTTTCTCGAAGCGCTTACCAAAGCCCACCCGTTGGTCATTTGGGGAATGTATCTTCCCGTTTTGTTTTATCTACCTTATTTGGCCCATACCCGCCATGGGTTTGCCATCTCCTCGTTATGGCTGTACTTTTTTTCAGGGATCTTTTGCTGGACCTTGTTTGAATATGTCGCACACCGATTCATCTTTCATTGGGTACCAAAAACACCGCTGGCCACGAAAGTGGTATACACGATGCATGGCAACCACCATCATTACCCTCGCGATCGGCAGCGGCTCTTTATGCCCCCGGTGCCCAGTATCCTGTTCGCATCACTCCTTTTTGGCATCTTCTTTTGGATGATGGGCTCCCATGCTCTTATGTTCTTCCCTGGATTTTTATTAGGATACTTGCTCTATGCTTCCATGCATTATGCCATCCATGCCTGGAATCCACCCTTCAAATGGATGAAGCCGCTGTGGCGTAATCACCATTTGCATCATTACAAGAACGAACATCACGGCTTTGGGGTCAGCTCTACGCTCTGGGATTTGGTATTTGGCACCATGTTCGATCTGAAGAACGAGAAGGAGGATAAAGAAAAGGTCAAAGCGCTTCAATTCGAAAAGCGCTCCTAGTCCTCGACCCGTTGGTCAATGCTGCTCGCCCCTCTCAGCCAATTGCGTTCGACAAGTCTTCGATCAGATCAGTGGCATCTTCTATCCCAACACTCAGTCGGATCAGTTTATCGGAAAGTCCGTTGCGTAGCCTCTCTTCGCGTGGAATGGAGGCGTGTGTCATGGTAGCAGGATGATTGATCAATGATTCTACGCCCCCCAAACTTTCCGCGAGAGAAAAAAGTTTTGTGGCAGATAATACTTTTTTTGTGGCGGCCGGATCGTTATCCTTTAATTCGAAGGAGATCATTCCCCCGAATCCTTGCATTTGTTGTTTGGCTATGGTATGCCCGGGGTGGGACTCAAAACCGGGCCAGTATACTTTTTCTACTTTCGGATGGTTGACCAGCCACTCGGCAACCAGGGCACCATTTTCGCAGTGCGCCTTCATGCGAATGCCCAATGTCTTGATGCCGCGTAATACCAAAAAGCAATCCATGGGGCCGGGCACGGCACCGCTGCTTTTTTGTATAAAGAAGAGTTGCTCGCGTAAGGCATCGTTATTGACAGCCAGCGCTCCTTGAATAACGTCACTGTGTCCACCAAGATATTTAGTGGCCGAGTGCATGACAATATCGGCGCCGAGGGTAAGGGGTTGTTGCAATGCAGGAGAGGCAAATGTATTATCGACAGCCAGCAAAATGCCATGTTGCTTAGCTAGCGAGGCGATCGCCGTAATATCGGAGATATTCATTAGCGGGTTCGTGGGCGTCTCGATCCAGATGAGTTTGGTATTGGCATTGATCGATTTTTTGATCTCGCTTAGTTGAGTGGTATTGACTTGATGAAATACGATGCCCAGCCGCGAGAAGATCTTGGTAAACAAACGGTAGGTGCCACCATACATATCATAGCCACATATTACTTCATCGCCGGCACTGAGTAGCTTGATAACGGCATCGGTGGCAGCGACTCCACTACTAAATACTAGCCCATGCTTGGCTTTTTCAAGCTGGGCAATAGCTTCTTCGAGGGCTTTTCGGGTTGGATTTTGACTGCGAGCATATTCAAACCCTTTGTTTACGCCGGGAGCTTCTTGTACATACGTAGAGGTTTGAAATATCGGAGTCATGATCGCTCCTGTCGAGGGGTCGGGATGGGCTCCTGCGTGTACGAAGACGGTGTTGTTACCCCATTTTTTTTCTTGCGCTGCCATATATTTTTTCAAAATTTAAATTGAATTCTTGCTTCCCAATTTTCCCATGCTACAATTAGCTCAGCCTTTTCTTCTTTCTCTTGAAACACCATGGTAAAATATTCAAGGGCCAGGCCTGTCTTGATGACCGGTACATTGAATCGGGCTACATCGGTATTTTTTGCTGGCTGTACGCCCCAAATATCGGTGGTGCTACTCAGCACAAAGGTCCAGGTGTCCGGATGGGGAATGCAAGAGAGAGTATAGCGGCCAGCCTTGATGAGCTGGTTTTCGATGAAGGCATCTTTGAATAATTGCAATTCAGTGGCTTCATTGGCGCCAAGTCGCCATCCTTGTTCGTATTGGAGTATATCTGTAAAAAGCTTGCGACCCTGCAAGTGGGGGCGGCTATAGATGACCCTGGCCAGCGGCGCTGTTTTTACATCTCCGGTGAACTGAAGCTTTGGATAGTCATTGGGCCAATAGCTCATATCCATTGGAGAAATATCGACGGTTGCATAGGGATTGATGGCAGGGCTGGCCGTACCCGTAGCAATAGGAGCGCCGGGATTGAGCGTAGCCGCATCGGAAGTCGGTTTTTGAGGCTGCTGACAAGCGAGCAGAAAGGAGCTCCA
>CANGTM010000098.1 GCA_947456825.1 Chitinophagaceae bacterium
CCCTCCAAGCCATGTAGAGACCTTTTTTCTAGCGAAGAAACATGCGACTCCAAGGTCGGGTCGAGTTGACCGGCTTGCTGTTTGATCCGAGAATAGAGTTGATGAATGGCATTACGTTCCTGGCTGAGATCGCAGGTAGACAGCGTCGCCTCCTGTACGATAGATCGAAGCTGCTGATCGGTCGTTGCAAATAACTGACCGGGTTCGAGCCCTATGTTAGCCAAACGCCTGGCAGCAGTTGGCTCTAGCAATAAAAAAGAATTACGCAATACAAGAACAGGAAGGGGAATAGCGGCAGCGGCAAATAGTTTCTTTACCTGTAGCCAGTAGGCGATCTCGGCACCGCCACCTATGAAGGCCACATCGGGCAACAGCGTACATTGAAACAACCCCCTTAGCAACACGTTAGGACTAAAACGTTCCGGATGTTGCTCCACCTCTTGCAATAACGACTCTCGATCAAAGACCTTAGAAGTTCCCTGCACGATCCATTGCTCCCCTTCTTTCTCTATACGCTGTCGGCTTCCCTGCTGCAGGTAAAATAAATTGATGGTACGGGGTGAGGCTTGCACCTTGTAGCCTGCGGCGGCTAGCGCATCGGTTTGGCCTTGCACCAATGGTGCTGTAAATTGTTCGAGCAATTCCTTTTTGATAACAGGAATAAATGGTCGCTTAAGATCAGCATGATCAGGTAATAGAACCAGCAGTCCTTGCGATGAAAAAAGATCATGCACCAACCGAAATGTCGCCTCAGCTATGGTCCGACCTTCTACATAGCATTCCCGCAATAGACGAATCCAGTCGCCACCATGTGGATAAACGCCGAGTTGTCCCTCGATCCTGTCAATGAGTGCCAACAACCCTTGGTCTACTACCATACGACCCACCGCTCCGGTCTGGTTGGTATTCCACTGAATCTTTTCGGTTCCTATGTGTATGTGATCTAGCTCAGCCAGGTCGGCGTCTTCGGCACCCATGTAAAACACAGGCACAAAGTCATGATCGGGCATCATCTTCTTTAAACTTTCTGCCAGCGCTATCGCATGCAAGATCTTGTAGATAAAATAGAGAGGCCCGCTGAATAGATTATTTTGGTGAGCTGTCGTTACCGTAAAACAATTATCCTGGCGGATCAGTTCCAGGTTTTTTTGTAGCCGGTCCGGCAGATCCATGCCCTGGTACTGCGATGTCAGTCGATCGGCCAATAAGATTCGATCCACGGGCCTTTGCCGGCGTTCCTCTATGCAATTCTTGATACCACGCAACGATACCTCCTGCGAAACAAAAGGTTGCAAGGACGGGTGATTATCAAGGTAATTGACCACCAGTGGAGAGAATGATCCGGTTTCTCGATACGGAATACGCTGTGCCGAATAGCCCATAAGTTGTAAAAGTAAGAAGATGATCAGAAACGCTCTACGGCAAAAGGACGAATATCCATCGAGGCCGGCCGCTCATCTACGATCTCCTGCACTAATTTGCCAGTGCCGGCTCCCAGACTCAATCCTAACATAGAGTGCCCGGTGGCCACGACCACATTTCGATAAGAGCTGATTTTACCGATATAAGGAAGACCATCGGCCGAGCAGGGTCTATACCCATACCAGATTTTGTCTGTAGTGGGAAAGGGAACGGAGAGATCTGGATAGAACGTCTCTACTGCACGCAAAATGCCCTTGACCCTGTTATAACGGGGAGGTGTATCCTGAGGCGTGATCTCCATGGTACCTCCAAAGCGGATCAAATCGGTGGTAAGCGGAGTGATCGCTACCCTGCCCTCAATTAGAATAGACGGATAGTTCAACTGGACCCCGGCAGGCGGCTCCAGGGTAACAGAATACCCTCTGCCAGGCATTAATGGTATGCGCACACCCAACAGAGCTGCTGTTTGACGACCCCATGAGCCAGTTGCCACGACCACTTGGTCGGCGTTAACGGTGCCCTTGTCGTAGACCACCTTTGTGACTTTGTCATGCAACTTATCGAAGCCGGTTACCTGTGCATGCGTAATGAATTCGACACCCCTCTTTTTCAGTAAGTCGATCAGTTGAGGAATAAGCAGATTGGGATAACAATGAGCGTCGCATCCAAAATAAAGGGCGCCTAACGCGTCGATACGGGTATTCGGCTCCATCGCTTGCAATTCTTCCCTATTCAATAAGCGCGTATCACTGAGCCCTAGCGCGCACGCTTGCTGCCAGGTGTGATGGCAATGTTCGGCCATCTGCTCGGTCTTGAAGATCTCGAGCAACCCTTTATGCTGGTACGAAAAATTCATTCCGGGCAACGTGGACCAACGGGCGTATTCTTGCTGACTAAGTAGCGAAATATCGCGCAGCGGAATGGCGGCCGCCGCCACTTTTTGAGCCGTAGCACTTCGCATAAAATGCCAGCCCCAGCGAATCAGATCAAGATCGAGCCGTGGCTGCACGTAAAACGGGCTCTCGCTATTCCACATCCAACGCAAACCTTGTTTTACAATCCCTGGGGTAGCCAAGGGAATAAAATGGCTGGGGCAGATATACCCCGCATTGCCGTACGAGCAACCCTGTAGCAGATCATCCTTATCGATAACGACGACCTGATGACCTGCCTCCTGTAAATAAAAGGCAGCGCTTAGTCCTACGATACCCCCTCCGACAATAACAACTTTCATACGCTATTAGATAACCTGAAATCCATATGCATACGGATCATCCGCTGGATCGATCCAAATAGTGTTGTATCCATATACCCGTGCCCACCCCTCAACGGAAGGACGAATAGCCCGATAAGAGCCCAAATTCACTTCTTCTTCGATCCGTCCGGTGAAACAACTACCTATGATACTTTCGTGAATAAAGGATTCTCCTTTCTTCAACTTTCCCTTGGCATACCACTGGGCCATACGTGCGCTCGTACCCGTTCCACAAGGAGATCGGTCGATGGCTTTATCTCCGTAGAATACAGCATTGCGCGCCGTGGAGTTAGCATCAAGAACAGCACCCGCCCAAAGAATATGCGAACATCCTTGGATGGTAGGATCTTCTGGATGAATAAATGTATACAATCGGTTGATCGCTGCACGAAGGGCCCTCGACCATCCTACCAGTTGTTCTGCTCGGTAATGTTCAACCCCCTTAAAGTTTGGCTGTACGTCTACGATCGCATAAAAATTACCGCCATAGGCGACATCGATCTGCAGACTACCCAACTCGGGGCAATGGACCTCCAGATCCGTGGAATGTAGAAATGAGGCTACATTGGTTAGCCGAACCGATTCCACTTTGAGACGCCCCGCTACCAAGCGGTGCTGGTACTCCACCGCAATTAGGCCGGCCGGTGTTTCCAATTGCAAATGCCCCGGTCGCTTGGGAATTATAATACCCTCTTCGATGGCGATGGTAACGGTACCGATCGTACCATGCCCGCACATGGGCAAACAGCCGCTGGTCTCAATAAAAAGCACCGAGGCATCGTTGCGATTGTCGATGGGTGGATAAACGATGCTGCCACTCATCATATCGTGACCACGCGGCTCGAACATAAGACCGCGGCGGATCCAATCGAATTCCTGTAGAAAATGTTGCCTTCGCTCGCTCATCGTACTACCCTGCAATAGGGGACCTCCTTCCTTGACTACCCGAACGGGATTACCACAGGTATGGGCATCTACACAGTTAAAAGTATGCTTCATGAAAGCGTGACGAATAGGTCCGTAAATATATCGAATTATCAATGTACATTAGTCGTATAAAAAATACGTGGAGACCTACGGAAAAATATTACTGGTGGCCATGCCCGCCTTCTTGGCCCTCGTGCTCTTCGAAAAGCTATATGGGCATAGAAAAGGGTTCGATACGGTTCGGCAGCTCGACATGATATCGTCCCTTAGTTCAGGCATAACCAATGTCACCAAATCTGTGTTGGAATTAACGATCGCCATTGGCATCTACCCGTTCATGCTAAGCCATTTTGCCGTTACTCACATTGAGCAAAGCTGGCTGGTCGTTGCCATCACCTTCATCATTCTCGACTTTAACGGTTATTGGATTCACCGATGGAGTCACCGGATTAATTTATTTTGGAACCTGCACGTCATTCATCATAGTAGCGAAGAATTCAATTTGGCCTGCGCACTTCGACAAAGCATCTCCGCCTTCTTTAATTTATTTACCGTCCTTCTGCTACCGGCTGCGCTACTGGGCATTCCCCAAGGTGTCATTGCCACCGTGGCGCCGCTGCACCTGTTCGCGCAGTTTTGGTATCACACCCGCCATATAGACAAGATGGGATGGCTGGAGCATGTACTGGTCAC
>CANGTM010000099.1 GCA_947456825.1 Chitinophagaceae bacterium
ATGCCGTTTTGATCGTTTCGATCGTATCGTAAAAATATTTTTCGTCCATCCCGTGCAAGATCAGATTTTTCCAGCGACCCATCAATTGAAATGGGCCATCCAAATCACCGAGTAGCCCTCCCATCATATAATTACGAACTAATAGCAACTCCTCCTCTCCAATAGGTTCATTGCGTAGGCGCTCCATCTCGCGGTAAATCTCTGTGAGTGTGGCTTCAGTAACCTCTACTCCCGCTTCGGTGCTGATCATCCAGGCACTCTCTTGTTGTAAATTCAAAAGATAACTGTGAATTCCATAGGTATAGCCCTTGTCTTCGCGAATATTGCTCATTAAGCGAGAACCAAAGAATCCACCGAATACTGCATTGAGCAACTGCGTGGGAATAAAATCAGGATGATGACGATTCGGAAAGGGACAAGCCATACGAATAGCTCCTTGTACCCCTTGAGGATCATTGCTGATCCGGTATTTTTTTTGCGTAGCCCGTACCAGTGGATGCACAGGACAAGACAGTGCAGAACCAGGCAGATCTCCAAAATAACGGTTCAGTTGTCCAAGTAACCCTTTAGGGATCTTACCGGCAACGAACAGCATGGGTTGTGCCTGTCGGTAATGCCTTTCGTAAAATGGTAGTAACGTAGAACGCTCCAAGGCATCAAAGGCAGCCGCCGAACTGTATTTTCCATAGGGGTGATCGCTGCCAAATAAGTAAGTATCGATCAAACGGCCCGCAATAAAATCGGCTTTACGAAGATTGACCTCGAGCCGTTGTTTCATATTTTGACGATACAATTGCAGTTCGTCTTCGGGGAGTACGGAATCGGTCACTAATTCTCTTACTACAGGCAATAATGCATCTACATGCTTAGACATGCAGTGCAAGGTCATCAGGGCCTGTTCGTTAAAACAGCTACGATTCAAATAAGCCCCATAATAATCGACCGACTCATTGATCTGCAATGCCGTTTTGGTACTCGTGCCGTTGCGTAGTAAAAAATTGACGGTCGCGGCCACCAGATTTTGCGTTTCATAGCTATTGCCCGCCGGATACACCCATTCAAGTTGCAAGACCTCCTCGGCGCCGGCATCGATCATATAAACAGGCGTGCCATTATCAAGGGTAGCGCGCTCTACCGGCTTTAAGTGGAGCTGGTATTGGATGGCATCGATGATCGGGGGAGCCTGGGTTCTGTTCAACATGATGGTTTGATTCGAGGGTTTAATTCGAAGCCAGATAATGGAGCGTGTTTGAATTTTCTTCTCTACAAATAGTACGGGCTTGTTCGCGAATAGCCTCGGCCGTAACCGCCTCGTACTTGCTAAGCTCTTTATTCATATCGCTGGCGTCGCCCAGCAATTCGTAATAAGCCAAACTAGCAGCCCGGCTCATCACGCTCATATCCTCAAAAGCGATCATACTCTCGGTCTTATTTATCACTTTTTGCAGCTCTGACTGACTAATGAGATCATCCTTTACTTTTTGCAGTTGCTCGTGTAAAGCATGCTCCGCTTTTTCGATAGCGACTCCCTTGACCAATTTTCCCTCAATGGTCAGTAATCCGGGATCGCTGCTGGCAAAATGATAACAATCGATACTGCTAAAGAGCTGCTGCTCCTTAACCAGGGTATGATATAATCGCGAAGAGGCGCCGCCGCCTAAAATATCAGTGAGCAGATCGGTGGCATGATAAGAGATATCTTGCCGTGCTCCCATATGCCAAGTCTTGCAGAGCATATCGAGGGGTACCGGCGCCTCAATAGATAAACGGCGTGCAGCCGTTTGCACCGGTTCGGCAGGAAGAGAGCGTTCATAGCGTACTCCCGAAGGGATATCGCCAAACCATTTTTCGGCTAACTTTTTTACGCGGGGCGTATCGACAGCACCTGCCACCACTACAATCGCGTTGCAGGGGGTGTAATGCTTAAAGAAAAAAGTTTTGACCTGCGCCAGCGTGGCCTTCTCGATATGCGACAATTCTTTTCCAATGGTCATCCATCGATAAGGATGTACCTGATAAGCGAGCTCTCGCATCTTATGCCAGGCGTCGCCATATGGCTTATTGAGATAATTCTCTTTGAACTCCTCACACACTACCTTACGCTGTGTAGCCAAACTTTTTTCGGAGAAAGCCAGCGATAGCATTCTATCACTCTCGAGCCAAAAGGCCGTTTCGAGATTATCGGCGGGTAACTGAAGATAGTAATTGGTCAGATCGTTGGTGGTGTAGGCATTATTCTCTCCTCCAGCCATTTGCAGGGGTTCATCGTACTCCGGGATATTGAGTGAGCCCCCGAACATCAAATGCTCGAACAAGTGCGCAAAGCCGGTATGCTGAGGATCTTCGTCACTGGCTCCGACATTGTACAAGACATTGACAACGGCCATGGGAGTAGAGGGGTCAGGATGTACCAATACCCGTAATCCGTTAGAAAGTGTAAACCGATCGAATTGAATCATAATAAAGGACAAAGGTAACCCCGGACGAGTCAACAACGGATACCTGTTTGTTGTTATGTAGCAATACCTTTGCCCCATGCAAACCGATCAAGCACTACATAAGGCCCTGCAATTCGAATTTTTGTCTTTAGAAGAAGGCATTGGGCTCTTTAACGAGGCCCCACTGGCCGAATTGATGTGGGTCGCCGATGAATTGAGAAAAAAACAGGTCCCCCACGGAAAGGTCACCTGGCAGATCGATCGCAACGTAAACACCACCAATGTTTGTATCGCCAATTGCAAGTTTTGCAATTTCTATCGCATTCCCGGGCATCCTGAGGCGTATATCACCACCATGGACACCTACCGCGAGAAGATCCGCGAGACGATCCGCTATGGCGGCGATCAGTTATTGTTACAAGGAGGTCATCACCCCGAGTTGGGTCTGCAATTTTACGTAGACCTGTTTCGCCAGATCAAAACCGAATTCCCCGACATTCGATTACATGCGCTGGGCCCACCCGAAGTAGCCCATATTACCAAACTCGAAAAGAGCACGCATCACGAAGTGCTCAAAGTGCTCAAAGAGGCGGGTATGGACTCTTTGCCCGGAGCCGGTGCTGAGATCTTGGTCGATCGGGTTCGCCGTCTTGTCTCAAATGGAAAATGTGGAGCGCAGGAATGGCTCGATGTAATGCATGAAGCGCATAAGCTTTACATACCCACTTCGGCCACCATGATGTTCGGACACGTAGAAACCATAGAGGAACGGTTTGAGCACCTGATCAAACTGCGCGAGGTGCAAGCAAAAAAACCAATCGACTCCAAAGGGTTTTTAGCTTTTATTCCCTGGACCTTTCAGGATGTAGACACCCTGCTGGCAGAGGTAAGGGGCGTACAAAATCTCACCACCCGCGAAGAATATATTCGTATGATCGCCATTAGCAGGATCATGCTGCCCAATATCATCAATATCCAGGCTAGCTGGCTAACGGTTGGAAAAGAAACGGCAGGAACCTGCTTACATGCGGGAGCCAATGACTATGGTTCTATCATGATCGAGGAAAATGTAGTGAGTGCGGCGGGTGCACCCCATCGGTTTACCTACAAGACCATTCAAGAGGCCATTCGCGAAGCAGGATTCGAGCCCCAATTGCGCAACCAGGAATATGCATTCAGAAGTATTCCAGCGGATATCGAAGAACAGGTCATCAATTATTGATTCTACGCCCATTCCTGGTTTAGCCGCCTGAGCAAGATCAGTTGTACAACCAACTGTCATCAGTCTCCTTGGCCGTGGAGCGAGCTACCTTGTCGGAAACGCAATTATTCCGATGAACAGACTTGCAAACCGAACCGCTCTTATAACCGGGGG
>CANGTM010000100.1 GCA_947456825.1 Chitinophagaceae bacterium
CTGGAACCTTATTCAAAAGGGCAGGATGCATGGCCAGAACATTTAGGGCATCGGCATCAATCACAATGGGTTTCGTAAAAGAGGAGAGAACCTCATTCAACACTGCAATGGTCTCGTCTTTCGTACCCATTCCCGGACCTATTCCTATTGACTGAAATAAGGAGAGGTCTTTTGGTAATTGACTGATGCATTCTTGCCGGTTATCTACAGAACACATGGCTTCGGGCACCGATGTTTGCAAAATGTTGAGTCCGACCGCGGGCACCTGGCAACTCAGCAATCCAAGGCCCGAACGAAGAGCCCCTTTCGCAGCTAGTACCATGGCTCCCATTTTTCCCACTTGACCACCTACCAAAAGAGCATGTCCGAAATTTCCTTTGTGAGCGCTTTTGTTGCGAGTGGGTCTCAGGGCCTTGATATCGGTAAGTAGTTGTAGTTCATATTTTGTGTGGGCGTATTCGTAAAATCCAGGATGTAGTCCTATTGAAAGCAAATGCACTTGCCCGAGGTATACATCATTTTCTGCCATAAGCATGGCTAGCTTGTACGTCTGAAGACAAAGGGTATGTGTGGCTCTGATGACAGGATGCAATAGGGAGGAACGATCGGCAAAAAGTCCACTTGGTAAATCTATGGAGACACAAACACAGCCCGACGCATTGATTTGTTGAACAAAGGCTGCACTAATTCCTTCGAGACCACGATTAAGACCCGTTCCATACAAGGCATCAATAATGGGTACCGCAGGATCGAAGACAGGCAGCTGATCGAGGGTCTGCACGAAACGAATGATGACTTGCGAGAACTGATGCAACCTGGAAAGATTCAATTGAAAATCGGGAGTGCCCAGATATCCGAACTCCAATACATAGACAGAAATTTTTTTGCCTTGTTGCGCCAGAAGACGAGCTACGACCAGCCCATCGCCACCGTTATTGCCCTTTCCGCAGCAAATGGTAAAGCTGTCTTGAGCGGGAAATGTTGCGACAAGCCAGGCAAAGCACCGCTCTGCCGCTCGCTCCATCAGCATTTCGGAAGAGATGGGCTCTTCGCGCATGGTGTACTCGTCCCAGGCCTTGATCTGCTCGGCGCTAAAGATCTTCATAGTTCGAAAGTTCTGCAATTAAGTTGAAAGCAACAATGAGTAGAACATCTTACTTGCCATTTCTTGCTGCAGACCGATCAAAAATAGTTCTAGCCATTTTGCAGGCTGGCAGACAGTTTACTGTTCGTCTTCTCGCTCGTCTTGGTTGTAATAATTACCAAAGAGGTCATAGCTGTGATGAGCAGCCGAGTATATACTCCGGTTAAAGCGATTACCAAGGATGATGACCACGACTTTTTCTTCTACCAGTCGGGTAAAGGCCGCATTGTTACCGTGCCATCTTCCAAAATGGTAGATCACTTTTTTGCCATTGCGTAAAAACTCCAATCGAAAACCCAGCCCATAGTGATGGGTACCGGGCCGCTCGAAACTATAACCCTGAAAGGCTTGTTGCAAAAGGGTCGTATCAATCAATTGGTCGGTGTACAAGGCTTGATCCCATTTGAGCAAATCTTGTGGGGTACTATAAATGTTCTTGTCGCCATAGGTCAAATCAAGATAATCAAGGGGCCATGGTCGTCCATTGGGCTGATACGATGGAACGATGCGCTTGGCATGTACGGGTTGATACACGAACGTATGGGCCATGCCCAGCGGCTCAAAAATGGTTTCTTGCAGGTAGCGAGGATAAGAAGTTCCCGAGATCTTTTCTATTAGTAAGGCCAGCAGCACATAGTTCGTATTGCAGTATTCGAAACGCTTGTTGGGAGCCGCATGGCGGGCCGGTTTTTCAGCACTCATTACGGCAAGCACATCCTGGTTGGTAGCCATACGCTCCTTGTTCCAATAGGAAGCCTCCATAAAGTAGAGGTAGTTGGGCAGGCCGCTGCGATGTGTTAGCAGATCGCGTACGGTAATTGAAGGGTAGGGAAGGGTAGGAAAAAATTGGTTGATGGTATCCTCGAGCGATAGTTTTCCTTTGTCTACAAGGCTCAAAATAGCTATGGCTGTAAAGGGCTTGGTAGAAGAGGCAATATGTAATGAACTAGTGGCAGAAAGCGGTCTGCTTCGTCCTGGAAGATCCTCAAATCCTTGGTACTGCTCATAGAGGATAGTGCCTCCCTTGGCTACCAAGACCCCTCCGTTAAAATTTCGGTAACGGCCTAGTAACGTACTGTCAAAATAGTTTGTAAGCAGCTCCTTATAGCGCTGTTTTTCCGCATCACTAATTACCAGTGGAGTGGGAGGTATATAGTCATTTTTTGCAGTGACCCGTTCTTCGATCAGTCCGCAAGACGTACTACCGATCATTAGTATCGACAATGCCAGCAGTGTGTATATTAAATTATTTTTCAACGGTGGTCAAAGATAGGGTTCCTGCTATTTACAAGTATATTTGTTCAGGTTCGAATAAAGGAATAACCATTTGTCGAAAAGATGGCCACGCAACAAAAAAATACGGCTACCAGTTATCCAAAGGATAAGATCAAGATCCTTTTTTTGGAAAATATCAGTGATGCCGCTGTGAAGAAATTTCGCTCTCACGGCTACACCCAGGTAGAGAAGATAAACCGAGCCCTTAGTGAACAACAACTGATCGAAGCGGTTCGGGACGTTCATATATTGGGCATACGCTCTAAAACGACCATTACGGAAAATGTGTTGGCGGCCGCCAAAAAGTTGCAAGCCATAGGTTGTTTTTGTATTGGTGTTAACCAGATCGATCTACGAGCTGCGACCCAAAAAGGAGTAGCGGTATTTAATGCTCCTTACTCAAATACACGCTCGGTGGCAGAGTTGGTCATGGGAGTCTCTATCATGTTGTTACGTGGCATTCCCGATAAGAACTTGGCCGCCCATAACGGGGTTTGGCAAAAAGAAGCCAAAGGAAGTCGAGAAATGCGAGGAAAGACCATGGGGATAGTAGGATATGGCAACATCGGAAGTCAGGTGAGCGTAATGGCTGAGGCAATGGGTATGCGCGTGGTCTTTTATGACATAGAGAATAAGTTGCCGCTTGGCAATGCGACCAGTTGTCGCTCGTTGAAAGAGTTATTATCCATGGCAGATGTCATCACCTTGCATGTGCCCGAAACCACGCTTACTCATCATCTTATTAATAAGCAGACCCTTCGTCTATGTAAGAAAGGCGCAATGCTTATAAATTATGCCAGAGGACAGGTGGTCGATCTGCAGGCTCTTCAGCAAGCCATGAGCACCGGGCAAATTGGCGGAGCTGCCATTGATGTTTTTCCTTGGGAACCTGAAAAGAACGGCGACAAATTTGACTGTCCGCTTCAGAACCTTCCCAATGTGTTATTGACTCCGCATATTGGAGGTAGCACCGAAGAGGCGCAGCAAAATATTGGAGAAGATGTCAGCATCAAGCTTTTTCAGTACCTCGAAACGGGATTTAGTGACGGCTCCCATTCCATTCCGTCCCTTTCGTTGCCACCTCAGACCGGAGCCCACCGAATTTTGCATATTCATAAAAATGTTCCTGGCGTTCTTTCTGCTATCAATACTGCCCTTTCAAGTAATAATATAAATATCCTTGGCCAATACTTAAAAACCAACGAGTTGATAGGTTATGTCGTATTGGATGTTGACCATAAGCTGTCTGCAAGGGCCTTATCGCTATTGCGCGAAATACCTGGCTCCATCCGCGCCCGTATGCTTTACTAACATAACTTATTTCCTATAATTTATATTATGTTAAGTAAAGGATTCTAAA
>CANGTM010000101.1 GCA_947456825.1 Chitinophagaceae bacterium
AATGACCTATGTGGGTGCCGGTGTATGGACCATCTCTATTGCTCTTGAGGCCAACAAGGATATCAAATTCCTGGCCGGCAATAACTGGGGTGCTTTCGATTACGAAGATGCCAGCGGAGGAAGCCAGTCCGTAGGAACACCTCGTCGTATCAGGTGGGAGAGCGGTAACAACTTTAAGACGCCTACCACGGCTCGTACCTACACCATTACGCTCAACGAAAATCTGCAGACCGTTACGATCAACTAGTCGTACGCGATTCTATTGTAAAAGAGTAGTCCGATTCGGGCTACTCTTTTTTTATGGTTTCCCCGGGGTTTCGGTCTCTGCTTTGTCAGGTGGCGGCTTTTAGTGCAACTTTCCAGGCCTTTTTGAAAGTGCTGATTAAAGCTGGTCAAAATTTTTATTGAAAATCAGCTATTTGTGGAGGTTCGTTTTAAAATTGCTCCCTTTTTACGCTGCTTTTCGGTTGGCGGCACCTACCTTTGCCATCCCATTTTTAAATCGGGTACCGGGATAGCGGTACTCTCAAAAAAAAAGTCATGAGCAAATTACATTTCACTACCAAACATGCGAACGAGGCTACCGTAAAGCGCAACTGGTATGTTGTGGACGGTACTAATCAAACCGTTGGTCGTATGTGTGCTAAGATCGCTGCGGTACTCCGTGGTAAGAACAAGGCATGCTACACTCCCCACGTAGACACCGGCGATTATGTGATCGTCGTCAATTGTGAAAAAGTCGTTTTTACCGGCAACAAACTCGAGCAAAAAATTTACGATCACTTTACCGGATATCCCGGTGGTCGTAAAGAGGAAACCGCTGCCAATCTGCAAAAGCGTCGCCCCGAAGTGGTCATTGAGCGTGCCGTAAAAGGAATGCTCCCTAAGAATCGTTTGGGTCGCAAGATGTACAAGAAATTATTCGTGTACGTAGGTGATGCGCATCCTCATGGAGCCCAGCAACCCCAGGCGCTTAAATTCTAATTTAAAACTTTCAAATAATCTATAAATGGCAACAAACCAAACCAACGGAGTCGGTCGTCGTAAAGAAGCCGTAACCCGTGTTTTCATTTCTAAAGGAGATGGAAAGATCACTGTCAACGACAAGGATTATAAAAATTATTTCTCGCTGGTGTATTTGCAAAACCAGGTGGAGCGTCCGCTCAAGACCGTCGAGGCCGACGGTAAATACGACATCAAGATCAATGCCGATGGTGGTGGTGTCAAAGGACAGGCCGAGGCTGCCATGCTGGGTATTGCCCGTGTATTGGTCGAGCTGAATCCGGAGTTTCGTCCGGCACTCAAGGCCGCTGGCCTTCTTAAGCGCGATCCTCGTTCTGTGGAGCGTAAGAAGTTCGGTCACAAGAAAGCCCGTCGCAGCTACCAGTTCTCTAAACGTTAATAGACCCCCATCATTTATAAAGTATTTTACCTACCATGGAAAACAATACATCCTTACAACAGCAACTTCTGGACGCCGGTGTACATTTTGGTCACCTCAAAAAGAAGTGGAATCCCAAGATGCTCCCCTACATCTTCGCCGAGAAGAAAGGTATTCACATCATCGATCTTAACAAGACCGTTGAGTGCATGCAGGAGACGGCGGCTGCCTTAAAGCAGATCGCTCGCAGCGGTAAGAAGATCCTCTTTGTCGGCACCAAGAAGCAAGCCAAAGACATCGTTACCGAATGTGCGAAGCGCGTTAATATGCCCTTTGTTACGGAGCGTTGGTTAGGAGGAATGCTGACCAATTTCAATACCGTTCGCAAGAGCGTCAAGAAAATGCAGAGCATCGAAAAAATGCTGGGTGATGGTTCATTCGATAGCATCACTAAAAAAGAGCGCTTGACCTTAAGTCGCGACAAGGATAAGATGGAAAAGGTATTGGGCGGTATTTCTCAGCTGGGTCGTGTACCTGCTGCCTTGTTCATTGTCGATATCGGACACGAGCACATTGCCCTGGCCGAAGCCAAGCGTTTGGGCATTGCTACTTTCGGTATGGTCGATACCAATTGCGACCCCAACAAGGTAGATTTTGCTATCCCTGCCAATGATGATGCTACCAAATCGATCACTGTGCTGGTCAACTACATCACCGCTGCCATTGCAGAGGGATTAGCCGAGAGACAAGCCGCCAAAGAAGATGAGGTAGAGGAAATGACCGATGATGAAAAAGAAAGAAGAGCCGCCAAGCTGCTGGCCGAGGCCGAAGCAGAGGGAGGCCGTGGAGCCGGTCGCAGAGGAGCAGGGGGTGGTGCGCGCCGTCGTACCAGTGCCGGAAGTTCAAGCCGTGGACCTGGTGGCGCCCGTCGTTAATTTTTAATTATTATAAAACTAGTTATGAGTACCGTAATGATCAGTGCACAAGACATCAATAAACTTCGTCAGGCCACCGGTGCAGGCATGATGGATTGCCGCAAGGCCCTGACCGAAACCAATGGCGATTTCGAAGCTGCCATCGACTGGCTTCGCAAGCAAGGACAAAAAGTGGCTGCTAAAAGAAGCGATCGCGAGGCCAAAGAAGGCGTCGTGATTGCCCAAACAACTGCCGACAATAAGACCGGTATCGTAGTTTGCGTCAGCTGCGAGACCGATTTCGTATCTAAGAACGCAGACTTTATTGCCTTTGCCAAAAGTATCGCCGACGCTGCCATTGCCAACAATGTTACGACCCTGGATCAGCTGATGGGTGTCTCTATCGGTTCTTTGACCGTAGCCACCATGGTTGACGAAAAGCTGGCTACCATTGGAGAGAAGATCGGAGTGACCAAATTCGAACGTATCGATGCTCCTTATGTGGCTTCTTATATTCATGGAGCCTATCGCATTGGTGTACTGGTAGGGCTAGATAAAGAGGCTGCCGAGGCCGGAAAGGACGTTGCCATGCAAATTGCCGCCCTCAATCCCGTGGCCGTTGATGCCACTGCCGTACCTGCTGACGTGATCGCCCGCGAAAAGGATATTATCCTCGAGCTCATGAAGCAAGACCCCAAAATGGCCGGTAAACCAGAGGAAATGCTCAATAAGATCGTGGATGGTAAAATGGGAGCCTTCTTTAAAGAGCAGACCTTAACGGCTCAGGCCTTCGTTAAGGACAGCAGCAAGTCGGTAGGCGACTACCTGCGTGAGTCAGGTAACGTTACCGTAAGCGCGTTCAAGCGGGTTGCCTTAGGCTAATTCAAATCCGATTACTACTTCTATAAGCGTCAGATCTTTTCTGACGCTTTTTTTGTGGCTTCTCAAAAAGTGTATCTTCGTTTTTACAACCCAACACCTCATGTTACCCAAGTATAAACGCATCTTGTTAAAGCTTTCGGGCGAGGCCCTGATGGGCAATAAAAGTTTTGGATTTGATAATGATGTTATCGCCCATTATGCCCGCGATATAAAGTCCATTACAGATATGGGGGTACAGGTCGCCATTGTGATCGGGGGCGGTAATATTTACCGGGGCATGAACGAGCAAGAGACCGGCATTGAGCGAGCTCACGGTGATTATATGGGCATGTTGGCCACCGTGATCAACGGAATGGCCCTACAGGCCGGGCTGGAGAAGATCGGGGTCTATACGCGATTGCAGAGTGCCATTAAGATGGAGCAGATTGCTGAGCCTTATATTCGCAGAAGGGCCATTCGGCATTTGCAAAAAGGCCGTGTGGTGATCTTTGGAGCCGGTACCGGCAATCCTTATTTTACCACTGATACGGCAGGTTCCTTGCGTGC
>CANGTM010000102.1 GCA_947456825.1 Chitinophagaceae bacterium
ATATCCTTTGGTGCCACATACAAGTTAGCGGGAAAAATTGCCGCATTGTCCATGGTAGCGATGCGCTTTCCGGCGTTTACATCAAGTTGTTCGATGGCCTCGATCTCGTCCCCAAAAAAATGGATCCGATAACCAAAATCGACATATGGTAAGTTGATATCGACCGTATCACCCTTAACCCGAAAACTACCGCGCGTAAATTCAAGCGTAGTACGCTGGTAGAGTGAATTGACAAGGGCGTGTAAAAATCCCTGGCGTGAGATCACTTGTCCTTTTTGAATACGGATGATCCCATTCATGTAATCAACGGGGTTACCCATACCATAGATACAACTCACCGATGCCACGACAATAATATCACGACGGCCACTCAACAAGCTAGAGGTCGCTCGCAGTCGAAGTTTATCTAGCTCCTCATTGATGGAAAGGTCCTTTTCTATATAGGTATTGGTAACAGGCATGTAGGCCTCCGGTTGGTAGTAATCGTAATACGAAACAAAATATTCTACCGCATTATCCGGAAAGAATTGTCGGAACTCGCCATAGAGTTGCGCGACCAGGGTCTTGTTATGAGTAAGGACCAATGTAGGTCGCTGCACTTGCTCGATCACATTGGCCATGGTAAAGGTCTTACCACTACCCGTTACCCCCAGTAAGGTCTGGTATTTTTCGCCATGGGTAAGCCCATGTACCAATTGACGGATGGCTTCGGGCTGATCGCCCGCTGGTGAGAAAGGTGAATGTAGTGTAAAGGGCACCCTGCAAGTTACGCAATAGAGAGACCTGAACTTATTTTTGCTGATCGCTGTTAGCGATGCGGTTGCGGGCTTTGAATACGTAAAGATAACCGGCGATCGGTGTAAGGCATAACATGCCGGTGACCCACATTAGTTTTTCAGAAGTGCCGATACGGGTAGACCTGAATACCTCGAGCAATACCGGCAAGGAATAGGTCAACATGGCAATAATGGCAAAGAGAATAAAGGTTTCACTATTAGGATAGTGATATATTTTAAATATAGCGCCCACGGTAGTGAGCGCTATATTAAATAAGTAGGTAGCCTTTAAGAACTGACCTTTATCGATCATAAGGAGATCTGATTTTACTTTAACTCAGCAGAAACGGTGATCTTGGGTTGAGCGGCGATCTTACTGCCATCGCCCACGCTAATTCCGTAATCGGCCAGGGTAATGCTAAAATTAGCAGTAGCCATCAACGTGCCATTCTTTACTTCGATCGTAGCAGGTGTGGTTACCTCGTTGCTCTTGCCTTTTACGGTCATCTGCCCTGTAACAGTAACAGTATAGACGCCGTTTTTGGCGAAATTATACTTTTGCATATCGCTGATCTTACCCTCAAAGGTAAACGCAGGAAACTTATCGGAGCTCATCCAGCGCTCCTCATTAAAATGCTCCTGAATAACAGGATTGCTAAAAGCAAAGTTCTTAACGGCTGCTTCAAAACCGATCTCACCGGTCTTGGTGTTGAGTTGAGCAATTACGGTTTTGTTCTCGGCCTTGGGAAGCGCATCTTTAGGAGTAGTAGCATCAAAAGCAACTACCGCAGAGGTGGTTTGCTTTACTTGTGCGAAACCCATGGTGGCAACGGCCAGTAAAGAAAAGAAAAGGATCGTTTTTTTCATGTGTGATGTTTTAAAGAGTAATTGAATATTGGATGGCTTAATTGAAAAGAATGAATGATTTTTTGTGAATGGGTGGCAAATTTATTGTTATTTTTTATTCGGTGATAACCGATCGCTTAAAGCTGATCATATGAGCATTGCGAAGACGACTATAAATACTACCACTACAAGAGCCCTTGAGTGTAACGCTATCTCCGGGTTGTAATGCCGCCGCTTGGCGACTTGTTGCCGATTGGAAATCAAAGATCAGGTAAGAGCCTGTTAGCGAGTCCACGAACTTGACGGTTGCCGAGGTATCAACACCTTCCACTTCCGACACACGCCCACTTACGGCAAGGATTTGCTCGACATACTTCTTGTTTGCAGCGCTATCATTTTGTTGAAATTCTGTCAACAGATCTATGGCAGATATCGTGTAGGCCGGTTTTTCTGAAGTCGTATCGGCGAACTCCGCAGTCATCACATAATAAAATATAGCGCCTCCGGCCAAGGCCATAGCAACGATGGCCAAAAAGATCCAGCGTAGCCATTTTTTCTTGTTTTGCGAAGGATGTGCCATAGTTAGATAATATTAAACGAACGGCAAAGGTAATTGGTTCGACGGGCCGGTGCTATTATAAAATATAAAAAGACCCGCCGGCAGCTAGTACCCACGGGTCTTCAACTAACCCATTGAAAAACACACGAAAACAAATAAGGATTTTATCCGGCCTGCATCTCTTTGACCTTTTCTCTGATTTTGGCCTCAATGTCGGCCGCCAGCTCGGGATTATCGACCAGCAACTGCTTAACACCTTCACGGCCTTGTCCGAGACGATCATTATTATAGGAGTACCAGCTACCGCTTTTTTGAACGATACCCAACTCAGTTCCCATATCGATGATCTCACCGGTCTTAGAAATACCTTCTCCGAAAATGATATCGAACTCTGCGGCACGGAACGGTGGAGCTACTTTATTCTTGACGACTTTTACTTTTACGTGGTTGCCGATCGCCTCATCGCCATCCTTTACCTGCTGTGTGCGGCGAATATCCAATCGAACGGAAGCATAGAACTTAAGCGCATTACCACCAGTCGTCGTCTCTGGGTTGCCGAACATGACCCCGATCTTTTCACGAAGCTGGTTGATAAAAATGCAAATGGTATTGGTCTTGGCGATGGTGGCCGTCAACTTACGAAGCGCCTGGCTCATCAAACGCGCATGCAATCCCATTTTACTATCACCCATTTCTCCTTCGAGTTCACTCTTGGGAACCAATGCGGCTACCGAATCGATCACCACTACATCGAGTGCCCCGGATAATATTAAACGATCAGCGATCTCAAGCGCTTGTTCGCCATAATCAGGCTGAGATATCAGTAGATTCTCTACATCCACTCCCAGTTTTTGTGCATAGCTGCTGTCAAAAGCATGCTCTGCATCGATGATGGCACACATGCCTCCTTTTTTCTGTGCTTCTGCTATGACGTGCGTAGCGATGGTTGTTTTTCCGGAAGATTCAGGGCCATATATTTCTACGATACGTCCTTTAGGCAGTCCGCCAATACCAAGCGCAGCATCCAATCCTATGGAACCGGTTGAGATCACCTCTTGTTGCACTTCTCCCCTCTCGTTCATGAGCATTACACTTCCCTTTCCATAATCCTTCTCAATCTTATCCATCGTAAGCTTGAGCGCCTTTAATTTTTCGTTGTTGACTGACATAGTATTCGTTTTAAGAATATCAAAGCTAATACTTTTAGCAAATAAACGCTAATTATTTTGGAACTATTTTAGGAGATTTTTCGGCTCGAAAGCCAAAAATAGAGCAGCCTCCCCTTGGGTTAATCCCCAAAAAGGGTGTATAAAACACAGATTATCAACGAAATGCTTTTTTGCTACACCGTGGTGTTCAGTTCCCTCACCTGCTGTTGCAGGGCTTCGATCTGCGTTTGCTGTTGTTGCAGGGCCTTTAGCAGCACCGGCACCAGCTTGGCATAGTTGACCCGCTGGGCCACTGGCTGGCCATTTTCGTCGACTTGGTCTTTGTGACCCGTTACCACATACGGCAACACCGC
>CANGTM010000103.1 GCA_947456825.1 Chitinophagaceae bacterium
CAAATAGAGCGATCCCTGGCGGAATGGCAACTAAAAAAACAAGAGCTAGAGGGGCAACTCGGTGATCCTGGCATCTATGCCAGCAAAGAGCTTTTTCTTAAGACGGAGAGTGAGTTTACTAAGACGACTCAACAAATAGATATACTTAGCAAAGAATACGAAGAGCTATTCGAGAAGCTCATGAATGCCTCTGAAAACGAGTAAAGAATAGTTAACTCAAATCATCCGATTTTTTCAGCGACCACCGCTAAGATCGCCGCTTCTTTTTGGCTGGCCAATTCTTCCATGTTCTTTACTTGCTGCAACAGCGTAGCCACATAGGCTGCATCCTCATAGCCCGAAGCATTGATCTTGACATTAAGCCCGGCGCCCAATACGGCACTACGGGCACAAAGCGCTCCTACCCCTGCATCACTTACCGAGTTGGGATTTCCTTGTTGAGCCATGGCTAATAGCAGGTCCATACTTTTCAGGGCGCATTCCATTACATGGAAAGGTACTTCCATGGCTGTTTTCGTGGCCTGCTGAATAGCTGTCTTTCGAGCCAGTTTCTCTTCATCGTTCCCTTTTGGTAATCCCATGGCTTGCATGATCGCATTAAAAGATGCCGTATCTGCATCCACCAAGAGCAGTAGTTCATCCTTTAATCGTTGTCCCTGGTCGGCCCAATCGCTGAACTCTTTCCATCGATCGTCCCAACCTTTTTTATGAGAAGACAAATTTGCTACCATGGTTCCCAGCGAAGCGCCTAGCACTCCCATATAGGCCGCTACCGAGCCCCCGCCGGGCGCTGGAGACTCACTGGCCGTCTCGTTAGCGAAATCAAGCAGTGAATTGTATATCAGTTCTTTATTGGTTTTATCTCGTAATAAATATTCAATTACTCGCTTCTCAGGGTCAAAGGGAGCGAGCTCATCGAGGCCTAGGGAACGGACAGCAATTTTGATCAACTCTTTCTCAGAGACGCCGGTAGATCTCTTTTGTTTTTCAAGAAAATACCTGCCTGCATCGGTCAACGCTTTTAAAGGAACCAGTCCTACCAGCTCACTGCCGGTTACCCGTAATCCGCGTTCGGTCGCTTTCTTACATGCCTCATCAAAGGCCACATGAACAGGCGTTGTTCGAATATCGGTTAGGTTTATGGAGATCTGTGCGATCCCGTATTCCTCAATATACCAACCGATCGCCTTGACCGCTTTGAGCGAGCCGGGTATGTTGATGGTCTTTCCATTTTCGATCTTATTACGTCCGGCTTCACGAATGTCAAAGGCGACCGCATTGGCTCTACGCGTAGAGGTGGTATTGAGGTTAATATTATAAGCCACTAAAAAATCTCTGGCTCCAATGACTGTCGCTCCCCTCCTCTCATCGAAGACGGCGGGTCCAAAATCAGGCTTCCACTGTGGATCTTGGATCTTTTTAAAGAATCCCTCATATTCTCCCGCTCTTATCACGGATAGATTAGATCTTGATTTGTCGGGCTGTGCGGCTTCGTAGCAATAAACGGGCAAATCGAGTTCTCTACCTACTCGTTCAGCCAGCTCTCTGGCAAACTGAGCTGTTTCTTCTAGGGTAATACCGGCAATAGGGATCAGCGGACATACATCGGTAGCCCCCATTCTCGGGTGGGCCCCCTTATGCGATCGCATATCAATAAGTTCACCCGCCTTTTTAATAGCCTGAAAGGCCGCCTCGCAAACGGCCTGGGGTTCTCCCACTATCGTTACCACGGTACGGTTAGTTGCTTTACCCGGATCGACATTCAGTAAGCGAACACCTTCAACGGCC
This sequence comes from Chitinophagaceae bacterium, assembly GCA_947456825.1. Taxonomy (GTDB): domain Bacteria; phylum Bacteroidota; class Bacteroidia; order Chitinophagales; family Chitinophagaceae; genus JJ008. The sequence goes on from CANGTM010000103.1 coordinate 1,789, forward strand.
TCCATACAATCGGTGATCTGCTTGATAACGGACAAATTGACCCCTTCACTGAAATTCGGAACACACTCGATTATTCTTTTCATAACAGAGATTGATTTGGCATAATTATATGATGGGGTCTCCGCCTACCAGCACTTGTTCGATGCAAGAACTCCCAAATGCGTAGGGCAGATAAGCCAGCGAGGAAATTGGTTGGGTTATTACCAAGTCGGCCCTTTTTCCCGGACGAATGCTGCCACAGCGGTCTTGTAATTGCAAGGCGCAGGCCCCATTGATGGTAGCGGCATTTATAGCCTCTTCGGGAAGCATGCGCATACGAATACAGGCCTGCGATACTACAAAATTCATATTGCCAGAGGGCGCAGAACCCGGATTGTAATCGGTGGCCAGCGCAATGGCAGCCCCCGACTCGATCAATGCACGGGCAGGCGGATCTGTCATTCGCAAGAAAAAAGCCGCGTTGGGAAGCAAGGTGCCAATAGTATCGGACTGGGCCAGGCAAGCAATGGCGGCCTCATCCATAGTTTCTAAATGGTCGACACTTACGGCATTTAATTTAACGGCAGTTTGAACGCCATTTGACAAGTGGAGTTGATTGCCATGGATCTTCGCGGGTAACCCATGGGCTCTCCCAGCCAAGCAGATCTGCTCTGTTTCTTCGGGCGAGAAAAAACCCTTCTCGCAAAACACATCTATGAAATCGGCTAATTTTTCGGTAGCGATGACCGGAAGCATCTCATCGGTTATCAATTTTATATAGGCTGCGTGGTCATTCTTAAAGGGCGGAGGGTAGGTATGCGCCCCTAAAAATGTTGCTTTTATCTGTAGCGAGGAGCGCTCCTTGAGTTTTTTAATAACACGTAGCATTTTCAATTCAGCCTCTACGCTCAGCCCGTATCCGCTTTTTATCTCTACGGTGGTGGTACCCGATTTGCTGATTTGCTGCAACCGGCTATAAGCTGCAGCAAACAGCACCTCTTCGCTTGCTTCTGCAACTTTACGAGCTGAATTTAAAATTCCCCCACCCTTTGCCGCAATCTCCTCATAGGAGCGCCCTTTAATTTTGTCTACAAACTCCTCTTCACGGCTGGCAGCAAAAACAAGGTGGGTATGGCTGTCACACCAACCCGGAAGAACGAACTTTCCGGTGGCATCGATTTGATGCGATCCACTAAAGCGGTTACGATCGATTGTTTCCATCGATCCAACCTCCGCTATTTCGTGATTCTCTATAAGAAGGTAGGCCTTGTGCAACATAGGCAGGCTAGCCAATTGTTGCCCGCGCAACACAGCATCCGTCGGGTGTAGCCCGACCAGTCCCTCGATATTGGTGATGAGCGTGGTACTTGCCATTAAACCAATGATTCAATAACTATCGCGCTGGCTCCACCACCTCCGTTACAAATACCGGCTGCCCCATAACGAGCACCGCGTGCACGGAGAACATTTAGTAGTGTTACTATGATCCTGGCCCCACTGCATCCCAATGGATGGCCCAGCGATACTGCGCCTCCGTGAACGTTGACCGTGGCCGGATCGAGCTTTAATCGTCGGGTATTTTCGATTCCCACTACAGAGAACGCTTCGTTTAGTTCCCAGTAAGCAATGTCGGAGGGTTGTAGTCCTGCTTTGGCAATCGCCTTGGGTAAGGCCAGCGATGGAGCTGTAGTAAACCACTCAGGAGCTTGCTCGGCATCGGCATATCCTCTTATGGCGGCTAGCGGTTGCAGCCCCAGCTCACGAGCCTTTTCGGCAGACATCAATATCAATGCGGCAGCACCATCATTCATGGTCGAAGCGTTGGCGGCAGTTACTGTTCCATCTTTTATAAAGGCAGCAGGGAGCGAGGGTATCTTGTCG
>CANGTM010000104.1 GCA_947456825.1 Chitinophagaceae bacterium
ATGATATCATCTTCTATAAGACCTTGATAGCCGCGCATGATGCCATATACCTCCAATCCATAGTACAATCCCGTTCGAACCACCGCTCTGATGGCGGCGTTCATGCCCGGTGCATCACCGCCCGATGTCATAAGTGCAATGCGGGAAACTTTCTGCTTCATATCGGTCAAATTGAAGTAGCGAATTTACGATTTTACTACTTTTATTCAATGAAAATCTTGCTTACCGGTGCCAATGGATTTCTGGGTTATTACTTGTGCGATCTGCTAACTAACGCCGGTTTGGATGTGCTGGCTACTTCGCGAGGTCCTAGCCGACTTCCTTTTGCGCCAAGCCATGGTTTTGTCTATGAGTCGCTCGATTTTACTGACCGAGAGCGAACGTTTCAGATCATCGATGCGCATGCTCCCGATTGGATCATCCATGCAGGCGCTATGGGCAAGCCCGACGATTGTGCATTACATCCTGAGCTGGCCACACAGATCAATGTTGAGGGAACCCAGCATTTGGTTGAAGCCGCACAGCGGTCGCAGGCTAAATTCTGTTACGTGTCTACCGACTTCGTATTTGACGGAGAGAACGGAAACTATACAGAGCAAGCGACAAGAAATCCTATCAATCATTATGGTCAAACCAAGCTGGAGGCCGAAGAGTTGGTGGAGCGATCCGGTTTGCAATGGTCAATCGTAAGAACGGTGTTGGTCTATGGAAAGCCTATGACAGGTCGCAGCAATTTGTTGTCGATCGTGCAAGAAAAATTAGGTCGGGGCGAAACCTATCAGGTAGTCGATGACCAGATCAGGACACCTACTTATGTAGGAGATCTGGCCATGGGAATTCTTGGTGTCGTTACCAGGTCCGCCACCGGGATTTTTCATATCTCGGGCCAAGAGGTGCTGACACCCTACGATATGGCTTTAAAAGCTGCTGCTTACTTGCAGTTGGATGATTCGCTGATCATTCGTGTCAACACGGCCTCTTTTGAGCAGCCTGCAAAAAGGCCGTTAAGGACCGGACTTTGTATCGATAAGGCTAGGCACGAGTTGGCATTTTCGCCTTGCACTTTCGAGGCAGGACTTAAACTGACCTTTGGATAGCCGGGGTATTAGTTCATCATTACGATGTTCACGCTGCGCTGCAGGATATTGAAGGCGATCTCCGCCATCAGGTTCTCTTTGTCCAGGGTGGGATTTACCTCTGTGATCTCAAAGCAGCAGATCTTTCTGTTCTGCATAAATTTACTGATGAGGTCTTCGGCCTCTCTTTCACGCAGCCCATTGCCTACGGGCGTTCCGGTTCCTTTCGAGATACCTGAGTCGAGCGAATCCACATCGAACGAAAGATAAATGTCCGTACAATCGGAGAGATACCGCAGTACAGACCTTACGATACTCTCGGCTCCTTTGCTTCGGATCTCTTTTGTGCTTATCTTTTTAATGTCGAGCTGATCGAGCAGGTATTTTTCTTCTTTTTCGAAATCGCGCAACGAAATGTACACCACGTTCTCGGGTAGTACTTTGGGGCAGATCTTTCCGAAGTTTTTGAGTTTGTTCCAATAATCGATAGTGCGCTGATCGGGTTCATGTATGGCACAATCGGGATTATCCTCGCCCAGGGCAATGGCCATTGGCATTCCGTGCAAATTGCCTGAGGGGGTGGTGTAGGGGGTATGCAGATCGGCATGCGCATCTATCCAGATAACGCCGAGCTTGCTTTTGGGTTTGGCTATTTTGATACCGCTGATCGTGGCACCGGCAACGGAATGATCGCCACTGAGCACTACCGGAAAGAAGTTATTCTTGAGAGACTCCGATACGGCCTTTCCGACACGCTCGTACATGGTGAGCAGCCCTTTGATCCGCTTGGCGTAGGGAGACTCGATAGGCTCGTAAAGCAAATGATTTTCGGAGGTGACTTTTTCGGACGGAAAGTGAATAAAGAAGTTGCTCATAAAGTCTAGCGCGGCCACTTTGATGGCTTCTACTCCTAAGCTGGCCCCGCGGGTACCGGCACCGATCTCGGACGGAACTTCGATAAGCTTGATATTCTTCATAAGATAGCAAATTTAGCCTAATTTTGCCAGGCGTAAAATCAATTGAAAATGGCCAGATCTATTGCCTTTCGGGAAGCCCTCCGCGAAGCTATGTCCGAGGAAATGAGAAGGGATGACCGCATTTTTTTGATGGGAGAAGAAGTTGCCGAATATAATGGCGCTTATAAAGTTAGCCAAGGGATGCTGGCAGAGTTCGGCCCTCGCCGGATTATCGATACTCCCATTTCCGAATTAGGATTTGCGGCCGTAGGGGTAGGGGCTGCCCAGAACGGGTTGCGCCCCATCGTCGAGTTCATGACATGGAACTTTGCGGTACTGGCCCTCGATCAAATTTTGAATACGGCCTCTAAAATGCTGGCCATGAGCGGCGGGCAGATCACTTGTCCCATCGTCTTTAGAGGTCCCAACGGTTCTGCAGGCCAATTGGGCGCTCAACATTCCACTGCATTTGAATCATTGTATGCCAATATTCCCGGACTCAAGGTGGTATCTCCCAGTAATGGGTATGATGCAAAGGGGTTAATGAAACAAGCCCTTCGTTACGAGAACGACCCGATCGTTTTTATGGAAAGCGAGGTGATGTATGGCGACAAGTCGGAGGTTCCGGACGAGGAGTACTATATCGAGATAGGAAAGGCGGACATCAAAAGAGCCGGTCGCGATGTAACCATCGTTTCTTTCAACAAAATGATGAAAGTAGCTCTTGGTGCCGCACAGGAGCTCGAAAAAGAAGGGATCAGTGCCGAAGTGATCGATCTTCGCACCATTCGCCCGCTCGATTGGCATACGATATTGGAATCCGTCAAAAAGACAAACCGTCTGGTAATTATTGAAGAACAGTGGCCCTTTGCTTCTGTCTCTTCCGAAATTACCTACCGAATACAAAAAGAAGGTTTCGATTATTTGGATGCACCCATCCGACGCATCACGGCGGCCGATGCTCCTTTGCACTATGCACCCAATTTAGTGGCGGCTGCATTGCCGGATGTCCCCAGGACCGTACGACTGGTCAAAGAGGTGATGTATCAAATTAAATAAAATGCCCCTTCAACATTTTTTAATCGTTTATCTGGTAGCCACGCTGCTGGTATTACTGCCTGCACCCGGCTTTGCAAAGCTGTTCGTAAAGGCAGGACTTCCTGCCTGGAAAGCCTATGTTCCCTTTTATAATACCTGGTGCATGCAATCGTTGGCCGAGCGACCCCGGCATTGGGTATTTTGGCAGTTTATTCCTGTGATGGGTTGGTTCATAACGCCCGGTATCTTTATTGAATTCGCAAAGGCGTATGGCCGTTTTTCGCTACTCGATCATACCATGGCCGCACTGCTGGCCCCCTTTTACTTTCCGTGGTTGGCTTCGCAGGAACAAACTACGTACGTTGGCAAGCTCGGAGTAGAAAAGCATATCAAGCCAGCCTGGCGAGAGTGGTTCGATGCGGCCATCTTTGCCATTGTAGCGGCTACCTTGATCAGAACCTTCGTTTTCGAGGCGTACACGATCCCATCCGGGTCAATG
>CANGTM010000105.1 GCA_947456825.1 Chitinophagaceae bacterium
CTTGTTAGGTCTCGTAGTTCTACTTAGTTTTTCATTGGAATTGGACTTCTGGCCGTTTATCATTTGTTTAATGAACTTCGAGAATTCCATAGTGGTTAATTGGTTTACAACATAAAGATAGTAGTTATTACTTAAATTATCAAAACGTATAATACTTATGTATATTTTTCAATGTACCTTATAAATTGTATTTTTTTGGGTCAAAAAAGGGCTGATTTTAATTGAAATGATCCATTCGAGTTGAAGGATAAGTCCTTGATATACTATCAATAACGTGTTATAAGCAGCACTTTCTTTCCGAAGGGGAGTGTGTCAGGCTCCACCAGTAGTACCCTGCCTTTTTTTTCGAGTACCAGCTCCAAAAGGTCATCTACCGCGTCAGTTATAATCCGATATCCTTGCAGCGGGGGTTTCCTAAAAAGGTAATAGTCATCGTTTCCCAAGAATCCGGGCACGTGGTACCCTTCGTCTACGATCAAAAACAAACAATTTCCCTCTTGTGCGGCTCGCCAGCAAGCTTGTAATCCATCTCGTGTGCGTCCGGCTCCAATGGCTTCATCGTATTGCTTAAGAAGCTCGGTCAATTGGTTGTCCATCCATTTTTTTACTGGGGGCCAGCCATGGGTTCCCAGTTGATATTCGCTAAGATGGGCGGGGTCTTTCTCCACAAAAAGCAACGACTGCCGATCGAGGGTTGATACTTTTTTATAAAGGGCCAGCGGTTCTTGGTCGGCCACTACCACTATTGGGGTATGGGCTGTTTGGTAGTGGTTGACTATTTCGTCTACTTTTTTAAAATGATGTAACGCCCGCTCATCGATGACTGCTTGTTTTTCTTTCTCAAAGCTTTTTACATGTGCTTGTCCTGCATAGGATGTACTTCTTGACGGTCGATTGTATTCGATGTACTCTTTAAAAATACCGCTTAGTCCTGTTGGTTTAAGAGGGGTTAGTTGCGTGTAGGCTCCCTGGTAGAGCTGCGCTTTTTGAAAGGTGAGCGTCAGCAGCAGATAGGGCTGATCGTCCTGTGCTTTTTTCAGCAGGTCTCTGATCTCGAAGCTGTTTCCAATAACTATTTTTTCTTTTGTCGAAAAAGGAAAGGAACACACCAGCTGCACATCCTCGGATACAAAGAAGCCAATACTTTGCGGCGGATGAACCGGGTCTAGTTTCTCTTTTAATTGTAATAGCTTGGATAGCCAAGGCTTCTGTGAACGATCGGGATAATATAGATGCCACAGCTGCTCGGCTTTTTGTATGGCCTTATCGATGATCCGCTGATTCTGCTCCCTCTCCGGACCATATTTGGCCAGCGGAAGGATGATGGAGATGCAGGTATTTCCTTTTTGTGAGAGCAGTGTAGCTAACTCTTCACCCCTTAGGCTTTCTTCGGGTGCGATCATGTTGCTTGATTGAGCACGAAAGATAATCTGTGCTCCATCGTTGCGACATGACAACCGTTTCAGGAAATATGATAACGATCAGTCAGCTTCTACTTAGCCAACTCGAACCGATCAAGATTCATCACTTTGTTCCAAGCCGCTACAAAAGCGTCCACGAATTTCCGTTCGCCGTCCTCGCATGCGTACACCTCGCACAGTGCCCGTAACTCCGAATTGGATCCAAAGATCAGGTCTACCCGACTGGCTGTCCATTGTGTGCTTCCTGTGCGTCGATCCATTCCCTCAAACGTATTTTCGTCTTGATTGGATTTTTTCCAAGTTGGATTCATGTCGAGCAACGTCACGAAAAAGTCGTTGGTCAGCTGTTGGGGTCTTTTGGTCAGTACACCGCAATTCGATCCATTGTAGGTAGCGCCCAGTGCGCGCATTCCACCAATCAACACGGTCATTTCCGGTGCGGTCAACGTCAGTAATTGGGCTTTGTCGATGAGCAGCTCTTCGGCGGCAGCCTGCTGTCCTTTCTTTTTATAATTTCTAAATCCATCAGCCAGGGGCTCCAGCACAGCAAAAGAAGCTACGTCGGTTTGTGACTCGGAGGCATCGGTACGTCCTGGCGCAAAAGGCACGGTAACATTATGTCCGGCAGCCAGTGCTGCTTTTTCTATGGCTGCACAGCCTCCCAACACGATCAGATCGGCTACTGATACTTTTTTGTTGCTCTTTTGCTTGTCATTGAAGGCTTGCTGTATCGTCTCAAGCTTCGAGAGCACTTCGTTGAGTTGCGCCGGATTGTTCACCTCCCAGTATCGTTGAGGGGCCAGTCGCAAGCGCGCTCCATTGGCACCGCCTCTTTTGTCTGAGCCTCTAAAGGTGGAGGCAGAAGCCCAGGCCGTTGTAACCAACGCTGCAATGCTAAGCCCGCTGGCGATTATTTCTTTTTTGAGGTCACTTATATCGTTGGCATCGATCAGTTCGTGATCTACTGCAGGAATTGGATCTTGCCAGATGAGCTCCTCTTGTGGTACTTCAGCGCCTAGATATCTACCGCGCGGACCCATGTCACGATGCGTTAATTTAAACCAGGCTCTAGCGAACGCATCCGCAAACTGATCGGGGTTCTCATAAAATCGTTTAGAGATCGGGCCATAGATGGGATCATAGCGTAAGGCCAGGTCGGTCGTTAACATCATAGGGGCATGCCTTTTTGTGGCATCGTGTGCATCGGGCACCGTACCTTCTCCGGCATTCCCCTTGGGCTTCCATTGGTGGGCCCCCGCCGGGCTTTTGGTTAGCTCCCATTCAAAGCCGAATAAATTTTCAAAGTAATTATTACTCCATTGAATGGGTGTAGTGGTCCAGGCTCCTTCGAGTCCGCTGGTGATGGTGTTCACGCCATGTCCGCTTCCGAAACTATTTTTCCAACCGGTCGCTTGCTCTTCGATACTGGCCCCGGCGGGCTCAGGACCTACATACTTGGTGGGGTCGGCAGCGCCATGCGTCTTTCCGAAGGTGTGCCCACCGGCGATCAGGGCAACAGTCTCTTCGTCGTTCATGGCCATTCTTCCGAACGTCTCACGTATATCACGAGCCGATGCGATCGGATCGGGATTGCCGTTGGGTCCCTCGGGATTTACATAGATCAATCCCATTTGTACGGCACCGAGCGGATTTTCCAACTCGCGGTCGCCCGTATAGCGCTTATCGCCCAGCCATTCTTTTTCGGATCCCCAATAGATATCTTCCTCTGGCTCCCATACATCCTCTCGTCCACCGGCAAATCCAAATGTTTTAAAGCCCATTGATTCGAGCGCACAATTACCGGTCAAGATCATCAGATCGGCCCAGGATAACTTTTTTCCATATTTCTTTTTAACGGGCCAAAGTAGCATTCGCGCTTTGTCTAGGTTGGCATTGTCGGGCCAGCTATTTAGTGGTGCAAAACGAAGTGTGCCCGCTCCCGCACCACCACGACCATCACCAATTCGGTAGGTGCCCGCACTATGCCAGGCCATTCTTATAAAGAAGGGTCCATAGTGGCCATAGTCGGCCGGCCACCATTCTTGCGAGTCTGTCATCACTTTTAAAATATCTTTTTTAACGGCTTGCAAGTCGAGCGATAAAA
>CANGTM010000106.1 GCA_947456825.1 Chitinophagaceae bacterium
CCCGTCTCGAGGTTTTTTATCTTGATGGTGTACTGTCTTCTGGATACCAGATCTTCTCCATAGGCCAGTAGCTTATTGTCGGGGCTTACGCTAAATCCGGTAACACCAAAGTAGCCATGCCCTTCGGCCATTTTATCGACATCGAGCAAGATCTCTTCGGGGGCATCGAGATTTCCTTTTTTACGGCAGTATTTATAATACTGCTTTCCCTCTTCGGTACGGGTATAGTAATAGTATCCATTACTGAAAACGGGTACCGATTCGTCTTTTTCGAGAATGCGGGCCTTCATTTCGGTAAACAGCGCTTGCTGAAAGGCCTTGGTCGGAGAAAGCATGGTATCGAGATAAGCATTCTCTGCCTTTAGGTAATCGACCACCAAGGTGCTATCGGGTCCTTTTTTAAAAAAGTCGTTCATCCAGTAGTACTCGTCGATTCGGGTATCGCCGTGGGCAATCAGGGCCTTTTCTTTTTTGATGGCAATCGGTGCCGCAATACCGGTAGGCCATTGTACGGGTTCTTTTTTCACAGTGTTGTTTTTACAAGAAGGGGTTACAATGCCAATAGCAAAAGCCATTAGCCAACCAGTCGCCGATTTGTTGACGGATAATTTCATGGCAAGAAGATTTTGAGGATTTTAGAAATCAAATATATCGATTCTAAGACGTTTGTTTCTTTGGCCTACACTTGGTAAATTGCCATTCATCAAAAATATTGACCATGCCTACAAAGATTACCATCAACAATAACGGATCGCTGAAGATCGAGGGAGATTTTACGATTGTAGATCGTGAGGGGAATACCTACGACCTGGGTGGGCGTGAGATCGTGGGCCTATGCCGTTGTGGCCTCAGCAAGAATAAGCCCTTTTGTGATGGGGCCCATAACGGGCAGTTTGAGCATGAGGCCAAGGCCTTTGCCCTTCCTCCTAAAAAAAGCAGCTAAAGGAGATTCGGTCAGAATGGATCGGACCAGCGTACATCAGTATATACGTTGCGCCCGGTAAGCGTACGCATAAAAGCGATGACGGCATCTACCTCTGGCTGCGTTAGGTTCAATTGCTGCCCAACACCATTCGGTCTTAGCTTGGGGTCAAGGCGAGTATTGCCAGGTGCTACATTGATAGTGCCGTAATGACCTATAACTGCTTGTAGTCCCCTTAGGTTACCGGTGTGCATCATAGGTCCATTAGGACTTCCGTCAGCTGCGACAATATCTCGTAAAGAGGGGGAGCGGGTGTTGTTGATATCAATGCCGGGGGCGTTCAAATTGCCGATGATGCCATTATTGCCACTGGCAGGATGTATATCAAATTCTGGAGCGACATGACAGCCTCCACAGCCTAATCCTCCTCCGGTACGAATACCCATCTGGTTGAACTGAGCGGGCATCAAAAAAAGATTTTTACCCATATTCTCTTGTTGGGTAAAATTGGGGAAGGGCTGCTGGTCTTGTGGAGTAACCGCCCGGCCTTCGTCGTACTTTGAATCAAAGGATTGTATACTACGAATAAATTGAGCCAAACATTCTTGTAAGCGGGCCTCCGTTACATTTTGATCTCCATAGACAAATTTGAATAACTCTTGGTAGTAGCCGATCCCCTTTAGTTTGGTAAGCAAATCATTGAGCCCTGGGCGACCTGTTTGTCCGCTGAATCCCATCTCTGCGTGATCTTGAATGGGGCGCGTGGTCTGGTTCTCTAAGGTGATCGCTCGCTCGTCCCAGAAGAATTTTGCTTCGGTACCGAATCGGGCATTGATCAGCCTCATGGAGTGTCTAGCCGTTCTTCCGTTCAATACCCCCAGACTAGCCACAGCGGTATCGCCAAAAGCAAATTTTTGAATATGACAGCTACCACACGAAATAGTATTGTTGATGCTGAGTTGTTTATCGTAAAATAAGACGCGACCCAGCGTGGCTTTAGGATTGCTGATGGTATTGCCGGCGGTATTGTCTTTAATTATATAAGTTGGCTTGGTCTGGTTGGCGTAATTGGCCAGATTCGTCGGATCTATTTTAGTGCCAAACTTGGCCTTGATAGCAGCATAGGGGCCGGTATTATTGCCGTTTTTCTGGCAAGACCAAAGCGAAATAAGGGCAATGACCAGGGAAATGGAGGCGAGATTGATCGTTTTCATGCTTTGATTTCAACTTATCATTGTAAGACCGACAGCAGTACCAAAAGTTTAATACTAGCCTACTTGAAATTAGCTTACACAACTCCTTGCTGTAGCGCAGCTACCACCTGTTTCATCTCTTCGCGCGTGCCGATACTGATGCGAAGCCAAGGGCTATTTTCTTCGAAAGATCGCGCCCCGATGATCTTCTTCGATTGCAGATATGCTGCCACGGGTTTAGGGTACCCTGCACTGTTAAAGTATACAAAGCTTGTAACCGAAGGGATGAATTCGATGTCTAGAGTTTGTAAACCTTCGCAAAAAATTCGTCTGGCTTCGCGATTTTCCACTTTACAGAAATTCGCAAATGATTCATCTTCCATGGCGGCCAGTGCTCCTTTCATTGACACGGCCGAAGGGCCGGCATTGGCCCATGCTTGTAATTCATTGAGGGCTTTTATCTGCTCAGGTTGCGCTAACAAATACCCCACGCGGGCACCTGCCATACCGTAAACCTTCGAAAAGGTTTTTGCAATGATCAGGTTCGGTGTGCTATTTATTAAATGCGCCATAGAGGGGGTATCCTCATAGTCAGTATACGCTTCGTCGAGTAAGACGGTCGTACGTTGACATGCGGCTTTGATAAAATTCTCCATAGCCTCCTTTCCGTGTGCGGTTCCGGTTGGGTTATTCGGATTGCACAAGTATAAAAGTTTTGTCTGCTCGTTTATTGAGGCTAAGAGCGTATCAAGATCGTTATGCTTTGATTTCGTCAAGGGGAATAGGCGAGTGGCCAACCCCATTTTACGAGAAGCGCCCATCCATAGTTTAAAAGTAGGCTCCGATGCAACCACATGTCCTTGCAAATAAGAAGCACGCAGGCAAACCAGGCCTAGTAATTCAGACGACCCAGATCCCAAGGTGATATACTCTTTGGTATGCCCTGTGAGCGCACCGATCTTTTCGCGAAGCAGTCCATTGGTATCCCATTGATAGCGATTCGAGCTATTGACAGCCGCCATCATCGCTTTGCGCGCCAACGGTGATGGGCCATGCGGATTTTCGTTGGCACGTAAAATAATTGTCCCATCGATCGTCTCCTTCGTCAACGGCAGTTCATCCGAAAGCGCAAATGCATTTCGTGCCATAGAAAAAGATACCATGGCCAATGCCGAATGCTTTAAGAGGTCGCGTCTTTTCATTTGATAGAACGCTATAGTTTAAAATCACTGCCCTCTGCATTGATCTCTACTTCTACTTCGGCCCCTTTGTGTCTTTCAGAAATATAATCTATCAGATCGCCGATTACTTGTTTATTGTCGATCTTATTGTCGAGCATCAGTAAATTATACTCTTCGGTCAACTCTCCATTATCCAGGGAATAGCTCTTGGTCTGGTATTTTGCCAG
>CANGTM010000107.1 GCA_947456825.1 Chitinophagaceae bacterium
CTCGATCGTTTTGAGGTCAAGTTCAACGAAGCAGTTCAAAGTCAGGCCCCTTTGTTGGACCGGATTATGCGCTACGTGGTCAAGCGAAAGGGAAAGCAGCTGCGGCCTATGTTCGTGTTACTCTCGGCCAAACTCTGCGGAGAGATAAACGACAGTACCTACCGAGCGGCCTCGCTGGTAGAGATCTTGCATACGGCCACCCTGGTACACGACGATGTGGTGGATGATTCGTTCGAACGAAGAGGCTTTTTCTCCACGTACGCCCTTTGGAAAACAAAGGCCAGTGTACTGATCGGTGATTACTTATTGGCCAAAGGATTGTTGCTGTCGCTCGATAACCAAGATTATCCTTTACTTCATATTCTCTCCGATGCGGTCAAAAAGATCAGCGAAGGAGAGCTGCTGCAACTCGAAAAAGCACGTAACCTGAATCTGAAAGAAGAAATCTACTACGATATCATCAAAGGAAAGACCGCTTCGCTGCTGGCCTCGGCCTGCGCGGCCGGTGCTTGGTCGGCCGGTCAAGACAAAGCACTTACTGAAAAAATGCGTTTGTTCGGCGAGTTGACAGGCATGGCTTTTCAGATCAAGGACGACTTGTTCGATTATGCCAGCGAAGACGTAGGCAAGCCTACCGGCAATGACATCAAAGAAAAAAAATTGACGCTTCCACTTATCTACACGCTCAACCACTGTGACGCCGCTACGCGAAGAAAGATCATCTATATCGTAAAGAATAACAGTCAAGATAAAAAGAAAGTGAACTGGGTACTCGAGCAAGTCACCGCCACAGGTGGCATCCGTTACGCCACTGCGCAAATGAATCATTTTAAAGAACAAGCCCTCTCGCTGTTACATACCTTTCCCATCTCGGATGCTCGAAAAGGTCTCGAGGATATGGTCTTGTTCGTAACAGACAGAAAATACTGACCGATTGCAAAAGAGATGGAAAATAACACCGGACCGGCCGGCTGAAGCACTTCTGTTACGAGAGCAATTGCAAATTCATCCGGTATTGTGCGCATTGCTAGCCCAACGAGGCGTCACTGACTTTGAGCTGGCGCGTTCCTTTTTCAGACCATCGCTCGACCAACTTCATAGCCCCTGGCTAATGAAGGATATGAAAAAAGCTACCGATCGCATAGAAAAAGCTATTGTCGAAAAGGAAAAGGTAATGATATTCGGGGATTATGATGTGGATGGCACAACCTCCGTAGCCAGCCTTTATCTATTCTTGAAAAAGATACATGCTCCGCTCTCATACTACATTCCGCATCGATACCGGGAGGGATATGGCGTTAGCCAGGCCGGCATAGACGAAGCGGCCCGGCAGGGCGTCACCCTGATCATCTCGGTGGATTGTGGCATCAAGTCAGTCGAGCTCATCGACTATGCGCGTACTTGTGGTATCGATTTCATCGTCTGCGATCACCACCTGCCCGACGAGCGACTGCCGGCTGCCATTGCTATTTTGAATGCCAAGCAAGAAGACTGCCACTACCCCTACAAGGAATTATGCGGATGCGGCGTGGCCTTTAAATTGATGTGTGCGCTACAAGAACAATTGCGATTACCCGACGATGCTGCCTATGCCTATCTCGATCTTTTGGCAACTGCCATTGCAGCCGATATTGTTCCCATGACAGGAGAGAACCGAATACTAGCCTTTCATGGCCTTCAAAAAGCCAACACCCAACCTAACTACGGGATTGCGGCGCTGGCAGAGACCGGCAGCGTTCAATTGCCGCTTACGATTCACCAACTGGTCTTTATGATCGCCCCGCGTGTCAATGCGGCCGGCCGAATGGACGAGGGCGGAAAAGCCGTAGAACTTTTTATCTCCGACTCTTTCGAAGATGCCCTTGTTTTCGCCTCACTGTTACAAAGCGATAACAGTGACAGAAGAGAGGCCGACAAAATTACCACCCAAGAGGCGCTGCAACTGATCGAGGAAAACCCATCCTGGATCAACAGCAGATCGACCGTAGTATTTCAACCTCACTGGCACAAAGGGGTTGTGGGCATTGTAGCCTCACGGCTGATCGAACATTATCATCGGCCCACCATCGTGCTCACCCGATCGGGAGAGCAGGTAGCAGGAAGTGCAAGAAGTGTTCCCGGATTCAATCTGTACGAAGCCATTCACGCTTGCCGAGAACACCTGATCGGCTATGGTGGACATTTTGCAGCAGCGGGCATGACACTTCAGCCCGACCAGGTAGACGCTTTTCGTGATAAATTCGAATCGGTAGTAGCCGCTACCATCTTGCCAGAACAACTGATTCCGGAGATCGTAATAGACCAAGAGATCGAGTTGCCAGATGTTACCCCCACTTTCTTTTCGATCATTTCTCAAATGGAACCCTTCGGTCCTGAAAATCTTAGACCGGTATTTTTGATAAGGGAACTGCGGGACACCGGTCAATCCAAGATCGTTAAAGAAGAACACATTCGCTTTTCGCTAAAAGACAAGACGGCCCGCAAGGTCCTGACCGGCATTGGCTTCGGACTAGCCGATAGGTTTGCCCTTCTTCGAAATGGACAACCCATAGATGTGGTCTGTACGCTAGACGAGAATAACTTCAACAATAAAAGAACGATACAGCTAAAGGTAATAGACATTCGCCCCGCTCAATGAGCAGGGCGAATCAGGTGCATTAGCTGTTGAGGTCGTACGATCGGCTTCCGATCAATTCCAGGATAGCTGCAGATTATCGATAGCCGTAGAGGGCCTGCTATTGCTACCGGTGGTGGCTGACAAGGTCACAATACGGATCCAGACTTTTTGAGAAATATTATTGAGTGCAGTACCAAAACTTACGGTAACGGGCGTGCTGGAAAAAGTGCCCAGGTTAGTGGTAAGTGTGGCGGGATTGGTATTCACCGCGGTGAACGTGGTAGGATTATCACCAATGCCATATTCCACGCGCCAGGTGGTAGTACGGCCGCCGGGAGTAGCATCGAGCGACTGCAGTAAGAAGCTCATTTGAAAATTCGTTTTACCCGTTGTATTGGCCAGCTCGAACAAATAGCTGGCACCAGGATCGTACCCGGTGGCGCTGGTTTGACGAATGCCTAAGGCACGGTTGGTAGAAGCAGCTTGTGCGGTGGCATCGCTGGAGGACGTTAGTGTACCTGCCGAGGCAAAATTCTTTAGCCCCGCGCTGGTCTGGTTCCAGGCCGTTGGCGTGCTGAGTCCCGCAGTAGGGAACACAGGCATGTCTCCGGTACCGAGACTCGTTGCCGTAGCGCCGATCTTGACCGTTATTCCTTGTGGGAGTCCCGCTCCGATACCATCGAAATTCTGTGTGTAGGGCGATGTAGTCAGCGGAATCCCGCCGGATGTTGGAGGGGGTGGCGCACCTCCTCCTACCACATCATTGAGATTACGAAAAGATATCTGACGCACTGAGTTGAAAGGCGTCAAATAGCCGGTAAAGGAGGTAGCCGATGCGGGGAACAGCGTGTTGGCAAAACTGGCCCCCGTTGCAGTAAAGGCGACCAGTGTAGC
>CANGTM010000108.1 GCA_947456825.1 Chitinophagaceae bacterium
ATATTCAAAAATATATTCGCAGTAACTATCAGGTAAAGCCGCGCAAGAGAAAATGGTGGTTGTTCGAGAAGCGATGAACCTGAATTCAGTTAAGTTTGCAGTCTAAACGAATCGTATGCAGCTATCCGGCGTAGATGTCCTTGGGTATGTAGCGGGTCTGATTACCGCTTTTACTTTTTTGCCGCAGGTTCTCAAGACCTGGAAAACCAAATCGGCCAAAGATGTGTCGTTAGCGATGTTTTTGATCGCGCTCACCAATCAAATTCTGTGGTTGGCCTTTGGCATCTTGCGAGACGATCCCGTCATCATCATTACCAATGCATTGATGCTACTCATGACGAGTCTGATGATCATCCTAAAGCTTAAGTATAATCATAGCTAATGTCTTTCGACACTGTCATTTGGGACCTGGGGGGTGTATTGGTCGACTGGAGCCCGTCATATGTCTATGATGATGGTTATTTTTCTGATCCGGCCGACCGCGATTATTTCTTTGGACAGATTTGCACCAGTGATTGGAACGAACGACAGGATGCGGGTTACCCGCTGCAATTGGCCACCGAAGAAAAGTTAAGTGAGTTTCCTGATCCGCGTTGGCGACAGCCCATCCTTGATTTTTACGGACGTTGGACAGAGATGCTGCGGGGCCCGATGCCCGAAACCGTTACTTTATTCGATCAACTTCGTTTGAAGGGTCGGCATCGATTTTATGCCCTTACCAACTGGAGCGCCGAGACCTTTCCGATCGCGCAGGAGCGGTTCGATTTTTTAGCCTGGTTCAACGGAATTTTAGTGAGTGGAGAGGAAGGTACCCGTAAGCCCTTTCCCGAGTTTTATCAGCTGCTATTCGATCGCTATCAGATACAACCGGCCCGTGCCTTGTTTATTGACGACAACCTGCGTAATGTTAAAGCTGCCGAAGCCATGGGGCTGACAGGCATCCATTTTACCTCCGCTGCCGATCTGCAGAAAGAGTTTCTTCTGCGAGGTTTATTATGACACGAGGTTGCTGCCGAAAAAGGGCTTCTCCAAGAAAGGAATTTTTTCTACCACTAGTTTCATTCCAAAACGGGGCGCAACCATTTCTCTGCTTCTTCTACACTCATTCCTTTTCGTTTGGCATAGGCTTGCAACTGGTCACGATCGATCTTACCCAAGCCGAAGTAATGACTGCCAGGATGTGCGATGTACCAGCCACAGACAGAAGCGGGCGGGTTCATGGCCAAACTTTCCGTTAGGGTGATGCCGATCGATTCGGTGGCTTGCAGTAACGAAAAGAGTTTGAGTTTTTCGGTATGATCGGGACAAGCCGGATATCCTGGCGCCGGACGAATGCCTTGGTATTTTTCCGTAATGAGTTCCTCGTTGCTCAACGCTTCATCTTTGGCATATCCCCAGTATTCTTTACGCACTTGCTGATGCAGGCATTCGGCAAAGGCCTCTACAAAGCGATCGGCCAAGATCTGTACCAATATCTTGTTGTATTCGTCCTGCTCGGCGGCAAATTGATCAATATATTTTTTGGCGCCATGGATGGTGACGGCAAAAGAGCCCATAAAATCGGAACCCAGTTCGGCCGGGCAAATAAAGTCGGCCAATGAAAAATTAGGTTGCCCAACGGCTTTTTTCAGCTGCTGGCGAAGTGACTCGATCTTGACCTCTCCTTCTTCGGTTTGCAGCGTGATCGTATCGGCATTATCGCTGGTGGCAGGCCAAAAGCCAATCACTCCATCTGCCTGAAACCAATTTTCAGCGATGATCTTTTTGAGTAGAATGTTCGCATCGTTAAAAAGGCGTGTGGCCTCTTTTCCAAAGATCGGGTCGGACAATACGGCCGGATAGCGGCCCGGCATTTCCCAAGCAATAAAGAATGGCCCCCAGTCAATGAAGCGCGCCAGCGTAGCCAGATCGTAACTCTTTAGCACCTTGGTACCGGTAAATGAAGGGGCGACCGGACGATAATTTTTCCAGTCAAAGTACTCTTTGGCGATTACGGCCTCTGCGTAGGGGATCAGGTTCTTCTTTCCTTTATTCAAAAATTGTTGCTGCAATCCTTCGTATTCGGTCTGGGTTTGTTGCAGTAATTCCTTTTTCTGCTCTTTGTTGAGCAGTGAGCTCACCACGGTAACACTGCGCGAAGCATCTAGTACATGTAAGACGCCATGTTCATATTGGGGGGCGATCTTTACGGCGGTATGCATGCGCGATGTAGTCGCACCTCCAATAAGTAGTGGTTGTCTCATGCCCCTTCTTTTCATCTCGTGGGCAACATGCACCATCTCGTCCAGAGAGGGAGTAATCAGTCCACTCAGCCCAATGATATCTACCTGCTCTTGTTCGGCCTTGTCGAGGATCTTATCGGCGGGTACCATTACCCCCATGTCAATGATCTCGTAGCCATTACAACCGAGCACTACGCCAACGATATTTTTTCCGATATCATGTACATCACCTTTAACGGTGGCCAGCAGTACCTTGGGAGCACTTCCCTGGCTGGCGAGCGGATTATTCTTTTTCTCTTCTTCGATAAAGGGCGTTAACCAGGCGACACTTTTTTTCATGACGCGCGCACTTTTGACCACCTGTGGTAAGAACATCTTGCCGGCGCCGAACAGATCACCCACTACGTTCATGCCTGCCATCAGTGGGCCCTCGATGACATCGAGCGGTCGGGGATATTTTTGTCTGGCCTCTTCCGTATCGGCATCAATATGTTCGGTTATGCCATTGATCAAAGCGTGTTTAAGTCGTTCCTCTACCGGGGCCGATCGCCAGGCTTCATTTTTTTCTTCGATCTTATCTTTCGCTTTTACCGTCTCGGCAAATGCTATCAGTTTTTCAGTGGCCTCATTGTTATCATTATTACGATTTAGGATAACATCTTCGCAAAGTTGGCGTAGGGTAGGTTCAATCTCATCATAAACGGCCAGCTGTCCGGCATTGACGATGCCCATGTCCATACCCGCCTTAATGGCATGGAATAGAAATACGGCATGCATGGCTTCGCGAACCGGTTCATTGCCCCGAAACGAAAATGAAAGGTTGCTGACCCCCCCACTTACTTTGGTGAGCGGCATCTTTTTTTTGATAAGCCTTGTGGCCTCAATGAAATCAACGCCATAATTGTTATGCTCCTCGAGCCCTGTGGCGACCGCAAAGATGTTCGGGTCAAAGATGATGTCTTGTGGATCGTAGTTTAATCGAGTGGTCAGTAAGGTATAGGCCCGCTCCGAGATCTCTACCTTGCGCTGCATGGTATCGGCCTGTCCTCTCTCATCAAAGGCCATTACGATAACGGCGGCACCAAATCGTTGACAGATCTCGGCTTGTTGTAAGAACCTTTCCTCACCCTCTTTGAGGGATATAGAATTAACGATGCATTTTCCTTGTACGCATTTTAGTCCGGCCTCTATGATCTCGAACTTAGAGCTGTCGATCATCAGTGGAATACGGGCAATATCGGGTTCA
>CANGTM010000109.1 GCA_947456825.1 Chitinophagaceae bacterium
ACCCCCCAGGTCCCAAATGACAGTGTCGAAAGACATTAGCTATGATTATACTTAAGCTTTAGGATGATCATCAGACTCGTCATGAGCAGCATCAATGCATTGGTAATGATGATGACGGGATCGTCTCGCAAGATGCCAAAGGCCAACCACAGAATTTGATTGGTGAGCGCGATCAAAAACATCGCCAACGATACATCTTTGGCCGATTTGGTTTTCCAGGTCTTGAGAACCTGCGGCAAAAAAGTAAAAGCGGTAATCAGACCCGCTACATACCCAAGGACATCTACACCGGATAGCTGCATACGATTCGTTTAGACTGCAAACTTAACTGAATTCAGGTTCATCGCTTCTCGAACAACCACCATTTTCTCTTGCGCGGCTTTACCTGATAGTTACTGCGAATATATTTTTGAATATGCGCCATGGCCTCATCTACACTATCCGTAAAAAGAAGCAGCTCGAGATCGGAGGCGGAAATGGTCTTTTCTTCGAGCATTTTATCGATCGTATTCATTAGCGGTTGATAAAATGATTTGCCGAACAAGATGATCGGAAATTGAGAGATGGTATTAGTTTGCACCAACGTGAGTGTCTCGAAGAGCTCGTCCATGGTGCCAAATCCACCGGGCATGATAATGAAGGCGTAGGAGTATTTTACGAGCAATACTTTTCGAACGAAAAAGTGCTCGAAGGTGACCGTATAATGTAAATATGGATTCTCCTTTTGCTCGAAAGGCAATACAATGTTGCAGCCCACTGACTGCCCATTACTTTCGTAGGCCCCTCGGTTGGCAGCTTCCATAATGCCAGGCCCTCCACCGGTCAGCGTAGTCATTCCCAGCGCCGCTATCCGACGTCCAAACTCACGGGCTTGCTGGTAATATGGATGCTCCTCTGTAAATCGGGCCGACCCAAAAACGGTGATACAAGGGCCCGCAAAGTGAAGTGTCCTGAATCCTTTTATAAATTGCTTAAAGACGCGCCAAGCAAATAATAGCTCATAGCCCCTACTTTTGGGACCTTCTAGATAGACCGGATGCGCCGAGGGAATTAGTCGGCCATGTAACGAAGAATGAGAAGTACTCATGCATACACGTTTTAAGAGGTTAATACTGTAAATTGCCAATCTGCTAACGAAGCGGTCTTCAAAATTCCGACTTTTCGGGCATCTGAGCACATGCGAATTATCTCTTATAATGTTAATGGGCTTCGAGCGGCCATAAAAAAAGGATTCTGGGAGTGGCTGGCCACCGATCCGGCCGATATTATTTGCCTGCAAGAGACCAAGGCAAGGGCCGAAGATGTAGACCTTGCTCCGCTACATCAACTGGGCTTTAGCGATTACTGGTTTAGTGCCGAGAAAAAAGGGTACAGCGGCGTAGCGGTATTTACCAAGATCGAGCCCGACCGGGTAGAATATGGTAACGGACACGGGCCGAGCGACCAGGAAGGGCGAGTGATTCAACTAGACTTTGGAAAAATTCGGCTGATCAATGCCTATTTTCCCAGCGGCACGTCGGGAGACGAAAGACAGAGCTTCAAATACGAATGGCTCGATGAATGTTCGAGCTGGCTAAAGAAACTAGAGAAAAAAAATCCGCAACTGATCCTGTGTGGCGATTACAATATTGCGCACACCGAAATGGACATTCACGATCCGAAGGGCAACAAGAACTCGTCGGGCTTTCAGCCGGCCGAAAGGGAATGGATGACACGCTTCTTTGAGAGTGGCTGGGTCGATACCTTCCGTGTGTTTCATCCGGAACCGCATCGCTATAGCTGGTGGAGCCAGCGTTTTCCGTCGGTACGATTACAAAATAAAGGATGGCGCATCGACTACATCAACGTAACCAAATCACTAGCCTCGAAACTGGCCGATGCGGATATATTGCCCGATGTAAAACATTCGGACCACTGTCCGGTATTTCTGCGTTTAAAAAAATAGGCCCCATGTATATCTACAACGTAACGATCAAAGTCGCTCATGCGATCGCCGCCGACTGGCTTGTTTGGCTGCGAGAAGAACATATTCCGGAGATGATCGCCACCGGTTGCTTTGATAAGGCTACCATCTTGCAACTCTTGGAAAATACCGACGAGGAAGGGGCTACTTATGCCGTGCAGTATCATGCCCTGCATAGAGCGGACCATGAACGCTATTTGGCTGAATTTGCGCCAAGTATGCGCCAAAAAGGCCTCGATAAATGGGGAGAAAACTTCATTGCCTTTCGCACCCTGATGCAAATTGTGAATTAGTCGTGTAAAAGCAAGTTTTTATTTTTCTGCTATGAAAAAGCGGCTAAATTTGTCGCTCTTTACACTACACCAAAATTGCTCCATGAACAAAGCCGATCTCATTGCCAAAGTTGCCGACGAAACCGGCATCACCAAAACCCAGGCCAACGCTGCCATAGATGTTCTGACCGAATCCATCACCAAAACACTTAAAGGTGGTGGTAAAGTAACCCTGGTCGGTTTTGGTACCTTTTCGGTTTCAAAACGATCGGCCCGCAATGGTCGCAACCCAAAGACCGGAGAGACCATCAAGATCAAGGCCAAAAAAGTTGCCCGCTTTAAAGCCGGTAAAGAATTGGCAGAAAGAATCTAATCTTATACTTAAAAAATAAATACCATGGGAAGAGGAGATAAAAAAACAGCTAAGGGAAAGCGTTTCAAAGGTTCATTTGGCAAAAGCCGCCCTGCTAAAAAAACTACGACCAAGAAAGCGACTGCTAAAAAGTCGAGCTAAACGACCAGCGTACCCACTTTTTCGCCTGTAACCACGCGACGCAGATTATCGGCTTCGTTCATATTGAAAACGATAATGGGTAGCTTATTTTCCATGCACAGCGTAAAGGCCGTCATATCCATCACCTTTAAGTTTTGGCTAAGACAATCCTGAAAACTGATCTTATTGTATTTAGTGGCAGTGGGATCTTTTTCGGGATCGGCGGTATAGATACCATCCACCCTGGTTCCCTTTAAGATCACATCGGCCCCTATTTCTATGGCACGCAAGGAACCTGCCGTATCAGTGGTAAAATAAGGATTGCCGGTACCGGCTCCAAAGATCACCACACGGCCTTTTTGCAAATGCCGAATGGCCCTTCTGCGAATATAAGGCTCAGCGATCTGCTCCATCTTAATAGCACTCTGCAATCGCGTATAGACCCCGATCTTCTCCAGCCCGGCCTGTAGGGCCATTCCGTTGATGACGGTGGCCAACATGCCCATATAATCGCCGTGAGCTCGCTCAATGCCGGTCTCTTGCTCGTTCATGCCCCGGTAAATATTACCGCCCCCGATCACAATGGCGACCTGTACCCCCATATCTGTAATGGACTTTATATCGCGGG
>CANGTM010000110.1 GCA_947456825.1 Chitinophagaceae bacterium
ATGAGGAAGGTCGATTGGTACTGCTCCATCAACAAGGCGATGTAATAGATGAGCTGGCTTATGAAGAAGACTGGCATTTTCCGTTATTGCAAGATCGAGAGGGTGTTTCACTCGAACGAATAGATCCAAAAGTAAGAACACAGTGGGCCACTAACTGGCATAGTGCCGCCCGCACCGAAGGGTTTGGTACACCAGCCAGAAAAAATTCGCAGCAGATAACCAATAGCCAATCGGAAAATGATTTTTCGGTACACCCGCGTTTGTTTTCGCCGAATCTCGATGGCCACGATGACATTTGCATCATTAGTTATAAAACAGAACAGCCTGGCACGTTGGTATCGATCCAAATTTTAGATGCGGCCGGTCGCTTGGTTAGGGTATTGGCTACCAGAACCTTGCTTGGAAGAAGCGGACAATGGCACTGGGACGGAAGAGATCAGCA
Source organism: Chitinophagaceae bacterium (assembly GCA_947456825.1). Taxonomy (GTDB): domain Bacteria; phylum Bacteroidota; class Bacteroidia; order Chitinophagales; family Chitinophagaceae; genus JJ008. The sequence goes on from CANGTM010000110.1 coordinate 443, forward strand.
AGGTCAACTACTCGCGGCAGCGAACTATCTGATTGTGATCACACATTATTCACTACAGGGAAATAGGATGATGCATAGGTTCGGAGTTTCGCTGTGGCGCTAGTTTTTAAAAAGTTTTAACAACTACGCCCATAAAATAATGCATCAAGGTTTATCTTGCACTTGTCTTATTATGTAATCGAATTACCAAACTGCAATCCCAAACTACATGAAATTCATACGCGTAATCTCGCTGGCGCTCTTTCTACAATCGCTATTTATTATCTCGATTAACGCACAGGAGCCAGAAAGCAAGTTTACAGAACGAGCTCCTCGCCAAAACATCTATGTGGAACTGGGAGGTAACGGCGTTGCCTTCAACGTGATGTATGAAACGCGTCTTAATAAGCGATCGGATGGCATTGGCCTAAAGGCAGGCTTGGGAGGATTTAGTGGAAGTTACGAGAAGGTGTTTACCCTCCCCGTTGGTGTTAACTGGTTACTCACCAAAGACAATAAACACTTTTTTGAAGCCGGCGCCGGGTTGACCTTTTTACACTATAACGACACCTACAAATACGATCCTGGGTGGCCTACTATTGACCCCTATCCGGTATACTTGGCCGGACTTAGGATCGATAAAAAGAACTCTGTATATGGTCACATGACCCTAGGCTACAGAAGACAACCCAAGAACGGAGGTATTACTTGGGGGGTAGCCCTTACCCCTCACTTTAATCAAAATGGATTTTGGCCCGTGTGGTTTGGCTTTAAATTCGGGTATTCGTTTGCAAGAAAATAAACGACCTACGATAGCTCAATATCAAAACTCACCAAGTCCTTGAACTGACGGATGCGGTCGTGAATTTCTTTTTTACCAACCTCTTTTAGACGGGTAGGACCGAACTTCTCTACGCAGAAACTGGCCATGGCAGAACCCACGATTATACCTCTTTTCATGTTCTCGAAAGAGATATCGCCGGTCTTGGCAATATGCCCGATAAAACCTCCGGCAAACGTATCGCCGGCGCCGGTAGGATCAAATACATCCTCTAATGGAAGGGCGGGCGCATAGAAAACTTCATCTTGCTGAAAGAGCAAGGCCCCGTGTTCCCCTTTTTTAATGATCAGGTAGCGGGGGCCCATGGCCAGTATAGCGCGGGCGGCTTTGACCAGTGAATATTCGCCGGATAACTGACGCGCCTCTGCATCGTTGACCATCAGCATGTCTACATAACGTAGCACGATCTTGAGTTCATTCATGGCCGTCTCCATCCAAAAGTTCATGGTATCCATAACGATCAGACGGGGGCGTTGTGTCAGCTCCTGGATAACATTGAGCTGCATGCGGGGTTGCAGGTTTCCCAGCATCAAAAACTCGGCACCTTGATAACCGGCTGGCACCTTGGGATCGAAATCGGCCAGCACATTCAGGTCTGTGACCAACGTATCGCGGCTATTCATATCGGCATGATAGCGACCGCTCCAAAAAAAGGATTTTTTGTCTGCGACGATCTCTACCCCATCGGTTTGCACACCCCGGCGACGAAGCTCTTCCATCTCCTCTTGCGGAAAATCGTATCCGACGATCGAGATCTGCTGAACGGGGGTTACAAAATTGCTGGCGGCATAGGCCACATAGGTAGCGGAGCCTCCCACAATGCGGTCAGTTTTTCCAAACGGGGTCTCGATGGCATCAAAGGCCATGGTTCCAACGGTAATGAGTGACATAGGGTGCAAACCTATACTAATTCTCCAATCTAAAAAAGGCATTATTTATGTACCTTTCCAACCCTATTGAATGCGTATGGCAAAGGCAATTCGAAAAAAGGCTTCAAAAAAAGGACTGATCTTACAAAAGGCGGCAGCCATGTTCCGCCAACGGGGATTTGCCGCAACCTCCATGCGCGATCTGGCCGAGGTCGTAGGGATAGAAGCGGCCAGCCTCTACAACCACATCAGCTCTAAGAACGAGATACTCGAAGCCATTTGTTTTGAGATGGCCAACCACTTCAATACCCACATGGACCAAATCGAGGCCACCCGGCAATCGGCCTTGTCGGCCCTTGAAGCCGTGCTGCGGTTCCATATCAAGCAGATGGTCGACAATTACGAACAGGTTTATGTTAGCGACCGAGAGTGGAAACATTTACAAGAGCCATATCTATCTAATTTTCAGACACAGCGACGCACCTATCGCAAGCGGATCGCCCACCTGATCGATACGGGCATACAGAAAAAAGAGATCCTCCCTATCGACAGTGCCACGGCCGTCCTTATAATGTTACATGCTATCAGTGGCATCGAGAGCTGGCATCGCAGTAAAAAGAGGATCAGTGCCCGCGAACTCGAGGATAATATGCTGACCATCCTGGTGGGTGGTCTTCGAAAAAATCACTAGAAAATGTCGCTTCATTTTCATCCCCTTATCATTAAAGAGGTTCGGCAAGAAACGGCTGACTCTGTTTCTTTACTATTTGACGTGCCCGAGAAACTGCAAACGACCTACCAATTTTTACCCGGACAAAATTTGACCTTAAAGACCACCCTGAACGGGGCCGAGGTACGACGCAGCTATTCGATCTGCAGCGCACCACAAGACAACGAGCTTCGCGTAGCGATAAAAAAAGTAGAAGGGGGCGTTTTCTCGAACTATGCCAACGAACAACTCAAGGCCGGCGATATACTTGAGGTGATGCCTCCTACGGGTAAGTTCAATACCCCGCTGAGTGCTTCACAAACCAAGCGATACCTGATGATCGCTGCCGGCAGCGGCATCACTCCCATTCTTTCATTGATCAAATCGATCTTGTATACCGAGCCTTCCAGCACGATCACCTTGGTGTATGGCAACCGCAGCCG
>CANGTM010000111.1 GCA_947456825.1 Chitinophagaceae bacterium
ACCGGATATCCATTGGCTCCATTGGGAGAATTGGTACGTCCTGTTACATACAGATTTTGCTGTGCGTCTACCACCAGGCTATGTGGTTGCTCATCGCCGGCTCCACCTAAATAGGTAGCCCAGATTCTTCTGGTTCCATCAGCACTCAGTCTTATCAGACCCATATCCATGGTGCCGCCTCTAAAGCTTGATTGAAAAGCTCCCGGACTTGACGGAAAGCTACCGCCTTCGTTAAAAACGATACCCCCCGCATACATACTGCCATCCGGGCCATAGGTGGCCGTAAATCCCCAGTTGTCGGCCGTACTTCCCGAAAAAGAACAAAAAACAAAAGAAGGATCGATGACAAGCGTGCTGGCAGGATCGTAAGGACCCAGATCGAAGCGAAGTAAGTTATCCTTAAGTTGGTAGCGACAACTCACCTCTTTTCTACCCTGCTGTGATGGCTGGTAAGTGTAGGGCGACGATTCCCGAAACGATCCAAGGGATGTAGTCACCACTAACTCCCGACTCTTGATAGAAAGCCCGTCAACGCCCTCGTAACGCAGTGCAATGCTTGCGGGGTCACCCCCGGGACGCACGATCAAATCGTATTTGAGCGTGCCGCCATCGGAATAATAGCGAAGATCGATATTGGGATATATATCCTTGACCGTGATGACCTGATAGACAGAGCAGGCCGAAGCCCAACGAGTAGCATCATTTCCCAAAAAATAATTTTCGTACGTGGGTAAAGGACTTTCGCCGGATAGCAAAGGATCGGAAGATACCAGCTGTTTTTTGGCGTCGATAAAATCGACATTCCAGGCGTGAGAACGAATATAGAATCCGGCGGTGTCACCATGTTTGACCTTTTGCATTCTTGCCACATCCTCGGGATGTTGCTGCAAAATGGTGAACCCCTTTTCGCGAATAAAAAAATAGCCGTTAGTAACCTGTCCACGGTATTTGACCTGATCGTTCCACTGCCCCTTATTCTGCACGAACTCAATGGCTGCCTGTGCCCTAAGTAGCAACGACATGCCGATCAAACCCGCTATGATGACAATTTTTTTCAACCAGCCAATTTCTTTTAAGGTAACAAAATTCTCTCTCGAGGAGTTCGAAAAAACTGTTAAGACTGGGCAGATAACCCCAATTTGACAAGAGACTGACAATTGGGTTTACTATATAACGTGTTTGTGATCAGGATATTTTGCTCCAGGATAGGGCCCCCTTACGGATTTTCATAAATTCCCGCAGGGGTCTGTGACCGGCCTGTTCCAAACCAGGGTCCCTGTCGAGCAATCCGGCGGCTTTTTCGCGAGCCACCTCGAGCAACGAACGATCTGTGATCAGCGAAGCCAGCTTAAAGGCCAAGGCTCCACTTTGGCGGGTCCCCTCGATCTCCCCCGGGCCGCGCAGGCTCAGGTCCTTTTCGGCGATCTCAAAACCGTTACCGGTCTGGGCCATAATGCGCATCCGCTCACGAGCATCGACCCCCAACTTAGGTCCTGTCATCAAGACACAATAACTTTTTTCGGAACCTCTGCCTACCCTTCCTCTTAACTGGTGTAATTGAGAAAGTCCAAATTTCTCTGCACTCTCAATGACCATCACCGACGCATTGGGTACGTTCACCCCTACTTCGATAACGGTGGTAGCGACCATTATTTGTGTATCTCCCTCCACAAATCGCTTCATGTTGATCTCTTTTTGTTCAGCCGGTTGGCGGCCATGTACCATGCTGATCCAGTAACGAGGCTCCGGAAAAAACGCCTTTACTTCCTCATATCCTTTCATGAGGTTTTCATAATCGAGCTTGGCACTTTCTTCGATCAAAGGGTAGATGATATAGATCTGGCGGCCTAGCTCAATTTCCTGTTTGATAAAATCCATCACTCTGGCCCGGTCTTTTTCGAAACGATGCACCGTTTTGATGGGCTGTCTACCGGGTGGCAATTCATCGATAATACTATAGTCAAGATCCCCATAAGCGGTCATGGCCAACGTACGAGGAATAGGCGTAGCCGTCATGACCAGCATGTGCGGAGGAGGCGACGACTTTTTCCAAAGCTGCGCCCGCTGTGCCACACCGAAGCGATGCTGCTCGTCGATGATAACGAGTCCCAATTTTTTGAATGCTACCGTTTCTTCGATGAGTGCATGAGTTCCAATGACGAGCGAGAGAGAGCCCTCTTTCAATTGCGCAAGCAACTGTTTTCGTTCCTTGGCCTTGGTCGACCCGGTTAAAAGTCCTACCGATAGTCCTATCTTTTCCAACAGGGCACGTACGGAGGCAAAATGCTGCTGGCATAATATCTCGGTGGGCGCCATCAAGCAGGCCTGGTATCCATTATCGATGGCCAATAACATGGTGAGTACGGCAACGATCGTCTTTCCGCTACCGACATCCCCTTGTAACAACCTGTTCATTTGTTTTCCCTTGGCAGTATCGGCCCTAATTTCTTTAATGACCCTTTTTTGAGCACCGGTCAGCTCGAAAGGAAGATGATGTTTGTACAACTCATTGAAATAATCACCCACCTTCTCGAAGAGCACTCCCTCGGAGAAACGATGTCGCTGCCATCGTACCAATTGCATGCGAAGCTGCGAAACAAAGAGTTCCTCGAACTTTAAACGCTGCAATGCCTGCTGGTAAGCCTGCATACTTTCAGGAAAATGAATTTGACGAAGCGCTTGGCTTCGCACCATTAATTGCAGGGGCTTGAGTTCTTGGAGTGGTAAGGGCTCAGGGAGATCGCTATCTATTAGCTGAGCCAGCAAGGTTTGTGTTAAACGACCCAGCGCCCTTCCGCCCAAGCCCTTTGATTTTAGTTTTTCGGTGGTGGAATACACCGGCTCTAAAAATTTTTTCTCGAGCGGTTGCTCGGATTCGATCTTCTCGATCTCAGGATGCACCAGTTGCGGACGGCCATTGAAAAAACTAAGACGCCCATAGACCAGATAGGAGTATCCCGGTTGCAACAATTTCTGCACCCAGTTGATACCCTGAAACCAAGCCAGCTCTATAATACCTGTACGATCCTTGAATGTGGCGAGTAATCGCTTACCGGCCCGCTGCCCTATCACCTCGCTATTTACCAGCACACCGGCCAGCTGAACGAAGTCCATTTCGGGCAATAAAGAATCGATGGTGTTGATGCGGGTTCGGTCTATGTGCCTAAATGGATAATACTCCAGCAGATCACCAAATG
>CANGTM010000112.1 GCA_947456825.1 Chitinophagaceae bacterium
AGATTAACCGATGTAGGCCCACAAGCGGAGGTAACGCTACTACTGACAGAAACATTCGTTCCGCAGCTTCCGACCACGGCGGGTGTACCGGTCAGTACCACATCATCTATTCGTATGGTTACCGTGCCGCCGGTATTTCTTACAAAGCGAAGTTTGAGTCCGTTTATCTGAGCAGCTGTAGGAAGGGCAATGGTTTTAGCAGGATACCAACCAATGGCAGCCGTGGCAGCCTCATTGAAAAGACTCGCGGGCGTATTAGCCAAACTAACCCAAGCGGTGCCATTCCAATAATCGACCGAAAAATTTGGAAATGCTGTAACACTCTCTTTTCGGTATGCAAAATTGAGGGTCAGGTTTCTGAACGCAGCCACATTGATCCCCTCTATCGAAAAACCGCCGGCGTTGGTAGCCGACGTGCCGGTATAAAAGACGTTTCCGCCTCCCGAGGCATTGGTATAACCGGTAGAGGCATTCGTGGTTCTTACATCAGCAGCTGCGGCTTGCTCTCCATTGGAGAAAGTTAGGGCTCCTGCATTTTGCCATCCGGTGTAGGTGGTAACCACCGTCGTGGCCGAGGGCACGCCCATACTCTCCGAAAAGATTATAGTTTGTGCTTGAAGGGCAGCAGTAATGGCTAGCAAAGAGACGATACTAAGCAGCGAAAAACGAAATAAAGTAATGCAACGATTCATAGCGGTGGGTTGTACGATAAAGGTTAGGAATTATTTAAAAGTTGAATTTGGATAATGCACGGAACGAAAAAAAGCGCCAGCCTGCTTGGCCGTCTCTGCGTTCGAATGCGCAACACCCGGAAGAGATATCATCGTCCAGCGAAGCGATGCTCCTTGCGCCTTAGCGGCCGCCTGTACGGTTTGGAAAAAATTCTTTCCCCGCTCAAAGCGAGTGGCTCCCTGCAAACTATAGGGCTCTCCTTTTTGAAAATTGGCACTGGTAGTGTCTATATCGGCTTCCCCCAGAGCGAGCAGTACCGGCTTGGAAAAAAATTGGTTTATATTTTTTTTGATTTGCGGTATGTTCTTAATGCCAAAGGGATAGTCATTCTGCATATCCGGTAAGGTGTACCAACCGGCATTGGCAATAAATACCTTGGCCGCCCGGTTGTTGGGCACAAAATAGAGGAACCGATGCACGAATTGCGCCCCGGCTGAATGACCCGATAAATAATACTGGCTCTCGCGACTGCCCAACGCTTTTACGAACTGATCGAACAAGGGTTCGACAACAGAGAAGGTCCATTCCCGCTCCGGAATGAAGCGCTCCTCCTTTTCGTTCCAGACATTTCCCAGATTATAACGATCGCTTCCCTTAAAATTCTCTTTGTCGAACGTTGGTGCTACCACCACCAATTGATAAAGGTCGGCCACCCGCGCCCATTGATCGAGGTAAGCCGAAGCATTGCGCTCAGCCCCATGCAACATGATCACCACTGGCAATGTATCGGGTCTGTCAGTTGGGCTATACATCCAAACGGTAATGCGAGCCGGCATGCGCAAAGCAGAAGAGTAGAACAAGTAGGATTGTTTCCCTTTTTGCAAAAGCGGAGCGTTCGCATCTGCAGAGGCAGCGGATTGTGCCAGAGCACTTGACCCAGCGATGATCGCTATGATAAACAAAATTACGCCCTGTTCGACTCTTGCTGTCACCCAGCGGCATACCGATGTCACTAACCGGTGCGCCTCATTGCTCTTATATGAATGCAGATATGTCACGTCTTAAATGAATACTGGTTGACAGGTTAAAATCCCGGATTTTGAATCAGGTTGGTATTGGCCTGCACCTCTCCCACCGGCAAGGGCAGGATGGTACGGTTATACAAACTACTGGTGATGGCGTTGTAGTCGATAAGTCGAGAAACCGCATTACCGGCACTACTGATCTTTACGTAATTGGTGCGCGTGCGGTTTAGGTCGAAGAGACGCTGTCCCTCTAACGCGAATTCTCTTCGGCGTTCGAGCATGATCGTATCCAAATAAGCGGTAATGCTGATCTGCCCAACGGGTGGTGTGGGCAACAAACTAACTTGCAGCGGTCGACTGCCGGTAGCCGTGTCACGGCGAGCTCTCAGCAAATTAAGATCGGCCAACGAGTTAGTTAAGGCAGCCTGATCGCCGCTAAGCGCTGCTTGTCTCGCCAGTGCCTCTGCTCTGGACAGATACATTTCTGCCAAGCGCAAGACCTTGGTATTCTCGAGATACGTGGAGATGTTCACGTACTTAAGTGCCAACGGTACGTTGACCTCGCCCCCTAATGAGTTACGATTGCCCAACTCTACAAATTGCCTTCTAACGTCGGTAGCACTATACGCTTCGTACAAAGCCCTAAAGGTAGAAAGCGTAGTACCGGTGCTGCGACTATTCATGGATTGACGCGTGCCTAATACTTCGCCATATCCCTGTTGGCTGCAGAGATACGCATATGAATCGGTGCCGGGATTATCGTTGGTGTTATTGGCTACCTCTAAGATCGACTCGGTGTTACCCACCGTTCTGAACTCTTGAACCATTCCTGCAAAACTGTACAGCGAATAGCGTCCCGAGTTGATCACTTCGGTGGCGGCAGTCACCGCCGTAGGCCAATCGGACTTAAAGATGGCTATGCGCGCGCGCAGGGCCAGCGTGGTAAAACGGTTAAAACGGATCTTCTGCCATGTTGCATTGGCAACTCCGTTAACGATCACGTTTCCGGTAGCAGGCAAACGCTCAAGAGCAGCTGCGAGATCTTTCTCGATCTGCTCGTAGACCTGCTTTGATGTGGCACGAGCAGGATACGTCACCTCGGCGACCGATGTGACCGGATTCAATACCAAGGGCACACAAAGATGAGACCCATCGGCGGTAAAGTTGATAGGGCGAGAAAAGAACTTGGCCAGATCGAAATACACCATGGCCCGAACAGCATAAGCTTCTCCGATCAGCTGGGTCAGCTCGGGCAACTCGAGCGGAGCTACAATGCCTTTTAGCTTCTCTTCGTTGGCAATAATAGCGTTGGAATTAACGACTATTCGATATAACTGATCCCAAAAGCGACCGACGTTGGCATCGGTGGCCGTGTGGGTCATGGTATTCATACCGGTATATCGGTTGCCCGTGCGTACACTACGCGTGGCGTTGTCTGATAACACCTCGGGTATCACCATGGCATCCCGACCATAGTAGCTATA
>CANGTM010000113.1 GCA_947456825.1 Chitinophagaceae bacterium
GTGTTTATCAAAGTAAGTATAGCTGTATGACCCCCAGATTAACGGCATGTTATGTAATCGTAAACTCACTTTCTGATGCCTAATGGATGTGACTAAAATTATTCCAACGGCTAAGTAGATTATATATATTGCAGTGCTTAATGTTTATTGATTTGAAACTCGCCGCCATAGATATTGGCAGTAACGCTGCCCGCCTTCTGGTAACCGATGTGGTCGAGTACCCCAACAGTAAGCCCGAGTTTATCAAGACGGTACTGGTACGCGTTCCTTTACGCTTAGGATTCGATGTGTTCGAGAAAGGAGAAATCTCTGCTAAAAAGATCGAACAGCTTTGTAAGACCATTAAGGCATATCGCTTATTACTTGATGTCTATGGGATAAAGCATGTAAAGGCTTGCGCTACTTCTGCCATGCGCGATGCCACCAATGCCACCCAGGTATTGCAGCGGGTCAAAGCCGAGACGGGGATTTCGATAAAAGTGATCAGCGGGGAAGAGGAGGCTACCCTCATCTATGAGAATCATGTGGCCGATTATATGGATAGCGGGGAGTCTTATCTCTATATCGATGTGGGTGGAGGCAGTACCGAGCTGACCTTTTTTAGTGATGGCGCCCTGGTCTTTAAAAAGTCTTTCAATATAGGGACCATACGCTTATTAAAGGACCAGGTAAAGCAGCAGGATTGGGAAGAAATGAAAGATTTCTTGCGACAAAAGACCCGGGGTCATCATCATGTAACGGCTATTGGCTCGGGAGGTAATATCAATAAAGTATTTAATTTGTCTAAACGAAAGGAGGGTAAGCCGCTGCATCTGGATTTGCTCAAAGAATACCATAAAGAGTTTGGTGAACTCACGTTGGCGGAGCGCATGCAACGATACCGTCTTCGCGAAGACCGAGCCGATGTTATTGTTCCGGCCTTGCAAGTTTATATCAATGCCATGCGGTGGTCAGATGCCGAGGAGATCTATGTTCCCAAGATTGGGTTGGCCGACGGGCTCATCCATACCCTCTACGATGAGGTGGGTGAAAGAAAAAATGTAATTAGCTGATAACCAGTTGAACAAGGGCCGGTTTTTTTCTTTGCTTAATGTGAAACAATTATTAATTATTCGTAAGGGACTCTTGTTGCAGACTCGTTTGTGATAGTTTTGGATGAATGGCTAATACCAAACAGCTTATTCCACGTGACATCAGCTGGCTAAGTTTCAATGGCCGGGTGCTGCAAGAGGCCAATGATCCCACGGTTCCGCTTCAACAGCGAATTCGTTTTCTGGGTATTTTTTCTAATAACCTCGATGAGTTTTTTCGTGTACGAGTGGCAACGCTCAAGCGTATGTCTGACTATTCGCAAAAAAGAAAAAAACTCAATATTTATTTTGAGGAAAATCCCCAGGCTATTTTAGATGAGATTCAGACCATCGTACTTAGGCAGCAAAATGAGTTTGAGCGTATTTGGAGAAATATACAAGTTGAGTTAAAGGAGCAATCTGTTTTTTTACGTACCGAAAAGCAGCTAAACAAAGAGCAGCAACATTTCGTAAGTGATTATTTTGAATCGCAAGTGCGTAATAACATCATTCCGCTCATGATTGAGTCGTTGCCGCAGTTGCCCTACATCCGCGATAAAAGCATTTATTTGGGGGTATTGATGCGTAAAAAGAACACGGCCTATCAAGATCAATATGCCTTGATCGAAGTCCCTGTAAAGTCAGTCGGACGCTTTGTGCAGTTACCCTCTCGCCCCGGGCAACGCCATATTATTTTACTCGAAGACATTATTCGATATAACCTTCCCAAGATCTTTCCGTATTTCGATTTCGATATTTTCGAAGCGTGGCTTTTTAAGGTAACCAAAGACGCCGAACTCGAGATCGATCACGATATCTCGATGAGTTTCGTGGAGAAAATGGCTAAGGGTATCAAGAATCGCCGTAAGGGGAAGCCGGTTCGTTTTGTCTATGATAAGGAGATGGATAACGGTCTGTTGCAGTACCTGATCGGTCGGTTGGGATTAACTAAGAAAAGCGCAATTATTCCTGGTGGGCGTATTCATAATTTCAGGCACTTTATGGACTTTCCATCGGTGCTTCCACCGGTGTTGCAGCGTAAGGCTTCTTTTACCCATCCGGCCCTTCGCAATAAGTTGCGCGTTACCGATCAGGTATTGCAACGAGATATCATGTTGCATTTTCCCTACCATTCCTTTAATTCATTAATAGATTTACTCCGGGAGGCTGCCATGGATGCCACCGTCGAAAGCATCCAGATTACCGCTTATCGGTTGGCATCGGAGTCTAAGATCATCCATGCCCTTATCAATGCAGCAAGAAATGGTAAGCGCGTTACCGTTATGCTCGAGTTAAAGGCTCGCTTTGATGAGGAGGCCAACTTGGAATGGAAAACGATTTTAGAAGAAGAGGGTATCATCGTTTTGTTAGGAATGCCCCATATGAAGGTGCATGCCAAACTATGCGTTATTACTAGCCTTCAAAAAGGCAAGCGCATCCGCTACGGATTTGTGAGCACGGGTAATTTAAATGAGTCCTCTGCCAAGGTATATGCCGATCATTGCCTGTTGACGGCCTCGTCTTCCATAATGAGCGATGCGGCACGGGTATTTGAATATCTGTCTAACTGGCGAAGGGGAATGATGCCACTTAAAAAGTGTCGTACGTTGTTGCTGGCACCTGTTTCGATGCGAAAAAAATTGATACAGTTACTCGAATTCGAGATCAAACAGGCTAAGGCTGGTAAGAAAGCCTCTCTTACACTTAAGGTCAATTCCCTGAGCGATAGTGAGCTCATTCGGTTATTGAATAAGGCGTCTGCTGCCGGGGTAGTGATCAACCTAATTGTCAGGGGTGTTTATTGCCCAAATTTTCCGCTGTCAAAAAGGGGAATTCGTCCCTATGCAATAAGCATTATAGATGAGTACCTGGAACATGCGCGTGTGATGATATTTAACCATGGGGGTAAAGAAAAGATATTTATCTCCTCTGCCGATTGGATGGTACGCAATATCGATCACCGAGTAGAAGCGGCCGTAGAGATCCATCAGGCGGA